>NZ_JASTTF010000008.1:0-123368 GCF_055700955.1 Corynebacterium sp. 1103A
TGGCGCCACCTGTCCAAAGGCCGAAAAATGGAGCAATGTGCCCAAGTAGGCGCAAAGCTGGTCTCAACATGCGGCGCGCCTGTGGATAAGTGCCGCGCCTGCGCGAACCTACTGAAGGTGGGGAACCGCCGGTAGTCTTGACTAATCCAGCAAGGAGTTATGCACCATCGCGAAGACGTGCTCGGCCAGGCGAAGTTGTGTGGACTCGTCCAGGGTCGACAGGTGGCTGTCCAGGCACAGGTGTGTGAAGCCGTGCAGGGTCGACCACGCGCTGATGGTGTTGAAGAGCAGTTGCTCCTGGGTTAGCGTGGTGCCGGATTCGGCGGCATATGCCATCATGGCTGCGCGGTAGGAGAGGATCGCCTTGGCGTGGGAGGGCGGGAGCTCGAACGTGGCTGCCAGATCGGCGGGGCTAAGCCCCTGCTCGCTGGTGAGCGTGGAGCTGAAGGTGACCGGGAAGGTGGTTTCCGCGACGGCGAGCATGCAGCGGAAGAAGTTGGGCTCCTCGCGGGAGAAGGTGAAGTAGGCCCAGGCGGCATCGTGAAGCGCTTGGCTGGCGGTCGAGGCGCCGGAGTTGAAGCCATCGAGAGCGCCTTGGACGCGCGCGACTAGCTCGCCGATGGCGGCCTTGGCGACGGCGTGCTGGAGCTCGACCTGGTTCTTGAAGTGGCGATATGCGGAGGTTGGGGAGACGTCGGCCTCGCGGGTGACCGCCCGGATGGTGACGGCGTTGGGGCCTCCGCGCTGGCCGTACTTGGTTGCAATCCGCAACAGTTCGTTGTACAGGTCACCGTGATGGTAAGGTTTCGATCGCTGTTCCACCCTCGCTACGGTAGCACTGAATATTTTCCAGGAACCGTCTCGCCTCGTGGGAAGTGGCGCGTGGGGTAAAAGTCTTTATTTATTTCCGGCGTTTTCGCCGGTGTGCATCATCAGCAGCATGACGGCAGGGGTATTACCTTTGTTTTTCTCCCCGGGGCAATCGACCCGGTGCGGTGCGTAGGCGGGGAGGTGGATCACAGTGCCGGGGGTAACATCCGCGGCCTGGCCGTCGCAGGTGAACGTGACCTCTCCGGCCAGGCACTGGACCGTGATGGGGTGGGCCGCCTTGTGGTCGGGGAGGCACTGCCCGGGCAGGAAGCTAAACAGGATGAGGTTGACGTCGTCGGCGGTGAGCACGCGGCGGACGCCGGGGCGGGGGCGGGAGGCATCGGTGGCAGGGGCGAGTTCGAGCAGGTCGAGGTGGGTGAGCGTGGTCTCGGCCGGGGTGGCCTCACCGAAGGTCTCGGGGCGGTTAATCGGTAGGTTGTCCATCGGTGTCCAGTCTAGCGGGCGCGGCAATTAGTATGGGGCGTATGGATTTGATGATTGGTCGCGTGGTGAAGTCGCATGGGGTAAAAGGTGAGGTCGCGGTGGACGTGACCACGGACGACCCGGACGTCCGCTTTGCGGTGGGCGAGGTTATCCACGGCACGCGGGGAAACAAGGAGCATGCGCTGACTATCGCGTCGGTGCGCCCGCACCAGTCGCGCCTTTTGGTGCGCTTCGAGGAGATTCCGGACCGCACCGCCGCAGACGCCCTGCGGGGCACCAAGTTCTTCGCGCCCCCGCTTGACGATGCCGACGACGACGGCTTCTACGAACACGAACTGTTGGGCCTGCGCGTTATCCACGACGGCGCGGACATCGGCGAGGTCACCGCCCTGCAGCCCGGGGTGGCACACTCGCTGCTGGAGTTTCGTGGTGCCGAGGGGTGCACCAGCCTTATCCCGTTCGTGGAGGAAATGGTGCCGGAGGTCGACCTGGAGGCCGGGACCGTGACGGTCACGCCGCCGGAGGGGCTGCTGGATCTATGAGGCTCGACGTCGTCACGATCTTCCCGGAGTATTTGGACCCGCTGCGCCACGCGCTGCTGGGCAAGGCCATTGAGCAGGACCTACTGCAGGTCGGCGTGCACGACCTGCGCCAGTGGGCCACGGACCGGCACAAGTCGGTGGATGATTCCCCGTTCGGCGGTGGGCCCGGTATGGTCATGAAGCCCACGGTCTGGGGTCCGGCACTTGACGATGTCGCCGCCGGCACCGGCCCGGCCGCCAACGCCGCGCGCCTGGAGTCTTCGCTACCGCACCTGAACCGGGCGCGCCACGATGAGCTGGAGGGCATCGAGGCGCGCTCCTACGCGGCCGACGGTGCCCCCGACGATAAGGACGGACGCCCGCTGCTCATCGTGCCGACGCCGGCGGGCGAGCCGTTCACGCAGGCGCACGCGCGGGAGTTTTCCCGCGAGGAGCACATCGTTTTTGCCTGCGGGCGCTACGAGGGCATCGACCAGCGCGTCATCGACGACGCGCAGCGCCGCTACCGGGTGCGGGAGGTCTCCATCGGGGACTACGTGCTCATCGGCGGCGAGGTCGCGGTGCTGGTGATCGCGGAGGCCGTGGTCCGGCTGGTGCCGGGCGTTCTGGGCAACCAGCGCTCGCACGAGGAGGACTCCTTCTCCGACGGGCTCCTGGAAGGACCCAGCTACACCAAGCCGCGCGTGTGGCGGGAGCTTCCGGTGCCGGAGGTGCTGGCCTCGGGTGACCACGCGAAGGTGGACCGCTGGCGCCGCGAGGAGTCGCTGCGCCGCACCCGGGCCCGCCGCCCGGAGCTGCTGGAGCAGGCCGAGCTCAGCGACGCCGACCGCGCCTTCCTGGAAGGCTTGGACGCGGAAGGGGAGGCGCGGTAGCCATGGAGGTTTCTACCGATCTGTCGGTCCTGGTGGGCGAGGAGGAGCTGCGAGCCTGCGTGCCCGCGATGCCCGCCGCCCTGGCCGAGCACAAGGTCATCGTGAGCGATATCGCGGTGGAGGTCGTCGACGCCGAGTGCGCGGCGGACAACGTCCTGGTCCGCGAGTACGTCTGGAAGCACGGCGAGAAGCCGGTGGGGCTGGTGGTGTGGCGGGTCATCGTCAACGCGGAGACTGCGCTGGCGCTGCCGAAGGTGACCCAGGCGGTTGCGGAGGCGCTGCCCGCCGGGGCGCTAAGCTACGGCACGAGCGAAATCGGGCACACCGAGTTTGGCCTGGGTACGACCCTGGCGTACTCGGCGTCCCGGTAGTTTAGATTCTTAGTAGAAGAGGTATTTTGTGAATATTGCAGCCACGATTGCTGCGGAATTGGACGTGCGCGTCGACCAGGTTGAGGTCGCGCTCAAGCTCATGGCGGAGGGCAACACCGTGCCTTTTATCGCCCGCTACCGTAAGGAAGCGACCGGCGGGCTGGACGATGCCCAGCTGCGCACCATCTTCGAGCGCGCGACCTACCTGCGCGAGTTGGAAGAGCGCAAGGAAACGGTGCTGGCGGCCATCGAGGAGCAGGACAAGCTGACCGATAAGCTGCGCGCCCAGATTCTCGCCTGCGAGTCGAAGGCCCGCCTGGAGGACCTGTACCTGCCGTACAAGAAGCGGCGGAAAACGAAGGCGGACATTGCCCGCGAGGCCGGCCTAGAGCCGCTGACCGACCAGCTTATCGAGAACCCGGCGGCGGACCCGGGCAAGCTGGCCGAGCATTTCGTGACCGAGGGCTTCGCCGAGCCGAGGAAGGCGCTGGAGGGCGCGCGGGCCATCCTGGTGGACCGCTTCGCCCTCGATGCCGATCTGGTCGGCCAGGTGCGCGAGAAGTTCTTCGACGAGGGCGCGCTGGGCGCCCAGGCCGTCGAGGGCAAGGAAGCCGAGGGCGCGAAGTTCAAGGACTATTTCGACTTCTCGGAGCCTTTCGACACCCTGCCCTCGCACCGCATCCTGGCGCTGCTGCGCGGCGAGTCCGAGGGCGTGTTGCACCTGAACCTGGATGCCGGCGAGGACGCGGCCTATGAGGGAATCATCGCGGACCGCTTCGATCTAGATACGTCGTCGGCCTGGCTGGCCAACGCGGTGCACTGGGGCTGGCGCACCAAGCTCTATGTCTCCTCCAGCTTGGACGTGCGCATGCGGCTGAAGGAGCGCGCCGAGGAAGGCGCGCTGCAGGTCTTCGCCACGAACCTGCGCGACGTGCTGCTAGCCGCCCCCGCGGGCCAGCGCGCCACCCTGGGCCTGGACCCGGGCTACCGCAACGGGGTCAAGTGCGCGGCTCTGGACGCGACCGGCAAGGTGCTAGATACCACCATCATCTACCCGCACCAGCCACAGAACCAGTGGTCGCAGGCGGTTAGGGAGCTGGCTACCTGGTGCGCGCAGCACTCGGTGGACCTGATGGCCATCGGCAACGGCACCGCCTCCCGAGAGACGGAGAAGCTGGCCAGCGAGGTGGCCGACCTGGTCGCCCAGGCCGGCGGGGCGCGCCCCACGCCCGTGGTGGTCTCCGAGTCGGGCGCGTCGGTCTATTCGGCTTCCCCGCTGGCGGCGGAGGAATTCCCGGACATGGACGTCTCCCTGCGCGGGGCGGTCTCGATTGCCCGCCGCCTCCAGGACCCGCTGGCCGAGCTGGTCAAGATTGACCCGAAGGCCATCGGCGTGGGCCAGTACCAGCACGACGTGAACCAGACCCAGCTGGCGCGCACCTTGGATGCCGTCGTCGAGGACGCCGTCAACGGGGTAGGGGTGGATCTGAACACCGCCTCGGCCCCGCTGCTGGAGCGCGTCGCCGGGATCAACTCCACCATCGCCGGCAACATCGTGGCCTACCGCAACGAGCATGGCAGCTTCGCCAGCCGCAAGGAGCTCAAGAAGGTCCCGCGGCTGGGGCCGAAGGCCTTTGAGCAGTCCGCCGGCTTCTTGCGCATTACCGGCGGCACCGACCCGCTGGACGCCTCCGCGGTGCACCCGGAGGCCTACCCCATCGTGGCGGCGATTGCGAAGTCGACGGGGCTTGGCATCGGCGAGCTGATTGGCAATAGCCGCGTGCTGAGCGCGCTGAACCCGCAGGACTTCGCCGACGAGACCTTTGGGGTGCCGACGGTGACCGATATCATCGCCGAGCTGGACAAGCCGGGCCGCGACCCCCGCCCGGAGTTCAAAACCGCCACCTTCCGCGAGGGTGTAAACAAGGTCTCCGACTTGAGCCCGGGCATGATCCTGGAGGGTACGGTGACCAACGTCGCCGCCTTCGGCGCCTTCGTGGACGTGGGGGTCCACCAGGACGGGCTGGTGCACGTGTCCGCGATGAGCCACAAATTCGTCTCCGACCCGCACGAGGTGGTCCGCTCCGGCGAGGTCGTCAAGGTCAAGGTCATGGACGTTGACGTGCAGCGCCAGCGCATCAGCTTGAGCCTGCGCCTGGACGACGAGCCCGGCGAGGACGGCAAGCCCGCCAAGCCGGGCGAGCCGGGCAAGCCTGGAAAGGAAGCCAAGGGCGGCCGGGGGCCGAGGGGTGGCGGCAAGAAGCCGAACAAACCGCGCGGCGGCAAGCGCGGCCAGTCCGCGGCCCCGCAGGGCGGTTCCATGGCCGACGCGCTGCGCAAGGCCGGCTTCGGGCGCTAAGAACCGCTGCCCGGGATTTGGCGCGGGCTTTGTGCTTGTGTCAAAATGGTTAACTGCTGTATGTAATAGGCACGAACCGGCGCACGGGCGCTAGGGTCCTCTGTCTTAAACTGAAAAGGATTTAAACAATGAGCAACATCATCGACAAGATCGATGCCGCGCAGATGCGCGACGACATCCCGGCCTTCCGCCCGGGCGACACCCTCGAGGTTGACGTCAAGGTCATCGAGGGCAGCACCGAGCGTACCCAGCTGTTCAAGGGCGTCTGCATCCGCCGCCAGGGCTCCGGCATCCGCGAGACCTTCACCGTCCGCAAGGTCTCCTTCGGTATTGGCGTGGAGCGTACCTTCCCGGTCCACTCCCCGAATATCGCTTCCATCAAGGTCTCCCGTCGCGGCCGCGTCCGTCGCGCCAAGCTGTACTACCTGCGCGACGTGCGCGGTAAGAAGGCCCGCATCAAGGAGCGCCGCTAGCCGCTGCCTGCGCCCCTACAGCTATGGGGTGCCGCTCACGCCGCTGGTTTCTCGGACCGCCAAGTCCGGGGCCAGCGGCGTTTTGTTTTGTCTGGACCATTTGGGATGCTCGCCGCGAGGTGCTCGCCGCCGCAGGCGCCATTGTTGATAGGATCTACTGCGTGAATTACGACAACACAGCATCAACCCCGACCCCGGATGAGCCCGAGCAGGCCCAGGCGCAACCGGTGGAGCAGGAAAAGAAGCAGCTCCCGTGGCTGGTGGAAACGGCTCTGATTGTCGTGGGCGTGCTGCTGGTTGTCGGCGTCGTGCAGACGTTTATCGGCCGCCAGTACGTCATCCCGTCGGCGTCCATGGAACCGACCCTACACGGCTGCGAGGGCTGCACCAACGACCGCATTTTCACCGAGAAGATCAGTTACTACGGCGACAAGAGCCCGGAGCCGGGCGACGTCATCGTCTTTGTGGGCACCGACTCTTGGAACACCAACTACCAGTCGCCGCGTTCGGACAACTCGGTCATCGCGGCGATCCAGGAGGCGCTGAGCTTCGTCTCCCTCGCTCCGCCGGACGAGAACACCCTGGTCAAGCGCGTTATCGCGACCGGCGGGCAGACGGTGTCCTGCCAGGCCGGCGACCCGGCGGTCATGGTGGACGGCAAGCCCATCGACCAAAGCTACGTGATGGACCCGCCGACCTACCCGGTCGATGAGAACTCCGGCTCCGAGGCCTGCGGCGGGCCGTACTTCGGCCCGGTGACCGTGCCGGAGGGCAATTACTTCATGATGGGCGATAACCGGACCAACTCGGCGGATTCGCGCTACCACCTCGATGACCCGTACCACGGCACCATCCCGGACGAGAACGTGCGCGGCAAGGTGGCCTTCGTCTTCTTCCCGTTCCAACGGCTCGGCGGCGTCGATGACCCGGGAATCCAGCAGTAACCAGACCGCGCGTTTAGCCCGGCGGGACTACCGGCGTGCGGGAGATCCCCGCCCGGACTCCCGTCGTGCCGGCGCCGCGGACGGAACCGGGTCAGACCAGCGGCCGGGGCGCGCGCCCCGCGACGGTGAGGACGGCGCCAGCTGGTGGCGCGGCATGGCCCTTTCCGTCGTGGCGACCGTCGTGCTGCTGAGCCTCATCCAGGCCTTCATCGGTCGGCTCTATGTGGTCCCGTCCGGCTCGATGGAGCCGACCTTCCACGGCTGCGCCGGTTGCGAGAACGACCGCATAGCGGTGGAGCGGGTCTCCTATTATTTCCAGGACCCGCAGCCCGGCGACGTCGTCGTTTTTGCGTCCACGCCCTCCTGGGACGGCGAGTTCACCATGGAGCGCTCCCACAACGTGCTGGTGCGCGGCCTGCAAAACCTGCTCTCCCTGGTAGGCTTGGTGCCCAACGCGGACAACATCCTGACCAAGCGCGTTATCGCCACCGGCGGGCAGACGGTGTCCTGCCAGGCCGGCGACCCGGCCGTGATGGTCGACGGCCGGCCCACGGATCAGTCCTTCGTGCTGACCCCACCGGTCAACGAGGTCAACCCGCTGACCGGCTCGGAGGCCTGCGGCGGGGACTACTTCGGACCGGTGACCGTGCCGGAGGAAAGCCTGTGGGTGATGGGGGACTCGCGGACGAACTCGCTCGACTCCCGCGCTCACCTGGGCGACAACCGGCAGGGGACCATCCCGGTCGACAACGTCCGCGGCAAGGTCCGTGCGGTGGTCCTGCCGCTGGGCCGCGGCGGCATCGTCAAGCACCCGGACATCCAGAGGTAGCCGGACGTGCGGGCGCTGAAACAGCTGCGGACCTACGAGGTCGCGCTATCCAAGGCGGGCCTGGGGCCGGTCGCGGGCGTGGATGAGGCCGGCCGCGGGGCGTGCTGCGGGCCTATCACCATCGCCGTGTGCGTGCTGCCGGACAAAATCATCCCGGAGCTTTCCACCCTGAGCGACTCCAAGAAGCTCACCCCGCGAACGCGCGAGCGGCTTTATCCCATCATCCAGGACTGCGCCTGGTCCTTTGCCATCGTGCACATCGGGCCCGCCGCCATCGATCACCGCGGCATCCAGCACGCCAACGTCTCCGGGATGCGGCGCGCCGTCGCGCGCCTAGACGTGCGGCCGGGCTACGTGCTTACCGATGCCTTGAAGGTGCCCGGCATGCCCTGCCCACAGCTGCCGATGACCGGCGGCGACGCGGCGGCTCGGTGCATTGCGGCCGCAAGCGTGCTGGCCAAGGTCTCCCGGGACCGGCTGATGGTGGAACTCGACGAGCGCTACCCGGGCTACGGCCTGGCCGGGCACAAGGGCTACGGGACGGCGGCGCACACGCGCGCCATCGAGGAGCTAGGCGTCAATCCGCAGCACCGCCTGAGTTACGCTAACGTCGCCGCCGCGCAGCGAAAATACCTGGGCGCGCCTTGACGTGTGCGGGCCGCGGGCAGAATATGCTGGGCGTTATTACCTGCCCACGCGCTAAGGAGGAAGACCAACGTGAGTGCCGAAGACCTGGACAACTACGAGGCTGAAGTCGAGCTGTCGCTCTACCGCGAATACCGCGACGTGGTCAGCCAGTTTTCCTACGTGGTCGAGACGGAACGACGCTTCTACCTGGCGAACGCGGTAGAGCTCATCCCGCACACCTCCGGCGCGGACGTCTACTACGAGGTGCGCATGTCGGACGCCTGGGTCTGGGACATGTACCGCGCGGCCCGCTTCGTGCGCTACGCCCGCGTTATCACCTACAAGGACGTCAACATTGAGGAGCTCGACAAGCCCGATTTCGTGCTGCCCGATTAAGGGCGCGCCACTATAGGCGCTGGCGGGGCAGTGCGCAACTTTAAAGGCGCGGAGCCTGTGGATAACTCGGGGTGCTAAGCAGTTATCCACAGATTTGGCGGTTGCGGGGAGGCCTGCCCTTGTGCGGGGGTTGACTGCGGCGGTGTGATGTGGGTGTGCCGTTCGGGCGCGCGCTTCAAGCCACAGAATTTTTTGGGGGGAATTTCTACATGCACACCGCCTATACACGTAACTATGCCTTAGCCCGCCGCGGGGAGGCCTACGCGGCGCAGTTCTACCGCCGCCGCGGCGGCCAAGTCCTGGCCCACAACGTCCGCTACGCGGTCGGGGAGATTGACCTTATCGTGCTGGCGGGCGAAACCGTCATCTTTGTCGAGGTCAAAACTCGCAGCCGGCGCGACTTCGGCGTCGCTGAGGCCGTGAGCCCGCGCAAGCTGGCGCGCCTGCGCAAGGCGGCGCGGCTTTGGTTAAAGGACAAGCCTTTCGCGCAGGTGCGCTTCGACGTCGTGGCGCTGGTGACCTGCGGCGAAGGTTTCGAGCTTGAGCACTACCTGGGGGTCGATGATGGCGCTCGGTAAATGCTATACGACCGCCCTCGACGGGGTCCTGGCCAACGTGGTCACCGTCGAGGCCAATATCGGGGCCGGCCTGCCCGGCACCCACGTGGTGGGCCTGGCGGATACCGCCATCACGGAATCCCGGGAACGCATGCGTACCGCGGTGACCAATTCGCAGCTGCGCTGGCCCAAGACGAAGATCATCATCTCCATGTCGCCGGCGTCCATGCCTAAGTCCGGCTCCCACTTCGACCTGCCCATGGCGCTGGCCATCCTGGTCGCGGCGATGGGGCCGGAGGCGGACCTGGAAACGGGCATCGACGGCGCGAGCCCCGCGGGGCGCCTTGCCAGCTGCCTGGTGCTGGGGGAGCTCGGCCTGGACGGGACCGTGCGCGGGGTGCCCGGGGTCATCCCGGCGCTGCTGTCGGCGCGCAAGCACGGCTACTGCACGGTGCTCATCCCGCCGGACAACGCCGCGGAGGCCGCCTTGATTTCCGACATGAACGTGCTGGTGACGCCGACGCTCGAGCGGGCGCTGGCGTGGGTCTGCGGGGCGACCCCGCTGGAATCCGCCGCCGCGGCAGCCGGGCCGGGCGCGCACCCGCGGGCGCCGCGCACGCCGCTGGACTTCCGGGACGTTGCCGGACAGGCGCCGGCGAAGAAGGCCGCGGAGATCGCGGCGGCCGGCGGCCACCACCTGATGATGGTGGGCCCGCCCGGCTCCGGCAAGTCCATGATCGCCGCCCGCCTGCCCAGCATTCTGCCGCCGCTGAGCATCGACGAATCTGTCGAGACCACCGCCGTCCACTCGCTGGCGGGATCGGCCGGGACGGTCATCGGGCACGCGCCGTTTATCGCCCCGCACTCCTCGGTGACGCGGGCGGGCCTGTTAGGCGGCGGAGCGCGCGTGCGGCCCGGCGCGGTCAGCCTGGCCCACAACGGGGTGTTGTTCCTCGACGAGGTCTCCGAAATCCCCGCCGCCTTCCTGGACGGGCTGCGCGCGCCGCTGGAGGAGGGCATCGTGCGCGTGTCCCGGGCGCGCCGGGAGGTCAGCTTCCCCGCGCGCTTCCAGCTGATCATGGCCGCCAACCCGTGCCGATGCGGGGCCGATCAGGCCTCCCGCTGCAGGTGCCGCTCCGCCGACCGGCAGAACTACCTGCGCAACATCTCCGGCCCGCTGCGCGACCGCCTGGACATCATCCTGAGTCTGAACGCCCAGGGCGCGGTCATCGGCAGCGCGGAGGAGGAGCCCTCCGCCGTCATCGCCGAGCGGGTGGCCGCGGCCCGGGAGCGTTCTGCCGCCCGGTGGCGGCAGGCCGGGCTGGATGCCCGCACCAACGCGGCGGTGCCGACGTTTTGGATGCGCCGGGAATACCCGGCGACGGAGGACGCGATGGAAACGCTCAAGGCCCTGCTGCTGATGGGAGATATCACGCAGCGAGGCATCGATAGGGCGCTGAAGGTGGCCTGGACGCTCGCGGACCTGGCAGGGCTCAAGCAACCGGACCTGGATCTGGTCTCGCAGGCGCTGGAGCTACGGCAGGACTCGACGCTTTAGATGAGACAACCACAGGAGGAGGAATACTTTTATGTCCGATTTTCACTTGCGTAACGAGCTCGACGCCTGGGTCTACCTGAACCGGGTCGTGGAGGGCCCGTCGCGGCACCTGGCCGCGCTCCTGGGAGAGTACCCGGTCGACGAGGTCGCCTACGGCGTCTACCACGCCCGGGATTGGGTAGGCCCGCTTCTGCACCAGACCGCCAGCCGGCGTGACTGGCTGCGCCAGGACGAGGACTTGGCGGCCGCCCGTAGCGTCGGCGCCCGGCTGATTACACCCGCGGACCCGGAATGGCCCCGCGAGGAATTCGAGAGCGCCTTCGGCTTCTTCGCCCAGGCGGCGGGGGAGGCTCCGGTCAGCTTCGACGCGGAGGCCGTCGCCCCGCATTCGCTGTGGGTGCGCGGCGGTAACCTGCAGCAGGCCGTGCGGGAGTCCGTGGCCGTAGTCGGCACCCGGGCGATGAGCCGCTATGGCTACGAGGTGACGCAGCTGCTTGCCCGGGACCTGTGCCAGCACCACGTCACGGTGGTCTCCGGCGGGGCGCTCGGGATTGATACCACCGCCCACCAGCAGGCACTCGATAGCGGCGGGTGCACAGTGGCGGTGGCCGCGTGCGGCGTCGATTACCCGTACCCAGCGCGAAACGAGCCGCTGTTTAACGCCATCACCGCCCGCGGCGTCATGATCAGCGAGTATCCGCCGGGCACCACGCCGCAGCGCCACCGCTTCCTCACGCGCAACCGGCTGGTCGCCGCGCTAACGGCCGGGACCGTGGTAGTGGAGGCGTCGTTTCGCTCCGGGGCGCTGAACACCGCCAACTGGGCGGAGGCGCTCGGCAAGGTGGTCATGGCCGTGCCGGGGCCGATTACCGGCCGCGGGTCGGTGGGCTGCCACCTGCGCATCCAGGACCAGCGGGCTCAGCTGGTGGCAAACGGGGAGCAGATTAGGGAGCTCATCAGCCCGGTTGGGCAGGTGGACGCCGGCGAGCAGTTTGAGCTGGACTTCGCCGCCAGCCCCACCCAGCGCCTGTCGCGCAACGAGCTGCGCGTTTTTGACGCCGTCCCACCCAGCGACCGCGCCGAGGGAGCGCGCGCCCAGGACATCGCCCGCGATGCCGGGATGCGGCTGCCGCTGGCCATCCACCTGCTAGTCGTGCTGGAAAAGCAGCAGCTGGTGCGCCGCCAGGGCAACCTGTGGATCCGCGACAGCCTGCACGACGGGCACTAGGAGCCAGGGGCGGAGGTCCCCGCGAAGTCCCACACCCGCGGACTAGACTGTGGGGCATGACTACCACGCCCCGCCCCGCCGGCCAGCTGGCCGAGGCGATCGAGGACTTCGCCGAACACCAGCGGCTGGTAGAGGGCAAGTCCACGGCGACCGTGCGCGGTTACCGCTCCGACCTGCTCGATTTGTCCCGGACCGTGGGCACCTTCGCGGAGTTTCGCCTCAACGCGTTGCGCGCGTGGTTGGCGGAGGCGGTCAGCCAGGGCAAGGCCCGATCCACCCTGGCACGCCGGACCGCGGCGGTGCGCGCCTTTTCCACGTGGGCGCAGCGCCAGGGTTACCTGGACGCCGACGTGGCCGCGCGGTTGGTCAGCCCCAAGGTGGACAAGCACCTGCCGACCGTGCTGGGCACCACCCAGGCCGGCGAGCTGGTTGGTAACGCGGTCTCCCACAACGAGGAGGAATTCGCCCGCGACAGCGCCATCCTGGAGCTGTTGTATGCCACCGGAATGCGTGTCGCGGAGCTGGCCGGGCTGGACTGCGGCGACGTCGAGCTTGACCGGCGCACCGCCCGGGTCACGGGTAAGGGCAACAAGCAGCGGGTGGTGCCCTTCGGGCACGCGGCCGCCGATGCCCTAGCGCACTGGCTCGACGATGCCCGCCCCCGCATGGCCGCCGTCGAGGACGCGCTGTTCGTCGGCATGCGGGGCAAGCGGATTGATGTGCGGCAGGTCAGGCGCATCGTCGAGCGCGCCGGGACCGTGACCGGCACGCCGGACCTGTCCCCGCACGGTCTGCGGCACTCCGCGGCGACGCATTTGCTCGAAGGCGGGGCGGACCTGCGCGTGGTCCAGGAACTTTTAGGACACTCTTCGCTGCAGACCACGCAGGTCTACACCCACGTCTCCGCGCAGCGCCTGCAGGAGGTCTACCGGCAGGCGCACCCGCGGGCGTAGGGGGGCTGAGAAGGGCAAGCGCCCTAGAGTGGCTTGAGGCGGATGACCGGTTGACCTAACAGGCTGAGCGGATCGAGGTAGTCTTCCGAGCCGCGCCTGGCGCCCCAGTGCAGGCCGGGCTTGCCGTCGTGCGGGTGGCCCAGGGTGCCGATGACCTGGCCGGCGGTGACGGCCTCGCCGCGGCGGACCCGGGCGTGGACGGGTTCGTAGGTGGTGCGGATGCCGTCCGCGTGGTCGATGGAGACCACCGGTTTGCCGGCGACCACCCCGGCGAAGGCGACGCGGCCATCGTCGGAGGCGCGGACCGGGGAGCCGACCGCAAGTGCCAGGTCCACGCCGCGGTGGCCGGCGAGCCAGCGCTGGGCCGGCGGGTCGAAGCCGCGCAGCACCTGACCCGGGCTCGGGGAGCCGGAGACGGGGTCGACGTAGGCCAGGGCGGCTGGGGGTGCTAGCAGAAACAGGAAAAAGGTGGTCGAACAGCAGGCGGACAGGATACGGGGAACAATTCGTTGAATAGTCATGCCTTCACTGTGAGCCGGATGCCGCCGGTGGGGAAGAGGCAACCGCGCGGTCTGTGGATAACTCGCCGAAAATCGGCCGATTTGGTTGACCTGTCAACACGGGGTTATCCACAGGCGCGCTAATGTTTTGGCGCGGCCAGGATTTCGGGCTATTATGGAGCGCAGCAGTATGTCTTGCGTGCGTGCCAGAGCTTTATCATCTTTTACGCGCGCGGGCGTGCTGACTACGCGCGGCGAAGCCGCTGCCTCCTGCTAGAAGGTGCGCAGCAGTCGCGGCCAACGCGGTCCCCGCGGTTAAAGCGGGGTGTTGGCCACGGCCTTCGTAGCCAGGGTGCGGGACAAAAACCCGCACGAATCATTTGTCCAAAACCAAAACCGAACTAGGAAAGCGAGCGAAACATGGCAGTCGTAACCATGCGCGAGCTCCTCGACGCTGGTGTGCACTTTGGCCACCAGACCCGTCGCTGGAATCCGAAAATGCGCCGTCACATCTTCACCGACCGTAACGGCATCTACATCATTGACCTGCAGCAGACCCTGACCTACATCGATGAGGCCTTCGAGTTCGTCAAGGAGACCGTCGCACACGGCGGCACCATCCTTTTCGTGGGCACCAAGAAGCAGGCCCAGGAAGCCGTCGCCGAAGAGGCCGAGCGCGTTGGTATGCCGTACGTCAATCACCGCTGGCTGGGCGGCATGCTCACCAACTTCCAGACCGTTGCTAAGCGTCTGAAGCGCATGAAGGAACTCCAGGCCATGGACGCGGCCGAGGACGGCTACAAGGGCCGCACCAAGAAGGAAGTCCTGATGCTCAATCGCGAGCGCACCAAGCTGGAGCGCGTCCTGGGCGGCATCTCCGACATGACCAAGGCTCCGTCCGCGCTGTGGATCGTGGACACCAACAAGGAGCACATCGCGGTTAAGGAAGCTCACAAGCTCAACATCCCGGTGGTTGCCATCCTGGATACCAACTGCGACCCGGACGACGTTGACTACCCGATCCCGGGCAACGACGACGCCATCCGCTCCACCAAGCTGCTGACCGGCATCGTCGCCACCGCAGTCGAGGAGGGCCGCAAGGCTCGCGAAGAGCGCCAGCTGGCCGCCGCTAAGGAAGCCGCCGGTGACTCCGCCTCCAAGGAGCAGCGCGACGCCGCTGAGGCCGCCGCCGCTTCCGACCCGGCTTCCGCTACCGAGGCCGAGCAGTCCGCGGACGACGCGCTCAAGGTTGAGGGCCAGGTCCAGAAGCCGGAAGGCCAGCAGCCGGCCGGCAACTAAGCCTTAATTGAGGCTTGAATAACAGTTACCCCCGCGCCCGTCGAAGACGGTGGGCCCGGGGGTTTGCTGTAGCGTATGCTGGTGGACGCTTACCTTGGCTAAACACCACCCGCCGCGGGCGCGGTGAGTGCCGAGGCAAGCGGCATGAGCACTGACGCTTTAGGACAAGCGGGCCTCAGCCCGGTTTGGGGAGTGTGAAAAGGCCACCCTACGCCGGCGGCACCTGAGCTAATCGGCTACGCTTGTGCATCGAACATCGTTTTTTACACAAGGAGGATCGCCCGAATTATGGCGAACTACACTGCTGCAGACGTCAAGGCACTGCGCGAGGCAACCGGTTCCGGCATGCTCGACTGCAAGAAGGCACTCGAGGAAGCTGGCGGCGACTACGACAAGGCCGTCGAGCTGCTGCGCATCAAGGGCGCTAAGTCCGTCTCCAAGCGCGCAGACCGCGAAGCTACCGAGGGCCTGGTGGCCGTGTCCGGCAACACCATGGTCGAGATTAACTGCGAGACCGACTTCGTGGCGAAGAACGAGGACTTCAAGGCTTTCGCCGCTAAGATCGCTGAGGCCGCCGCTGCCGCTAAGGCCAACTCCACCGAGGAGCTCAACGCCGTGGAGATCGACGGCAAGGCCGTCTCGACCCTGATCGACGAAGAGTCCGCCAAGATCGGTGAGAAGCTGCAGGCTCGTCGCGCCGTGACCATCGAGGGCGACAACGTCGCTACCTACCTGCACCAGCGTTCCGCCGACCTGCCGCCGGCAGTGGGCGTGCTGGTTGCTTACGAGGGCAACGCCGAGGGCGCCCACGCCGTCGCTCTGCAGATCGCCGCGATGAACGCTGAGTACCTGACCCGCGAGGACGTCCCGTCCGAGATCGTGGAGAAGGAGCGCGAGATCGCCGAGGCCACCACCCGCGAGGAGGGCAAGCCGGAGGCTGCCCTGCCGAAGATCGTGGAAGGCCGCCTGAACGGCTTCTTCAAGTCCGTCGTCCTGCTGGAGCAGGCTTCGGTCTCCGACAGCAAGAAGACCGTCAAGCAGGTAGCTGAGGAGGCTGGCACCACCGTCACCGGGTTCGTCCGCTACGAGGTGGGCGCCTAAATATAGGCCACAGCCCCAGCGCACATATGCGCGCGGGCTTTACCCCAGGAAGCTTGCCTCCCAGCCGGGAGGCAAGCTTCCTGGGGTTTGTTGCGTTAGGGGGTGCCACGCGCCGGCAAGGGGGAAGCGCGGGCGGGGCATGGGGAAGCAGGCGGCTGGAGTGGGTAGAATGAATGCGACTCGCGTTTGGACTAAATGTCGAAACGAAAGACACCTTGTTCTACGTTCCATGACAAAGGAGACGACATGCCTGTAACCACCCCAGAAAGCGCACACAGGACCGGCTACAAGCGAGTAATGCTCAAGCTCGGCGGCGAGATGTTCGGCGGCGGCAAGGTGGGCATCGACCCGGACGTGGTCGAAAACGTAGCCCGGCAGATCGCTGAGGTGGCGAACAACGGCACCGAGATCGCCGTCGTCATTGGCGGCGGCAACTTCTTCCGCGGCGCCGAGCTGTCCCAGCGCGGCATGGACCGCGCCCGCTCCGACTACATGGGTATGCTCGGCACGGTGATGAACTCGCTGGCCCTACAGGACTTCCTGAAGCAGTTGGGTGTCGACTGCCGCGTGCAGACCTCCATCAACATGGCGCAGATCGCGGAGCCCTACCTGCCGCTGCGCGCCGAGCGCCACCTGGAAAAGGGGCGCGTGGTCATCTTCGGCGCCGGCATGGGCATGCCGTACTTCTCCACGGACACCACCGCCGCGCAGCGCGCGCTGGAAATCGGCGCGGAGGTCCTCTTCCTTGCCAAGGGTGTCGACGGCGTCTACTCCGACGACCCGCGCACCAACGCTAACGCCGAGCTCTACACGGAAATCACCCCGAAGGAGGTCATCGAGAAGGGGCTCAAGGTCGCGGACGCTACCGCCTTCAGCCTGTGCATGGACAACAGCATGCCGATCTTGGTCTTCAACCTGCTGCAGGAGGGCAATATCGCCCGCGCCGTGGCGGGCGAGCAGATCGGCACCCTGGTGCAGTCCTAATAGCAAAAGAAGCGTCAAACCTGCTAGGGTTTTCCCCAGCTAGTTTCGATATTTCAAGGGAGAAACGTTAAGTCATGATCGACGATATTCAACTCAGCGCGGAAGAGCACATGGCCGCTTCGGTGGAGCACACCCGCGAGCAGCTGGTGACCATCCGCACCGGCCGCGCTAACCCCGCTATGTTCAACGGCTTGGTGGCAGAGTACTACGGCGCCCCGACGCCTATCACCCAGATGGCTACCGTGTCGGTCCCGGAGCCGCGCATGCTGCTCATCAAGCCCTACGAGCAGTCCATGATCGGCGAGATCGAGAACGCCATCCGCAACTCCGACCTGGGCGTTAACCCCACCAACGACGGCCACGTGTTGCGCGTTACCGTGCCGCAGCTGACCGAGGAGCGCCGTAAGGACATGGTCAAGCTAGCTAAGTCCAAGGGCGAGGACGGAAAGATCGCCATCCGCAACATCCGCCGCAAGGCCATGGAGTCGCTGAAGAAGCTGCAGAAAGACGGCGACGCCGGCGAGGACGAAGTCGTGGCCGCCGAAAAGGAGATGGAGAAAACCACCTCCGGCTACATCGAGCAGGTCGACAAGCTGGTCGAGAACAAGGAAAACGAGCTGATGGAGGTCTAGCCTCCCCGTCAGCGATCTGAGTAGGGTGCCGCTGCGTCACGCGAATAGCCTGCCGCGGGGGCCAAGTTTTATTGCCCTTCGATACTTCTTTGCCAAATGAAGGAATGATAGTGACCAATCCCGCTTCGCCCGACCCCGCGCCCGCTGAGGCGGCGCCCGCTCGGCGCCACCTGCCGAAGCCGAAGAACGGCGCGGGACGCAACCTCTCGGCCGCTACCGGGGTAGGGGTCGCCCTCGGGACGTTGGTCATTTTCGCGGTCTGGGCCGGCCCGCTGGCCTGGTACCTGGTGGTCTCCGTCGCCGTCGGCGTGGCCATGTGGGAGGTGCTCACCCGCCTGCGGGAGCATTCCTACCACCTGCCGCGCACGCTGATGATTATCGGCGGCCAGGCCATGGTCTGGATTTCCTGGCCGGCGGAAGCCGGCGGCTTGGTGGCGGTCTACGTCACGGCCGTGCTGGCGCTGATGTTCGGGCGCCTGTTCCACAACGGCCGGCATCGCCCGCCCATCCACTACATGCGGGACATGTCGGTCGGCATCTTCGTGCTGACCTGGATCCCCCTCTTCGGCACTTTTGCCGCCATGCTCTCGCGGGTGGAAACCCCGCTGGCCAGCGGCTCGGCCTCCATCCTGACGTTTATGCTGTGCGTGGTGGCCTCGGACACCGGCGGCTATGTCGCGGGCGTGATGTTCGGCTCGCATCCGGTGGCCCCGGCGGTGAGCCCCAAGAAGTCCTGGGAAGGCTTCGCCGGCTCGATTCTCTTCGGCACCGTGGCCGGCGCCCTGAGCGTGAAGTTCCTGCTCCACACCGACGCCTGGATTGGCGCGCTGATGGGCGTGGGCCTGGTCTTCTGCGCTACCCTGGGCGACCTGGTGGAGTCCCAGTTCAAGCGCGAACTGGGTATCAAGGACATGTCCGCCATTCTGCCCGGCCACGGGGGCCTGATGGACCGGCTCGACGGCATGCTGCCGTCGGCCATGGTCACCTGGGTGGCAATGTCCTACCTGGCGACTTAACGCCCGGCGCGCTTGACCTGGCGGCGCAGCTCGAACATGCGCCAGCCGCCGACGCACGCCATAATCAGCGCGCCGGCAATAGCAAACAACAAGAAGGCGATCCCGGCGGGGAAGTCGCCGCTCCAGCCGAGGAAGTTGACCGGCACGGACTGCTGGTTCTGCATGATGAAGACGATCAGCAGGATAAGCAGCAGGAAGCCGATGATGAGAGCGACCCAGGTAGAAGCGGCGAAGGATCCGGAGACCTTGCCCTTGCCCTGCGGTTTCTCGTCGGTGGCGGGGGCGGTCTCTAGGGCACCGGAATCTGCGCCCGCGCCGGTGGTGGCGGGGGCCTTAGAGTTCGTCGCGCCGGCGCCCGCGTAGGCGTCGGTGTAATCCGGTTCTGCGTTTTGGGAATGTGTCATATAAATATTTAAACGTGTCGCGGGTTGGTTGCGCCACTTCTGGGCCGCGCGGACGCTTTTAGATTGGGAACTTGGCCCGTAGACGTGCCAAAATGGGAGGCATTATGGCACAGTCTGTGAAACTTAACTTCTCGGCCCCGCGGCGTGGTCTGCCGCCGAAGCACTTCGCCGACCTCTCCCACGATGAGCGCGTGGCCAAGCTCGCCGAGCTCGGCCTGCCGAAGTTCCGCGCCAAGCAGCTCGCGCAGCACTACTACGTCCACTACACCAACAACGTCGAGGACATGACCGACGTGCCCGCCAGCGCCCGGCAGGACATCCAGGACGCGCTCTTCCCGGAGCTAATGACCCCCATCAAGCACTCGGGCACGGACGACGGGGAGACCACCAAGTCCCTGTGGCGCCTGCACGACGGCACCCTGTTGGAGTCGGTGCTCATGCGCTACCCGGGCCGCGCGACCCTGTGTATTTCCTCCCAAGCCGGCTGCGGCATGGCCTGCCCGTTCTGCGCGACCGGCCAGGGCGGGCTGGACCGCAACCTGTCCACCGCGGAGATTGTCGAACAGGTACGTAACGCGGCCAAGGAGATGGCCGCGGAGGGCGGCCGCCTGTCCAACATCGTCTTCATGGGCATGGGGGAGCCGCTGGCCAACTACAAACGTGTCGTGCAGGCGGTGCGCCAAATTACCGCCCCCGCGCCCTTTGGCTTCGGCATGTCCATGCGCAACGTGACCGTCTCGACCGTGGGCGTGGCCCCGGCCATCCGTAAGTTGGCGGACGAGGACCTCTCCTGCACCCTGGCGGTCTCCCTGCACACGCCGGACGACGAACTGCGCGACACCCTGGTGCCGATCAACAACCGCTGGTCGGTCGAGGAGGTTTTGGACGCCGCGCGCTACTACGTGGACAAGACCTCGCGGCGCGTGTCCATCGAGTACGCGCTAATCCGCGACAAGAACGACCAGGACTTCCGCGCGGACATGCTGGGCCGCAAGCTGCACCAGGCGCTGGGCTCCAAGGTGCATGTCAACGTCATCCCGCTGAACCCGACGCCGGGTTCGGAGTGGGACGCGGCCCCGAAAGCGCGCCAGGATGAGTTCGTCCGCCGCGTCCAGGCTCAGGGCGTGCCGTGTACGGTGCGTGATACCAAGGGCCAGGAGATCGCTGCGGCCTGCGGCCAGCTGGCGGCCGAGGAGCGGGACGAGGATTCCGCCGACGCCAAGGAGCCGGCCGGCGTTTAGGTTTATCCTGCGGGGCTGATAGGCGGCTGATAATGTGTCAGGCATGACGCAGCCCAATTTTCCTCAGCTCGCCGCTGATCCGACCACTCAGGCCTTCGCCGTGCGGGGCCTGAGTAAAACTTTTTCCGGCACTCCGGCCGTGGACAACCTCAACCTGGACATCCCGCGCGGTTCGCTCTACGGCATCGTGGGCCCCAACGGCGCCGGCAAGACCACCATGCTGACGATGGCCTGCGGGCTCGTGCGGCCCGACGCCGGGCAGGCCTACTTGGCCGGCCACGACGTGTGGGCCGAGCACAACCAGGCGGTGGCCCGCGTCGGGCTGCTCATGGACGGCGCCCCGGTATTCGACCGCCTGAGCGGCCCCGAATACCTCTACTACCTGGGCGCGCTGCGGGGGATGGAAGAGTCCGTGGTAGCCAGTCGCTCCGAGGAGCTGCTGGCGGCGCTGCAGCTTTCCGATGCAGGCTCCAAGTACATCGCGGATTATTCGGCCGGCATGACCAAGAAGATCCTGCTGGCCGGCGCCCTGCTGCACGCCCCAGACGTGTTGGTGTTGGACGAGCCCCTGGAGGCTGTCGATCCGGTTTCCGGCCGGCTCATCCAGTCGATCCTGCGGGAGTTCGTGGCCGGCGGCAAGACCGTCATCTTGTCCTCCCACGTGATGGAGCTGGTCGAGGGGCTGTGTGATCACGTCGCGGTCATCCACCGCGGCCGGGTGGCCACCTGCGGCCACGTCGATAACGTGCGCCACGGCCGCAGCCTGACCGACCTGTTTATTGAGCTCACCGGCGGCGGCTCACTGGCCGAGGGCTCGCTGGGCTGGCTGCGGGGTGGTCGCGATGACTAAGGCCTCGGTTCCTGCCACGCTGTTTTCCCTGCACCGCACGCTGTGGACGCGCAGCTTTAAGTCCAACCCGTCCCAGACATGGATGGTGGCACTTTTCGGCTTCTACGCGCTCATCGGACTGGTCAGCGTGACCCTGAACGTGGGCCTGGAGGTCTCCGCCGGCCCGGGCCGCTTCCACGCCCTGACCGGTGCCGTGGCCCTTGGCACGGCGGCTCTGATCGTCGTCAGCATCTTCATGCCCGCCGGTGAGCGGCAGGTCGGGCCGATGGATCTGCGCGGCTTGCCCATCGACGCCGCAACGGCCGAGCGCGGGCTCGCGCGGGTGGCGCTGTGGTCCAGCCGCGTCTTCATCGCCGCCGCGGTCACGCTCATCTTCGCGGTGGCCGGCTCCTTCGTGCTGGCGGCCAACGACGCCGCCGCGATGATCGTGGTCTTCGTCCTGGGCCAGGCCGTCTCGCTGGCGTTGGCGGTGGTGTGGACCGAGGTCATTGCCGGGGGAGCGCAGCTAGCGGTCAAGGAGATGGGCGCCAGCAAGACGCGGATGTCCATGATTTCCGGGGTAGGCTTCGTGGTGTTGATCTTCGGCTTCATCGCCGTCCAGAACTTGGGCGTCGAGGGCCTGCCGATAGTCGGCTTCGGCGAGGTCGCCGCCTGGACGCCGACGGGCGCCGGCATGGGCTGGGTGGCATCGGTAGCCAACGGGCAGTGGGCGCAGGCTTTAGGCCAGCTGCTAGTCGCCGTGGTGTTCCTGGCCTTGGGGTTGTGGCTGTGGCGCCGGCAGACCGCCCGCAGCTTCCGCCAGGCCTACGAGTCGGGGCCGCAGGTCTTGGAAGGGACCCGGGCCCAGGGCGTGGGTGCCCTGCGGCTGGCGGGCCTGCCCTATGCCAGCCCGGGCACAATGGAATACAAGCGCGTGCTGCGCTACTTCATCCGCGATACGCGGCTGTCGTCCACGCTGCTGCTCCTGCCGGTGATGATCATCTTTGCCGTCGTGATGAGCTTCGGCGAGCGCGGGATGGAAGGCTTGTTCTTCCTGGCCTTTACCGGAGTCCTAGGAGGGATCAGTGCCTCCAACGATTTCGGCTACGCCGGGCCCAGCAATTGGGTGACCATGGCAGTACCGGTGCGCCCGCGCGTTTTCCTCTACGCCCGCCACCTGGCCATGATCACCCCGGGCGTTATCGCGGCGGTCGTCCTCTTCGTCATCTTGCTCATCATCCAACCCGATCCCTCGCTGACCGTGCTCGTGGGTGTGGCCACCCTGGGCCTGCTGCTGTCGGCCTGCGGCCTGTCCATGGTGATGACCACCTTCAACCCGTACCCCATGTCCGCGCCCGGGGCGAACCCCTGGACGGACAAGTCCGGCATGCAGGCCGCGGCGTTTATCAGCGCCTTCGTCGTGCTGCTGGCCGGCTGGCTGCCGATTGCGCCCGGCGGAATCCTGATGATCCTCGGGGTGAGCCAGTCCTCGGCCCTGCTCACCGGCCTGGGAGTGCTGGTGACTGTGGCTCTACCCGCGGCGATTTACGCGGCGGCCTGGGTCATCTGCGGCAAGCGCGTGGACAAGCAGATGCCGGAAATCTACGCCAAGGTCGGAACCTACGTGAAGTAGCGCGGGGCAGGGCCACCTGCCGCGGACACGAAAAAGCCGCCGGCCCCGGGAGGGTGCGGGCGGCTTTAGTCTTGCGCGGGCGTGCGCTTTCTAGCGCTCTACCTGGGCGGTCGGGACGGTCTTGCCAGTGGCCTCGACGGCCTCGCCGACGCGCAGGTGGGACACGCGGGAAGGCTCGATGTTCAGGGCGCGCAGCTGGGAGTCGGTCAGCTCCGCGTAGGGGCCGCCGACCGTCTTCTGCTCGTAGGTCCAGTCCAGCTCCTGGTAGCCCTCCGGCTGGTTGCGGGCGGTGATGGTGCGCAC
This sequence comes from Corynebacterium sp. 1103A, assembly GCF_055700955.1. Lineage (NCBI taxonomy): Bacteria > Bacillati > Actinomycetota > Actinomycetes > Mycobacteriales > Corynebacteriaceae > Corynebacterium > Corynebacterium sp. 1103A. The sequence goes on from NZ_JASTTF010000008.1 coordinate 22,966, forward strand.
CTGCTTCATTTTCGGCTGGAAGAGGTCGATGATGAGGCCGATGGCGATCAGCGCGGCAAAGAGGAAGAGGTAGATGGTCTCCACGTGGCCCTGGTGGTTACCGAAGTTGTAACCCAGCAGGACTAGGACGGTGATCCAGCCGGCGACCTGAACACCGGTATGCGGGGTCCGGGACCAGCCGAACTCTGCCGAGGGGACGTCATCGGTGGAAACTCCGCCGTGGACCTCAGGAACCAACTTGTGGGAAGACACGTGCACTCCTTTTGCGTGTGCGCCTTAAAGCACGCGCCCCAGGCCGGGGCGCGGCACGGCGCTATAGGCCAACTATCTGTGCCCTATTTTAGAACATTCCCAGCCGCCGTTGCGATCGAACACCCCCGCCGCGCGGGGCCCGCGGAGCTACTACTCTAGGACGGGTGAGTATTAAGCGCGTTCTGATCCTGGGTTCTACCGGCTCAATCGGTACCCAAGCAGTGGAAGTCATTCGGGCCAACCCCGACAAATTCGTGGTCGTCGGCATCGCCGCCGGCGGCAGCAACCCGCAAGCCATCGCCGAACAGGCCCGGCAACTCAACCTTTCGGCTAACCACGTCGCTGTGGCCAACCCCCAGGCGGCCGCGGAGGTCTCGGAGGCCTTGGGCGGAAAGGTCATCGCCGGCCCAGACTCCGCGGAGGAGCTTACCCGCCTAGTCGCCGCGGACACGGTGCTCAACGCCCTGGTCGGTTCACTGGGGCTGAAAGCCACCCTGGCCGCCATCGAGACCGGCGCCTACCTGGCGCTGGCCAACAAGGAATCTCTGGTGGCCGGTGGCACACTGGTCACCAACGCCGCCCGCCAGGGGCAGATCGTGCCAGTAGACTCGGAGCACTCCGCCATGGCCCAGGCGCTGCTGGCGGGCCGGCGCGCGGAGCTGCGCTCGCTGGTGCTGACCGCCTCGGGCGGGCCGTTTAGGGGCTGGACCCGTGAGCAGATGTGGGACGTGACCCCGCAGCAGGCCGCTCAGCACCCGACGTGGTCGATGGGGAAGATGAACACCCTGAACTCGGCCACGCTCATCAACAAGGGCCTGGAGCTTATCGAGGCGACTCTGCTCTTCGACCTGCCGGCCGCCGATATCGAGGTCACCGTGCACCCGCAGTCCATCGTGCACTCGATGGCCACCTTCGCCGACGGCTGCACCATGGCGCAGGCCTCCCCGCCGTCGATGAAGCTGCCGATTTCCCTTGCCCTCGATTGGCCGAACCGCGTGGCGGATGCGGCGCCGGCGCTGGACTTTAGCAACGCCTACACGTGGGAGTTCGAGCCGCTGGATGATGAGTCCTTCCCCGCGGTGCAACTGGCCCGCCAGGTGGCTATCACGGGCGGCAGCCACCCGGCGGTGTACAACGCCGCGAATGAGGAGGCGGCCGCGGCGTTTCTTGCCCGGCGGATCCGCTTCCCGCGCATCGTGGACATCGTGGGCGAAGTGGTAGGTGACTGCGGCGGTTATGCTGGTGTACCCTCAAGCGTCGACGATGTCCTCGCCGTTGAGCGCGAGGCCCGCACCCGCGCCAACGAGCGCGTGGATTATTACGCCCGCTAGCCAGCTAGAAAGCGGTACTGTTAATGGCCAATATCTTGGGGATAGTCCTGTTCGCCCTAGGCATCGGGATTACCATCGCCCTGCACGAGGCGGGGCACATGCTCACCGCCCGCGCCTTCGGGATGCGGGTGCGCCGCTATTTCATCGGCTTCGGCCCGAAGCTGGCGGGCTTTACCCGCGGGCATACCGAGTACGGACTGGCCGCCCTGCCGGTCGGCGGATTCTGCGATATCGCGGGCATGACCCCGCAGGACGAGTTCCTCACCGAGGAGGAAAAGCCCCACGCGATGTACACCAAGCCGTGGTGGCAGCGCATCGCGGTGCTCAGCGGCGGTGTGGCCGTGAACCTGGTCTTGGGCTTTCTGATCCTCTTCATCGTCGCCCAGACCGCAGGCCTGCCCGATCCGAAGGCGGACTACCGTCCGCGCGTGGGCGAGACCGTCTGCAGCGCCGACGCGGATATCGCCGGCAACCTGGAGCCGTGTCAGGGCGACGGCCCGGCGGCCGCAGCCGGGGTGCGCCCGGGCGATGTCATCCTGACCCTGAACGGCGAGGAGGTACCGGATTTCACGGCCCTGCGCGACGAGGTCATCCAACTGCCGGGTAAGACCGTCGAGCTGGGCATCGAGCGCGACGGCCAGTCCCGCACCGTCGAGGTGCAGCTTGATACCGTCCTGCGCCCGAACCCGCAGGGGGAGTTGGTGGAGGCCGGGTCTATCGGGCTGGTCAACCAGCCGCTGGACACGGTCCGGCAGAACGGTTTCTGGGAGGCGTGGCCGGCCACCTGGCACTACTCGTGGAACATGCTGGAGGCGACCGTCGAGGGGATCAAGCAGTTCCCGGCAAAGATCCCGGGCGTGGTGGCCTCCATCTTCGGCGCCGAGCGCGATGAGCAGGGGCCGATGTCCGTGGTGGGCGCCTCCCGCGTCGGCGGCGAGCTGGTGGAAAACAACCTGTGGGCGGCGTTTTTCATTATGCTGGCGACGCTGAATTTCTTCCTAGCCTTGTTCAATCTCATACCCCTCCCGCCGTTTGACGGCGGCCACATCGCGGTGGTTATTTACGAAAAGATCCGCGACTTCTTCCGGCGGATGGCAGGCAAGCAACCCGCCGGCCCGGCGGACTACACCAAGCTCATGCCCGTGACTTATGCGATTGCGGCGGCGCTGCTGGCCGTCGGCGCGGTCATCATCATCGCGGACGTGGTCAATCCCATCCGGCTGTTCGGCTGATTGGCCCGCCACAGCGCAGGCGTCGGTGCGCGCCAGGCAGTGCTAAAGTGGGGGCGTTATCGGTAGTACCACACAACCTGTCCCTACTTTTCCTAGCTGGTTTCCGTCCTCTGCGGGCGGCGCCTGTCGGAGGGGCGAGGACAGGCCGGCAAATCAGACAAGCAAGGAGCGTGCATGTCAACCTCTATTGGTCTCGGCATCCCCGAAGGACCGCCGCCTACCCTGGCCCCGCGGCGTAAGACCCGTCAGCTTTCCGTCGGCCCCGTCGGCGTGGGCTCGGAGCACCCCATCTCGGTCCAGTCGATGACCAACACCAAAACGCACGATATCAACGCCACGCTGCAGCAGATCGCGCAGCTTACCGCGTCCGGCTGCGACATCGTGCGCGTCGCATGCCCGAAGCCCATCGACGCTGAGGCGCTGCCGGCCATTGCGAAGAAGTCGCCCATCCCGGTCATCGCGGACATCCACTTCCAGCCGAAGTACATCTTCCAGGCCATCGAAGCCGGCTGTGCCGCGGTGCGCGTGAACCCGGGCAACATCAAGGAATTCGACGGCCGCGTTAAAGAGGTCGCGCAGGCGGCCGGTGACGCCGGCATCCCGATTCGTATCGGCGTCAACGGCGGCTCCCTGGACAAGCGCCTGCTGGAAAAATACGGCAAGGCCACCCCGGAGGCCCTGGTCGAGTCCGCCATTTGGGAGGCCGGCCTTTTCGAGGAGCACGGCTTCGGCGACATCGCCATCTCCGTCAAGCACTCCGACCCGGTGCTGATGGTGGAGGCCTACCGCCAGCTGGCCGAGCAGACCGACTACCCGCTGCACCTGGGCGTTACTGAGGCCGGTCCGAAGTTCATGGGCACCATCAAATCCTCGGTGGCCTTTGGCTCGCTGCTGTCCCAGGGCATTGGCGACACCATCCGCGTGTCCCTGTCGGCCGACCCGGTGGAAGAGATCAAGGTGGGCGACCAGATCCTGCAGTCGCTGAACCTGCGCCCGCGCAAGCTGGAGATCGTCTCCTGCCCGTCCTGCGGCCGCGCCCAGGTCGATGTCTACACGCTGGCCGAGGAAGTTACCGCCGGCCTCGACGGGATGGAGTTCCCGCTGCGCGTGGCCGTCATGGGCTGCGTGGTCAACGGCCCAGGTGAGGCGCGCGATGCCGACCTCGGCGTTGCCTCCGGCAACGGCAAGGGCCAGATCTTCGTCAAGGGCGAGGTCATCAAGACCGTGCCGGAAGACAAGATTGTCGAAACGCTCATCGAGGAAGCTCAGCGCATTGCTGAGGAAGAAGGCATGGAAGCCGTCGAGGGCGCCAAGGCCGAGGTGCGCGTCACGAAATAACAAATTGGCTTAGGCCGGCACGAAAGACGTGTTGGTCACGGCCGGCAGCCACCGCTTGAGTAATGTTTGCACATATGAAAAAGGCGGTGGCTTTGCTGTGCGTAACAGCGTTGTGTAGTACCGGGGTAGTGGCCTGTACGCCGAAGCCGCCGTCGGTTGATCCGGTGGCCGAAGAAGTATTCACCGCTCTTGAGGAAGGCGACACGGAATCCCTAGACGGGCTGGTCGATAATGCCGAGGCCACCCGGCAGACCTTCCAGGAAAGCTACGACGGCCTGCAGGCCGAAGGCGTGGACTTCGAGCTGGCTGGCGTCAACAGCCACGATCCGGGCTACGCGACCGTGGATTACTCGGTGAGCTGGACACTGCCACGGGATCGGCAGCTGCACTACGACACCCAGATGGCGCTGACCAAGTCCAACGACGAATGGACCGTGCGCTGGCAGCCGTCGATGATCCATCCCAAGCTGGGGGCGAATCAGCACTTGGAGCTGCGTGCCATTGAAGCCGAGCGGGCCGGGGTGGTCAGCTCCGACGGGGTGGAGCTGCTCAAGCCCGGCACGGAGTTCCGCCTGTTGGTAGACGGGGAGAAGACCTCTTCGCCCCGCGGGCTGGCCGCGCGGATTGCCGACGCGGTCTCCCGCGCCAAAGCCGAGGATGAGACCATCGGTGGCATCGACGCCAAGGAGCTGGCCAAGACGCTGGAGGACAACACCGGCACCTATTCGGTCGGGATGTACAGCGAGGCCGCCGGCAAGATCCTGCAGGAAGAACTGGCCGGGGTGGACGCGGTGCGCCTTAACGAGGAACCGGCCCTGGTGACGAAGGACCCCGGTTTCGCGCCGGATATTATGTCGCGCGTGCGCTCCTTGGTCCAGGATGATGTGGACGGCAACAACGGCTGGAGCATTTCCGTGGTCAACGAGCACGGCGCCGCCCTCAGCGACGTCGAGCGCCACGCCCCAGAGCCGGCGCCGGCGCTGAAGGTGGGCATCGACTACGACGTCCAGCGCGCCGCCCAGGAGGCCGTCGATGCCCGGGCGGGGCAGGAGGCCATGATGGTGGCGATGCGCCCGTCGACGGGCGAAATCCTGGCCGTTGCGCAGACCGCCGAGGCCGACAAGAAGGGCGATGTGGCCCTGCAGGGCCAGTACCCGCCGGGCTCGGTATTCAAGATCATCACCGCCGGGGCGGGCGTTGACCACCAGGGCCTGGATTCCAGCACGATCGTGCCGTGCCCAGGCACGATGGATATCTACGGCCGCGTGGTAACCAACTACAACGGCTTCGCACTGGGCGATGTCCCGCTCGAGCGCGCGTTTGCCCAATCGTGCAACACGACCTTTGCCGATATCTCCACCAAGCTGGCCCCGGGCGAGCTGAAAGACATGTCGAAGGCCTTCGGGTTGGGCATCGACTACGAGGTGCCGGGATTAAACACCATCACCGGCTCGGTGCCGATGGGCGAGGAGCCGCTGGAGCGCACCGAGGCCGGCTACGGCCAGGGCCACGACCTGGCCAGCCCGTTTGGCATGGCGCTGGTCTCTGCGACCGTGGCGGCCGGCAAGCGGCCGGTGCCGACCCTCCTGGCGGGCCGGGAGACCAAGGCCAGTGAGGACGTCAACGGACCAAGCCCGGAAATCATCGACAAGCTGCGGCAGATGATGCGGGCGACGGTGACAAACGGCACGGCCTCCGGCATGCAGGCCGGCGGCGAAATCCACGGCAAGACCGGCGAGGCCGAGATCAACGAGGGCTCGCACGCCTGGTTTACCGGCTACCGCGCCGACGATGATATCGCCTTCGCCACGTTGGTGGTCTTAGGCGGCGGCTCGGAGGTCTCCGTGGCGATAACGGACAGCTTCTTCCAGAAACTGGACCAGCATCGCGCCGAGCCGGATCCGGACACGCCGGCGGCCCCGGCGGAGAACTAACGCGCGCCGCGCGCAGCGTTAACGACGTCTGAACCCGGCGGGTTGCTTTGCCGTCATGGGGACTACGATGGAGAGCATGACTAACCGCGGAAAACTGCAACCTGGTAAAGAAACTCCCGTGCGCACTGTCGATGAGTCCATTGAGCGCCCCGAATACGTCTGGAAGGACACGGTCCAAGAAAATATTGGGGAGCCGTTCGTCCAGACCCCGGAGACCATCGAGGCCATGCGTGAGGCCTCCAAGATTGCGGCCAACGCCCTGCAGGAGGCCGGCAAGGCGGTGGCCCCGGGCGTGACCACCGACGAGGTCGATCGCGTGGCGCACGAGTACATGTGCGACCACGGCGCTTACCCGTCGACCCTGGGGTATATGGGCTTCCCGAAGTCGTGCTGCATTTCCCTTAACGAGATTGTCTGCCACGGCATCCCGGATAGCACCGTGATTGCCGACGGCGACATCGTCAACATCGACGTCACCGCGTACAAGAACGGCGTGCACGGCGATACCAACGCCACCTTCCTCGCCGGCAACGTCTCCGAGGAGCACAAGCTGCTCGTTGAGCGCACCAAGGAAGCGATGATGCGCGGCATCAAGGCCGCCAAGCCGGGCCGTGAGGTCAACGTCATCGGCCGCGTCATCGAGTCTTATGCCAAGCGCTTCGGCTACAACGTCGTCGAGGACTTCACCGGCCACGGTGTGGGCCCGACCTTCCACAACGGCCTGGTCGTGCTGCACTACGACTCCATGGCCTACCGCAACGTCCTGGAGCCGGGCATGACCCTGACCATCGAGCCGATGATCAACCTGGGCTCCCTGGATTACGAGATCTGGTCCAACGGCTGGACCGTGCAGAACAAGGACGGCAAGTTCACCGCCCAGTTCGAGCACACCCTGGTCATCACCGAGGATGGCAACGAAATCCTCACCCTCCCGGACGAGAACTAAGCACCCTTCCTCCCCGCTGGCGCCCACGCCGAACGGGGAGAAGTCATAAAAAGGCGCCGGCCCCACAATGGGACCGGCGCTTTAGCGTATTCGAGTAAACGCTTTACTTGAACAGGCCGTCGAAGATGTGGCCCGGCAGGATGCCGTTGAACACAGCGTAGTTGTAAGCAGCGATCAGGCCGCCAACCAGGGACAGAACGCCGCCGGCGATGGTGGTGTCGCGGAACAGGGCGGCCCAGTCCGGAAGATCCTCATCATCTGCCTTCTCGGAGCCGAGCAGGTCGACGCCGGAGACCTGGTTTTCGTCCTTGATGACGGGCTTGCCGTCCTCGCCCTCGCTCCAAGCGCCCAGGTCCTTGCCCCACTGGGACGACAAGGAGCCGATGGAGCTCGAGCTGGACTTGGTGTCCTCGGGGACGTTGTCCTCGGCGGAGGCGATGGCGGTGCCGGAGAAGGCGACGGTCAGAGCGGTGGCGGCAGCAACAGCTGCGGTGCGGAAGTTGCGCATTTTAGTTACCTTTCAGGGAAACGAGTTGAGCTGAGTGCTGTCTTAGCGGGAGAACGGGCCGTACTTGATGAAGTTGTCCAGCGGGCCAACGATCATGCCGAGCACGGAGCCGATGCCGCCGGCGATCAGCAGGCCGTAGAGAGCCTTTGCCCAGTTCGGGACGTTGGTGAAGTCCTTGGAGGAACCGAAGATGGAGACGCCGTCGGCTGCCTTGTCACCCTCGAGGTTCAGGCCGGTGTTGATCTTGGAGGACAGGCTCGGGGTGTAGTCCTTGTCGGTGGTGTCCTGCTCAGCACCATCGGTGGTCAGGTTGGTGTGGTCATCGACGACGATCTGGTTGCCGTCCTGGTCAACGGTGGTCTCAGCGGTAGCGATGGAGGTGCCGCTGAAGGCTACAGCGACGGCAGTGGCGCCAGCGATGGCTGCTTTGCGAATACGCATATTAAATCCTTAAGAGAGGTCGTAATGTGCAAGGCTTCCCTCGTGGAAACCTGTTGTGTTGTGTGGCAATCCCAGGGGATTGCCAGATTACACTCGGTCCCCGGACAGTGGCTGGAGCCGGTGTCAAAGAGGAATGCTAACGGATATGGTGCGCAAATGCAGCCTGTTCACACTAATTGGGGGAAGAGTTATCAGTCTCCTCCAAGCTAAATATACTTAAATTGAATTAAGGACAACTGTTCGACCCTAAAGTCCCTGCTGTGCTGATGCTGGTGTGACTATTGTGTTGGATGGTGATGTAGTCACACCGGCGGTCGGGGTGAGTTTTTTGGGAAAACTTAGGAAAAATCTAGCCCCAAGAGTGCGTTCTCGGTGAGTTCCGGCAGGGCCGGGTGGATCCAATACTGCTTCGTGGCGACCTCACGCACGTCCAAGTCGAAGGCCATCAGGGTGATCATCTGCTGGATGAGGGTGGACGCCTGCGGGCCGTAGTAGTGCGCGCCCAGCAGCTGGCCGGTGGCTTTGTCTGCGATGAGCTTGCAGATTCCCGTGTGGTCCTCCATCGCCCAGCCGTAGGCCACGTCGCCGTAGTCTTGGACCTTGACGGTCACGTCGTAGCCCTGTTCGCGCGCGGCATCCTCGGTAAGCCCCACGGTGGCAATCTGCGGGTGGGTGAAGATAGCCGAGGGGACCAGATCGTGGGGCATCGGGCGCATGTCGTCCGGGTGCAGGATGTTGTGGCGCACGGCCTTGGTCTCCGCGTTGGCGACGTGCTTGAGCATGTAGGGCGAGGAGACGTCGCCCAACGCCCACACGCCGTCCGCAGTGGTGCGGCCGTAGTCGTCGACGGCAATACGCCCGTCCTCGCGCATCTCGATCCCGGCAGAGTCCAGGTTCATCTGGTCGCCGTTGGGCACGCGGCCGGTGGCGATGAGGATCTCCTCGGCGGTGATTGTTTGGCCGTTGTCCAGCTCCAGCTCGACGCCCTCGCCGCCTTCGCGCAGGGCGGTGCCATTGGCGCCGGTGATGACTTCGAAGCGTTCCTTGGCCTGCTCATTGAAACGGGAGGATAGGTCCTTGTCGAGGAAGCGCAGTAGCTCCTCCGAGCGGTTGATGATGGTGACCTTAGTGCCCAGCCCGTCGAAGACGTGGGCAAATTCCATGGCGATGAACCCGCCGCCGACGATAATCAGCGACTTCGGCTGTCGCTCCAGGCGCATGATGTCCTCGTTGGTGCGGTAGGTGACCCCGGAGTTCGCGTAGACCTCCGGGATAAGCGGGCGCGAGCCGGTAGCGATGATGATCTGCTCGCCGCTAATCGTTGTGGCTTCTTTACCCTGGCCGGTGCGGATGGTCTTGGGGCCCACGAATCTGGCGTGCTGGTCATAGACAGTAATATTCGGGGTCTCGTCGCCGCGGCGGTAGGCCTCGCCGCCCTCGGCAATTTTGTCGATGCGCTGGTGGAAGACACGGTCCACGATGGAGTCCCAGTCGACGCTGTCCACGTGGGCCTGGATGCCCAGCTTGTCGGCCGTGCGGGTGCCGTAGGCGGTATCGGCGGCGTAGACGTACATCTTCGTCGGGATGCAGCCGACGTTCATGCAGGTTCCCCCGAAACGGCCGGATTCGACGATGGCGATGGACTTGTCGTCGAAGTCCGGGGTGGGGATGGAGTTGCCGGAACCGGCGCCGATGATGATGAGGTCATAGTGGGCGTCGACAGCCGGGGCGGCGGCGGACTGGGTCATGGATTTTCTCCTTATATAACTGGTGGTGAAGTAGGGCCCGAAGATTAAGGCCTCGTTGAGCCTTGAAAGGTAGTCCTTTACTACTAGTGTGCCCGTGCTAGCCAGTGAGAGCTAATCTCAAAGGCCTCGCGGCGTGCGGGCGGCAGCGACAAAAAGACTTCGTGCCGGGCGCCCAGGATCGGACAGACAGTAATGTCGTTGCCCAAGCGGGGAGCCCAGTGGACGGTCTGGGAGACATCCACGACGGCGTCGGTCGTGTCCGTCTCCGGCGAATAGGGCTTGCCCAGCCGCGAGCGGGTCGAGCACAGCACCAGCCCCGGCACGCCGATATCGATGGCCCCTTGGTGGATCCGGTCCTGGCCGGCAATGACCCCGCGCAGCCAGCCCAGGTACTTCTTGTGTCCGGACACCGGCTTCAGTGTGGTGTCGTAGTCCCACTCGCCGTAGCGGGAGGCGTGGATGGAGTCGCCGAAAGCGCTTAAGCCCCCGCCGGGGAAGGCCACCTTCGGGAAGGCCTTGCCGATGGCGTTGATGACCGGCTTGGCGGCCTGCAACACGGGCTTCGGCACGCCCATGATGTCGAGCCACGGGCTGTTAAATATCGCCGAGGACACTCGTGCGTGTGCGGCGGGCTGGAACGTGCGCAGCCGGTCCAACCAGAGCGGCACGATGACCCCGGCCGTCGAATGCGCGAGGGGAGTGACATCCGGGTGCGGGCCGCAGATAACCTCCAAGGCCGCGTAGAGGTCGGCGAAGTATTCCTCCATCGCCGCGGCGTAATGCCACGTCTGGCCATCCCGGCGGGAGCGGCCGCATTTGTGTAGATCAATGGCGTAGAAGGCATAGCCGCGGGCGTGGAAATAGCGCGCCACGTGTGCCTGGAAGAAGTAATCGGTCATCCCGTGCACCCACAAAAGGGCTGGGCGGGAAGCGAACTCTTCGTCCCCCTCTGGGCCGTCCTCCACGGTGGTGGCGGGAGCATCAGCGGCGCCGTCTGGGCCGGGGTAGTACAGGACGAGAGTGGCGCACAGATCGCCTTCACCTAGCGGATCGGGGCCTAGTTCGAGGGCGCGGGCGAAAAATCCCGCGCCCAAACGGTCGGGGTGCCAGTGTTCGGGTTGGTTCACACTCATGCCCCCAACTTTAGGCACACTTGCGCCTCAATTCCGCCTCAATCACGTCTTCGGCGGGGCGTCTGTACAAATCGCTGGGCTACCAGCGTAGGGTTGTAGACAACGCGTTTGCCTGGGGCCGCGAAGCCGGTGACCCAGGCACTGCGCTGCGAAAGGATCGGATAGCCCCTTTTGCGAAACTTTGACCACAATCATTGAATATGAAGAGGTAAGTAATAAGGTGTCCCCCGCAAAAAACGTCGTCCAAGCAGTTGACGAGGTAGACGTAGCACTCGTCGGCGCCGGCATTATGAGCGCCACCCTGGGTGCGATGCTGCGCGAACTAGAGCCCAGCTGGACCCAGATGGTTTTCGAGCGCCTCGACGCTCCCGCCGAGGAGTCCTCCTCGCCGTGGAACAACGCTGGCACCGGCCACTCCGCGCTGTGTGAGCTTAACTACACCCCGGAGAAGAACGGCCGCATTGATGCCTCCAAGGCGATGAACATCAATGAGAGGTTCCAGATCTCCCGCCAGTTCTGGTCCCACCAGCTCAACAACGGCATCTTGACGGACCCGCGGGAATTCATCAACCAGGTTCCGCACATGTCCTTCGCCCAGGGCGAAATCCAGGTAGACTACCTGCGGCGCCGCTACGAACTGCTCAACCAGAACCACATGTTCCCCGAGATGCAGTTCTCCGCGGATGATTCCGTCTTCGCAGAGAAGCTCCCGCTGATGGCCCAGGGCCGCGACTTCAACTCCCAAAAGGTCGCCATTTCCTGGACCGACGTGGGAACCGACGTCAACTTCGGCGCCCTGACCAAGCAGTTCCTCACCGCCGCCAAGGCTGCCGGCACTGAGGTGCGCTACGGCCAGGAGGTCTACGACCTCAAGCGCGACGGTGGCGTGTGGAAGATCTACTCCAAGAACCGCCACACCGGTGATACCCAGATGACCAAGGCGAAGTTCGTCTTCGTCGGCGCGGGCGGCTACGCCCTCGGCCTGCTACGCAAGGCCGGCGTGCGCGAGGTCGCCGGCTACGCTGGCTTCCCGGTCTCCGGCCTGTGGCTGCGTGCCAGCAACCCGGAGCTCATCAAGCAGCACCAGGCCAAGGTCTACGGCAAGGCCAGCGTCGGCGCCCCGCCGATGTCCGTACCACACCTGGACACCCGCGTCATCGACGGCGAGAAGGGCCTGCTGTTCGGCCCGTACGGTGGCTGGACCCCGAAGTTTTTGAAGAAGGGCTCCAACCTGGACCTGTTCAAGTCCATCCGCCCGGACAACATCCCGTCCTACCTGGGCGTGGCCGCCCAGGAGTTCGGCCTGACCAAGTACCTGGTGCAGGAGGTCATGAAGGACTTCGACGACCGCATGAAGTCCCTGCGCGAGTACGTGCCGTCCGCCGACCCGAATGACTGGGAGACCATCGTGGCCGGCCAGCGCGTCCAGGTCATCAAACCGGCCCCGGCCCCGCGCTTCGGCTCCCTGGAATTCGGCACCACGCTGATCAACAACCCGGAGGGCAACATCGCCGGCCTGCTCGGCGCTTCCCCGGGCGCTTCCATCGCCCCGGCCGTCATGCTGGAGCTGCTGGAGCGTTGCTTCGGTGAGCACATGATCCAGTGGTCCGAGAAGATCTACGAGATGATCCCGTCCTACGGCGAAAAGCTGACCAAGAACCAGAAGCTCTTCGACGAGATGTGGGAGTTCACCCAGAAGACCCTGAAGCTGGACCAAGACTAAGCGTTCTAGCTTAGACAGCGTCTTCTAACACTTGCCCCGCCACGGCCCTTGGCCGTCAGGCGGGGCTTGGTGCGTTTTCCCAGACAATGACCGTCACGCCCGTGGGGTGAGGCGACGGGGAGGCAGCGGCCTTAGGTCCCGCAGTAGGTCAGGTAGTTCTCCAAGCCACCCGGGTCCGGGTGGGTGAGCAGCTCGCGCTCGTCATCCGGCAGCGTGTCCACGTCCGCGCCCTTGTCGGTCAGGGCGGTAACCAGGCGTTCGGTGGGGGCGAAGTCACCGTCCGCGGCGGCGTCGAGGGCGTTTTCCACCGCCCGCGGACGAGGGATGAAGCGCGGGTGGTGCCGGTCCAAGCGCGCGGCATCCGGGCCGGTGGCCAGCCACTCGTTTACCCACTCCTTCTCGCCCAGCGTGTCGGTCAGGCGCCGGGTAGCCTCAGGATCCCCGCCGGCGGCCGCGGCGAGGTCGCGGTGGCAGGTAGTCAGATCCGGCTGGCTTTCGGCGAGCAGCTCGCGCCAGCAGCGCACCAGCGCGTCGGGGGCGTCGTCGGAAAGGCCCAGGGTCTCGCGCCGCGTGTAGTCGGTGGCGTAGTTGCCGAAGCGCTCGCCGAAGCTATCGACTTCCCGCTGGGCTACCTCGGTCGCGCGGCTGGGGTTGTCGCTCAGGATGGGAAGTAGGGACTCGGCCAGGCGGGTCAGGTTCCAGCCCAGGATGTTGGGCTGGTGCCCAAAGGCGTAGCGGCCGAAGCGGTCGATGGAGGAAAAGACCGCGTGCGGGTCGAAGCACTCGCCGAAAGCGCAGGGGCCGAAATCGATGCTCTCGCCGGAGATGGTCGTGTTGTCCGTGTTCATCACTCCGTGGATGAAGCCGGCCTCCTGCCAGCGGACGACCGTGGCTATCTGGGCCTCCATGACGGCGCGGAAGAAGTCTCGGTAAGGCTCGGCGGTATCCGCCAGGGTGGGGTAGTGCCGCCGGATGGCGTAGTCCGCGAGCGAGCGGGTGGCCTCCGGGCCGCGCAGCTGCGCGTAGTGGAACGTGCCCACCCGGAGGTGGCTGGCCGCCACGCGGACGGAAATGCCGCCGGGCAGGGCGCGCTCTCGGGCCACGGGCCGGCCGGTGGAGATGACCGCCAGGCAGCGCGTGGTGGGAATCCCCATGGCGTGCAGGGCCTCGGAAAAGACGTACTCGCGCAACATGGCCGGCAGGGTGGCGTGCCCATCCGTCCCCGGCCGGGAAAACGGCGTCCGGCCCGTGCCCTTAACGTGCAGGTCGCGCAGGACCCCGTGCGCGTCGCGGACCTCGCCCAGCAGCAGCGCGCGCCCGTCGCCCATGTGCGGGTTGAACTGCCCGAACTGGAAGCCGGCATAAGCCATCGCCTGCGGGGGCTGGTCCGCGGGGTTGCCGCGCCCGCACAGGAAGGCGATGCCCTCCGGGCTGGCCAACCACTCCGGGTCGAGCCCGAGACGAACTGCCAGCGGGCGGTTGAGCAGGACCAGGCGCGGGTCGGGCTGCTCTTCGCCCCAGCTAGCGCGCACGAAGTCGGGCAGCGCCGCGGTGAAATCAGCGGTTAGTTCGGTGCCGTTGCCTAGAACAAACGTCATGGGCCTAGCCTAACGGGATTTAGGTCTCCACGTGGCCGGCAATCCGCACCGTGGCCCGGCCGCCGACCCAGAGGTCGTCGCCGTCGTCGCGGATCTCCACCCGCCCGGCGCGGCCGCGGCACGTGCCCTGGCTGACCCAGTACTCCGGTCCCACGGCGCCCTGGGAGCGCAGGAACTGCGCGGCCCCGCCGTTGAGTGAGCCGGTCACGGGATCCTCGTGGTCGGGCGTGAACGCGCGGATGACATAGGCCGGGGAGTCGTCGCGGGCTGTGCCGTCGCTGTCGCCGTGCGCGCCGGGCTGTCCAGTCATCCCCACGACGCCGAGCTTGTGCGGGGTGGTGGGGCGGAAGGAACCGAGGGCGCGCACGGCGGCGGCGTCGGCCAGCTGGACCATGCGCCAGCCCGGGCCGTTGTCCACCCAGGCGTGGGAGATGACCGCAGCCGTGTCCACGCCGATGGCGTGGCAGCTGTCGGCCAGCTCGTCCTCGCTCAGCGGGCCCTTTTTCTGCAGGGGCGGGGTGGCGAAGAAGAGGGGGCCGTCGCCCGGGGCGTCCTGGCGGATGGTGATAAGTCCCGCGGCGCATTCCTGGGTAATTTGGCCGGGCTGGCGCGGGGTTCCGCCGAAGGCGAGCCAGGCCCGCGCGCTGCCCAGGGTGGGGTGCCCGGCGAAGGGCAGCTCGGTGTGCGGGGTGAAAATCCGCACCCGGTAGTCCGCCTCCGGCGCGGTGGGGCGCAGCAGGAACGCGGTCTCGGACAGGTTCGTCCAATTGGCGATTGCCTGCATCTGATGGTCGCTTAACGCGTCCGCGTCTTCGATGACCGCGAGCGGGTTGCCGCTAAACGGGGCGGTGGCAAAGACATCGACTTCGCAATATTCGTGGCGCATGGCGGCGATCTTAGCGCGTCGGCGTGCGCGATCCCGCCTAAGGTAGAGGGCATGAACCTGCCGCTGTTTTCCCGCGTCGAGCCCATCCAGACCATGGCCGACGGCACCATCAAACAGGTCAACCCCTTCTCCGGTACGGAAGTGTGGACGGTGCCCGGCCGGGGCAACCGGCCCTTGGCTACCACCAACGACACGCCCCAGCCCACCGAGGCCGAAGACGATAAGCGGTGCGCCTTCTGCGCCGGGCGAAAGGTGGAAACCCCGCCGGAAAAGGCGCGGATCCTGGCCGACGGGACCATCATCCGGCACGCCATGCCCGCCGAACTCGACGCGACCACACCGCTGTTTAGGCGCGTGCCCAACCTGTTCGAGATCGTCTCCTACGACTACTGGCGGGCCAACTACGGCTACCGCATGGACACCGCCACCGCCGCCCACCAGGTGGCCTACCTCGCGAACCCGGAGGGGCGCCGCCATGTCGAGGCCATCATCGCCGCGAAGGCCAAAGCCAGCGGGCAGGACCTGCCATCGGGCCAAGAGGAATTCCAGGCCGCGGCCGCGCCCTTCTTCGGCGGCGGCCACGACGTCATCATCGCGGACCGGCACGTGGATTCCGACGGCGGGCTGTTATCCTCCGGGCGGCTGACCCCGGACGAGCACCTACGGATGATGCAGCTGTGTATTGATTCCATGCGGGACCTCTATGAACACAACCGGTATGTGTCCTACGTTGCCGCGTTCCAGAACTGGCTGGCGCCGGCGGGCGCGTCGTTTGAGCACCTTCACAAGCAGCTGGTGGCCATCGACGACCGCGGCATGGCCTCCCAGCGGGAGGTCCAGCTGCTGCGCTCCCACCCAAACATGTACAACGAGTGGGCGGTGGGCTACGCCGCGAAGCACAATCTCGTCATCGCGGAGAACCAGCACGCGGTGCTTTTCGCCGGCTTCGGGCACCGCTACCCGACGCTGGAGGTCTTCTCCAAGTCCGCGATCGGCCGCCCCTGGCGCCAAAGCGCCGAGGAGGTGCGGGCCGTCAGCGACCTGGTCCATGCCGCCCACGCGGCGGTGGGCCCGGCCGTGGCCTGCAACGAGGAGTGGCACCACCAGCCCGTCGACGTGGCCGTGCCGCAGCCCTGGCGGATCCTCATCAAGCTGCGCATCTCGACGCTGGCCGGCTTCGAGGGAGGAACCAAGATCTACATCAACACCATCAGCCCGTGGGGCCTGAAAGACAAGGTGCTCGACGCGCTTGCCACCGCCCACGGAAAAGGCCGGGTGGCCCCGGACATCCGCCTGGGCGACGAGTGCCACACCGAGCACAACTGCCTGCGTTACAGCCTCTAAGCAGGCCGGCTGAGAAATGCTAGACCACCAGGGTCATCTCCCCGGCGGGCCGGCCGGTGGTCTCAGGCAGCTCCACGGTGAAGCCGGCCTGGTCGAGTAGCTCGGCAACCCCCTCGGCATCACTGGCGGGCTGCTGGGCGCTGGCGAGCGCCCGGGCGGCCAGGCCCTTGTAGTGCTTGTTGAAGTGGCTGACTACCTTGCGGCTGCCGTCCGGCTGCACGGATTCCACGCGCAGCGTCAGCGCGCCGGGCGCCGGGCCCAGTTGCTTGTACGCACCCGAGCGCAGATCGATAATCAGCTCGCCGCCTTCCTGTAGCTTCTTCAGCTCGGCCGTGATGGCCTTGCCCCACCGCTTCTTCATCGTGGGTGCGGCTTCCGCGGGGTGGGTGCGCCGGGGCAGCTTGGTCGAGCCCGACAGCCGGTAGTGCGGGATGAGGTCCCCGGCGCGCACGACCCCGAACAGCGCCGAGCCGACCGCTAGGTGCTCGAGCGCGGCCGACGGCAGGCTGGCCGGCTCCAGGGCGTCGTAGAGCACCCCGGTGTAGCGGTAAAGCGCCGGGGTAGTGGGGGTGGCAAAAAGCTGCTGGTTCGCCTCCGCTGAGGGCAGGAGCTTGTCGGAAATGCCCAGCACGCCGAGGGCCTCGCGGGGCTCGAGCGCGCTGAGATCCGTGGCTATGTCCTGCCGGATTTCGGTCAGCGCGGGAAAGGACAGCGACTCCAGATCCAGGGGAGCGCCTTCGCCGCCGGTCGACTTCGTCTCTGAGGGAGGGAGGATGATGAACATAGTTTTAGGGTAGCGGGGTATATTTGTGACATGATTACTCGCCTGTCTGAGCTGTTTTTACGTACCCTCCGCGAAGATCCTGCGGATGCGGAAGTCCCTAGCCATAAGCTGCTGGTCCGCGCAGGCTACGTGCGTCGAGCCGCGCCGGGCATCTACACGTGGCTGCCGCTGGGGCTGCGGGCGCTGCGCAAGATTGAGGACGTCGTCCGCGAGGAAATGAACGCCATCGGCGGCCAGGAAGTGCTCTTCCCGGCGCTGCTGCCGCGGGAGCCCTACGAGGAGACCAACCGGTGGGCCGAGTACGGCGACAACCTCTTCCGCCTTAAGGACCGTAAGGGCGCGGACATGCTGCTCGGGCCGACGCACGAGGAGATGTTCACCACCGCGGTCAAGGACATGTACTCGTCCTACAAGGACTTCCCGGTGACCTTGTACCAGATCCAGACCAAATACCGCGACGAGGAGCGCCCCCGCGCGGGCGTGCTCCGCGGGCGCGAGTTCACTATGAAGGATTCCTACTCCTTCGACATGACCGACGAGGGGCTGGAGGACAGCTACCAGCGCCACCGTCGCGCCTACCAGAACATCTTCAACCGCCTGGAGATTGATTACGCCATCTGCCAGGCCACCTCGGGCGCGATGGGCGGGTCGGCCTCGGAGGAATTCCTGGCCGTGTCCCCGGTGGGCGAGGACACCTTCGTGCGCGCCACCGACGGCGACTACGCCGCCAACGTCGAGGCCGTGGTCACCCAGGCCCCGGCCGAGCGCGACTTCGCCGGCGCTCCGGAAGCGCAGATCCACGAGACCCCGGAGACCGGCACCATCGAGGCCCTGGTGGACTGGGCCCACGAGGCCGGCATCGAAGTCGACGGCCGGGCCGTCGAGGCCGCCGACACCCTCAAGTGCATGGTCATCAAGACCCGCCAGCCGGGCGAGGACTGGGAGCTGGCCGGCGTGCTCATCCCGGGCGACCGCCAGCTGGATGAGAAGCGCCTGGAGGCCAGCCTCGAGCCGGCCGAGTTCGAGCTGGCCGAGGAGGCCGACTTCGCCCGCCACGACTTCCTGGTCAAGGGCTACGTCGGGCCGAAGTCGCTCAACGACAACGGCGTGCGCGTGCTCGCCGACCCGCGCGTGGTCAACGGCACCTCCTGGATCACCGGCGCGGACGCCCCGCAGCACCACACCGTCGGCTTGGTGGCCGGCCGCGACTTCCACGTCGACGAGTTTATCGAGGCCGCCGAAATCCGGGAGGGCGATCCGGCGCCGGAAGGCCAGGGCACCCTGCGCCTAGAGCGCGGCATCGAGCTGGGCCACATCTTCCAGTTGGGCCGCAAGTACACCGAGGCCTTCAACGTGTCCATCCTGGATGAGAACGGCAAGCGCGCCACGCCCACCATGGGCTCCTACGGCATCGGTATTACCCGCATGCTGGCCGTGCTGGCGGAGCAGCGCCACGACGACAAGGGCCTGAACTGGCCGGTGGAGGTCGCCCCGTACCAGGTGCACGTCGTCGTCGCGAACAAGGACCAGGCCGCCATGGCCGCCGGCGATGAGCTGGTGGACAAGCTCGACAAGCGTGGTATCGAGGTGCTCTTCGACGACCGCCCCAAGGTCTCCCCGGGCGTGAAGTTCAAGGACGCCGAGCTGCTGGGCATGCCGTTTATCGCCATCCTCGGCCGCTCTTTCGCCGACGGCATCATCGAGCTGCGCGTGCGCGGTGGCGAGACCCTCGAGGTCCCGGTGGGCGAGATTGTCGACACCCTGGTGGAGCGGGTGCGTGGCGATGAATAAGGCGCAGGTTTTCACCGCGGTCCTGGGCGGCATGGGAGTGCTGCACTTTGCCGCGCGCGACGCATTCGAGTCCATCGTCCCGCCGCAGCTGCCCGGTCACCCGCGGCTGTACAACTACGCCTCCGGGCTGTGGGAGCTAGCAACCGCCGGCCTACTGTGGCGCAAGGACACCCGCCGCGCGGGCGCGGCCAGTGCGTACGCCTTGCTGCTGGCGGTCTGGCCGGCCAATTTCTACCACGCATGGAAAGAGCGCTCCGGCTCGGTGCCGAAGCGCTGCTATCACGTGGTGCGCTTGCCGCTGCAGATTCCCAT
Organism: Corynebacterium sp. 1103A; assembly: GCF_055700955.1. Classification (NCBI taxonomy): domain Bacteria; kingdom Bacillati; phylum Actinomycetota; class Actinomycetes; order Mycobacteriales; family Corynebacteriaceae; genus Corynebacterium; species Corynebacterium sp. 1103A. The sequence continues at coordinate 42,267 of NZ_JASTTF010000008.1, forward strand.
GCTGCAGCTGGCGCGCCGAATCTATCAGGCGAACTAGCCCAGCGGGCCGCCGCAGTTCGGCCACGCGCCCGGGCCCTGGGTGGCCAGGACGTTTTCTGCCACGGCGATCTGCTGCTCCGGGGTGGCCTGGTCCGCCTGCGGGGCGTACTGCTGGCCGCCGTGTGCCGCCCACGTCTGGGCGTTGAACTGCAGGCCGCCGTAGTAGCCGTTGCCGGTGTTGATAGACCAGTCGCCGCCGGACTCGCAGGCGGCTACCTGCTGCCAGGCGTCGGGGCTAGCGGCGCCCGCCGTCGGGGCGGCGAGGCCGGCGACACCGATCGCGGTAGCGGCTGCGGCGGACAGGAAAGATTTCCGGGAAAACATAAACTCCTAAAATCGGGTGCAAGGTCTGCCTGGTTGCGCGAGCGACAGGGCCCAGCGGCAACCATCGAGCGTCCAACTTAGGGCGGTCCCCCGCGGCTATGCAATGAAAACCTCCGCAAAAACCGCTAAAGGTTTTCTGGCCGCTCGTTCAGGCGGCGTTAAGCTCCCCGCTAGGAGCGGGCGGCGACGGCGATGAGCCAGTCGCGCCACTCGGTGGAGGCCGACTGCCCGCTCAAGCGCGCGGCCTCGTCGGTGGCGGCAGCGCGCCAGGTCTCGGCGTTGGACTCGCGCAGCGACCGCACGAACTGCCCGGCGCTCGCCGCGTCCGTGGGCAGCTCCAGCCCGGCCGGCTCGTAGCCGGCGGCCGGCTGCGGGACCTCGCCGCTGGCCGCTAGCGCCTGCTGAAGCTGGGCGGTCAGGTGCGCGTGGGTATCAAGTCGGGCGTCGATGATGGGCTCGAGCCAGGGCTCGGCAAAAGCGCGGGCGAAATCCAGGCCGAAGGACTGCTGATATTCCCAGTCCAGTAGCTCCCGCGCCGTATCGGCCTGCTCTGGGTCCAGGGCATCGACTGCCAGCTCGGGCGTGGGTTCGGACTCGGGCGCGTCCGAGCCGCCGGAGTCCGCGGCGAGATCGTTAACGGCGGCGGAAAGATCGATGGCCTGCCTGGTCACCAGGGGCCGGGACTCGGCCGTCACGGAGGTGAGCTGGTCCAGCACCTCGTCGCGGGCGCGAGTGAGCACGGCCGCGGGGCCTGCGGAGTCCCCCGCGCCTTCGCCGACGGCTGTTTGTCCGCCGACTGATTCTCCGGCGGAAGAGTTTTCAGCGGAGTGGGCGACCTCGCAGGAGGCTGGGACCTGGCCGTCCTGGGTACCGCACAGGCGGGCGACTTCCGTGTAGAGCGCGTCGGCCTGGCCCTGGCGCAGATCCGCGTGCCCGGGATCGGTGGCGCTCAAGGTCTGGGCGTCTGCTTCTGCCGACTGGGCGAGCTCGACCAAGGTGGCGTCTGGGCGGGGGCCGAAATAGTCCACCACGGGTTGGCAGGCGGTCGCGGCGGGTGCGAGTGCGATGACGGCAACGGCGGGGGCAGCAAGCTTTCGGCGGTTCACGGAAGAGACTGTACCCGGTCGGGTTAGGCTTGAGGGTATGGCTTTCCCAGACTCAGCAACATTGACTGATTTCGTGCAACCGCTCATCCAGGATCGCGGCCTCGACGTCGAAGACATCAAGACCACGCGGGCAGGGAAGAAATCCCAGGTAATCATCCGTGTGGACGGGGATAGGAGGCCGACGTCGGACGTGCTGGAGGAAGTCTCGGATCTCATCTCCCAACGTTTTGATGCCGCCGAGGCCGCCGGCGAGCTCAACTTCGGCGCCGGCTACACCCTGGAGGTCTCCACCCCGGGCGTGGACCTGCCGCTTTCTGCCCCGCGGCACTTCCGTCGCAACCAGGCCCGCCAGGTGGCCGTCGAGCTGGCCGATGCCCCGGGCCAGCGCACCGTTTGGCGGCTGGGCGCGCTTAATCCGGATAACACCGAGGTCATCGTGGTCCGCACCGTCAAGAAGGACCTCGAGGTGGAGATCCTGCGATTGGCTAATATCGCCCGGGCAGTGGTAGAAATTGAATTCGCGCAACCTTCAGCCGCCGAGCTGGAAGTAGCGCGCGAAGACTTTGAACATGCGGCCGAGCGCGTCTCGGCCTAACGAGAGGAACGACAAGTGAATATTGATCTGGCGGCACTACGGGCCATCGAGAAAGAGCGCGAAGTTCCGGTCCCTGAGCTGCTGCGTTCCATCGCGGGCGCACTGCTGAGCTCCTACCTGGACTACCGCGGCGGCTCGGCCGGCGACAACGCCAAGGCCCGCGTGGACATCGACTCGGAGACCGGCGCGGTCGCCGTCATCGTCAGCGAGCTGGACCCGGAGACGGGGGAGCTGGCCACCGAATACGATGACACGCCGGAAAACTTCGGCCGCGTCGGCGCCCGGGCGGTCCGCGAGGCTATCTACGGCCGCCTGCGCATGGCCGAGGCCGACCGCACTTTCGACTCCTACTCTCACATCCAGGGCACCGTGGTCTCCGGCATCGTTGAGCGCGAAGCCACGCTGAACGCCCGCGGCATCATCGTCGTGCAGCTGGGCACCGAGGCTGAGCCGCAGGACGGCATCCTGCTGCCGGCCGAGCAGATCCCCGGCGAGAAGCTGGAGCACGGCGACCGCGTCAAAGCCTACGTCGTGGGCGTGAGCCGCAACGGCAACAACGTCCAGATCAACCTCTCGCGTACCCACCCGGAGCTCGTCCGCGGGCTCTTCGAGCTCGAGGTGCCGGAGGTAGCCGATAAGGCCGTGGAGATCCTGGCGATCGCCCGCGAGGCCGGCCACCGCTCTAAGGTCTCCGTGCGCGGCACCGTCAAGGGGCTCAACGCCAAGGGCGCGTGCATCGGCCCGCGCGGCCAGCGTGTGAACAACATCATGCGCGAGCTTGGCGGCGAGAAGATCGACATCATCGACTACCACGATTCCCCGGAGGTCTACGTCGGTAACGCCCTGGCCCCGTCCAAGGTGGTGCGCGTCGAGGTGCTCGACCCGGACGCCCAGGTCGCCCGCGTGACCGTGCCGGACTACCAGCTGTCCCTGGCCATCGGCAAGGAAGGGCAAAACGCCCGCCTGGCCGCGCGCCTGACCGGCTGGAAGATTGATATCCATTCGGATGCGGACGCCGCCGCCCACGAGTAGGCGTGAGCTGTCCTAGGCTCCACACGCGGAGTGTGGGGCCTAAGTTCATTTTTAGTCCACTTTGCCGTAAACTATTGGACGGCCCTAACGCGGCCAGGTTTCATGGAGCCAAGCCAAGATTCGGAGGTAATGAGTGCAAGCTAATCGGGTCCGTCCCATCCGGCTTCGCACTTGCATCGCCCACCGAACCACGCATCCGGACTCGGAATTGTTGCGGGTGGTGGCAACCACCACCGCTGAAGGTACGGTCATCGCCGTGCCCGACCCGCAGCGGTCGCGCCCGGGGAGGGGCGCGTGGATCCAGCCCACCCTGGCCGCCTACGAGCTAGCGGAGAAACGGCGCGCCTTCGGGCGGGCTCTTCGCGTGTCTGCAGCTGTGGACACAGGTCAGATTCGAAAGTACTTGGAGGCCAAAGCCGCCAAGGAACCGCATACCGCGGTCGGCGACGGCCGTGGGGAAGACCCTGAGATTGTAAGGAAGACCGAACACTGATGAGCGCACAACGATGAAGCATCAGCGATGAAAGTCCTACGTAAACCCTAGGGATCGTAACCGCCTTTCCGGCGCTTATGGTCTCTAGCTAACCCAAGAGGAGACAAGTGGCCGGAAAGCTACGCGTTCACGAGCTGGCTAAACAGCTCGGTGTAACCAGCAAGGAACTGCTCGCAACCCTGAAGGAACAAGGCGAGTTCGTCAAGACCGCCTCGTCCACCATCGAACCGCCGGTGGTCAAGAAGATGCGCGCCCACTATGAGGCGCAGGGCGGCGGCGACAACGCCGCCGAGCAGAAGTCCGACAACCAATCCAAGCCCAAGCCGGGCTCGAACAAGTCCGCCGCGCCGAAGCCGGGCCAGGAAGCTCCGAAGCCGGGCGCTGGCAAGTCCGCACCCAAGCCGGGCGCGCCAAAGCCGGGTGCTGGCAAGGCAGCTACCCCGAAGCCGGGCCAGGAAGCTCCGAAGCCGGGCGCTGGCAAGTCCGCACCCAAGCCGGGCGCTAGCAAGTCCGCCCCGAAGCCGGGCCAGGGACGCGGCGAGCGCCCGACCCCGGGCAACGCAATGCCGCGCCCGATGCCGAAGCCGGGCGGCACCCGCCGGGTGGCCAACAACCCGTTTTCCACTGGCGGCTCCAACGAGTCGCGCGGTGGCGGCAAGGGCGGCCCGCGTCCGGGCGGCACCAAGGGCCCACGTTCCGGTGGCAACAAGCCGGGCCAGGGCCGCGGTGACAACAAGCCGCGCGGCGGCCAGTCCTCCGGCGGTCAGGGTGGCGGTCGCCGTCCTACCCCGGCGATGATGCCGTCGCACCCGAACCCCGCTTCCATGCCGTCCAAGTCCGCCAATGGCGGCGGTGGCGGCCGGGGTGGTCGCGGCCGCGGTGGCGGTCCGGGCCACGGTCCGGGTGGCTTCCGCGGTGGCCGCGGCGGCCGTCGCGGCGGTACCGCCGGCGCATTCGGTCGTCCGGGCGGCGCACCCCGCAAGGGCAAGAAGTCGAAGCGTCAGAAGCGGCACGAGTTTGAGGAGCAGCAGAAGCACGTCGTCGGCGGCGTTCGCCTGCCCGACGGTGGCGGCAAGACCGTGCGTCTGCGCCGCGGTGCTTCGCTGGCGGACTTCGCCGAGAAGATCGGTGCGGATCCGGCTGCCCTGGTCCAGGCGCTGTTCAACCTGGGTGAGATGGTGACCGCCACCGCCTCCGTCTCGGAGGAGACCCTGCAGCTGCTGGGCGCTGAGATCAACTACAAGGTCGAGGTCGTCTCCCCGGAGGACGAGGACCGCGAGCTGCTCGAGTCCTTCGACCTGCAGTTCGGTGAGGACGAGGGCAGCGAGGAAGACCTCGCTAAGCGCCCGCCGGTGGTCACCGTCATGGGCCACGTCGACCACGGTAAGACCCGCCTGTTGGACACCATCCGTAAGACCAACGAGCGCGAAGGCGAGGCCGGCGGTATTACCCAGGGCATCGGCGCCTACCAGGTGGACGTAGAGGTCGACGGCGGCGATCGCGCCATCACCTTCCTGGATACCCCGGGCCACGAGGCCTTCACCGCCATGCGTGCCCGCGGTGCCAAGTCCACGGACCTGGCCATCCTGATCGTGGCCGCGGACGACGGTGTCATGCCGCAGACCATTGAGGCCATCAACCACGCCAAGGCCGCGGACATCCCGGTCGTGGTCGCGGTGAACAAGATCGATAAGCCGGAGGCGCAGCCGGACAAGATCCGTGGCCAGCTCACCGAGTACGGCCTGGTTCCGGAAGAGTACGGCGGCGACACCATGTTCGTGGACATCTCCGCCAAGGCGGGTCAGAACATCGAGGAGCTACTGGAGGCGGTCGTTCTGACCGCGGACGCGGCCCTCGAGCTGACCGCCAACCCGGACATGGACGCCCAGGGTGTGGCCATCGAGGCCTACCTGGACCGCGGCCGCGGCCCGGTGGCTACCGTCATCGTCCAGCGCGGTACGCTGCGCGTCGGTGATTCCATCGTCGTGGGCGACTCCTTCGGTCGCGTGCGCCGCATGCTCGACGAGTTCGGCAACGACGTGGACGAGGCCGGCCCCTCCCGCCCGGTCCAGGTCCAGGGTCTTAATGGCGTGCCGGGTGCCGGCGACAACCTGCTGGTGGTCGAGGACGACCGCGTGGCCCGCCAGATCGCTGCCCAGCGCGACGCCCGCAAGCGTTCCGCTATGCAGGCCAAGGCCCGCAAGCGCGTCTCCCTGGAGGATCTGGACGCGGTGCTGAAGGAGACTTCGACGCTGAACCTTATCCTCAAGGGCGACAACGCCGGTTCGGTCGAGGCTCTGGAAGACGCCCTACTAGACATCAAGGTCGACGATGAGGTTCAGCTCAACGTCATCGACCGCGGTGTCGGTGCGGTCACCCAGACCAACGTCACCCTGGCAGCGGCCTCCGACGCCGTTATCATCGCCTTCAACGTCCGCGCTGAGGGCAAGGCGACCAACGAGGCCAACCAGGAGGGCGTGGATATCCGCTACTACACGGTTATCTACCGCGCCATCGAGGATGTGGAGAAGGCCCTCAAGGGCATGCTCAAGCCCATCTACGAGGAGCGCGAGACCGGCGCGGCCGAAATCCGCGCGCTGTTCAAGTCCTCCGCCGTGGGCACCATCGCTGGCTGTATGGTGACCGAGGGCCAGGTCAAGCGCAACGGCAAGGTGCGCATCGTACGCGATGGCAACGTCATTGCCAGCGATGCCCGTATCGAGTCGCTGCGTCACGAGAAGGACGACGCCACCGAGATCAACGCCGGCTACGAGTGCGGTATGGTCCTGTCCTTCCCGGACATCCAGGTCGGCGACCAGATCCAGGCCTTCGAAGAGGTCGAGGTCCCGCGCGACTAGTTCGACCCGATCCAGCAACTAGCTGGCGCTGACCGGTAGGCCCACTACCGGTAGCGATTGTCCCCGCCACGCTATAGTGCGTGCCGGGGATTTTTCGTTGCGCGGGGAAGCTAGAATAGATTAGCTTGAAGATCGATTTTTCCAACTCAGGTCTAGGAGGAGCAATGGCAGACCACGCACGCGCGGGACGCATGGCGAAGAGGATTCAGGCAATTGTTGCTAACGCCCTCGAACACAACATCAAGGACCGCCGCGTGGAGCTGGTGACGGTCACCGACACCCGCGTGACCGGGGATCTGCACGACGCGACGGTCTACTACACGGTCCGCGGCCGCGACATCGACGACGAGCCGGACTTCGACGCCGCCGCGGAGGCCCTGCACCGCGCCCGCGGGCAGCTGCGCAAGCTGGTCGGCGACCAGCTGGGCGTGCGGTTTACGCCGACGCTGAGCTTTGAGGTCGACACCGTGCCGGAGTCGTCCGCGCACATGGAGCAGCTGCTAGAAAAGGCGCGCGCCCGCGACGCCGAGCTGGCGAAGCTGAAGGAAACCGCCCAGCCGGCCGGCGAGGCGAACCCGTATAAGGAGAAAGAAAGCGAGTAGATCCGTGCTCGAACAGGATTATGAGCGGGTAGCGGCGGCGGTGCGCGCGGCAGACAGCGTGTGCATCATCACCCACCTGCGACCGGATGCCGACGCGGTGGGCTCGGCCTGCGCGCTGAACATGGCGCTGCAGCAGTTCGACAAGCTCACCCGCGTGGTCATCGGTCAGCGCCGAGAAATCTCCCGCAACCTGCTTTCCATCCCCGGCTCGGAAGCCGTCGAGCTGGTCGAAGACCTGCCGGACGGCTACGACCTCTACGTCACCGTGGACTGTGGCTCGCTGGATCGCACCGGCTCGCTGGCGCCCGCGGTGGAGCAGCAGGCGGCCGCGGGGCGCGTGGTCTGTATTGACCACCACGCCTCGAACCCGGGCTTCGGCTCGGTGAACCTGGTGGACTACGAGTGCGAGTCCACCACTGTGGCGCTAACCCAGATCCTCGACCTGCTCGACGTGCAGATGGATACGGACATCGCGCACGCGCTCTACGCCGGCCTGGTCACGGACACCGGCAGCTTCCGGTGGGGCCGGCCCGCCATGCACGAGTACGCTGCCCGCCTGATGCACTACGGGCTGGACACCAAGCAGATCGCGGTGGATCTGCTCGACAGCACCACCGCGACCGACCTGCAGATGCTAGGCCGGGTGCTTTCCGGCGTGCAGGTCGTCGAGGCCGGCTCGCACACGCTAGGCGTGCTGGTCGGCCGCCTGGCGGATATCGGGGATCGCTCCGATGCCGCCGTGGAGTCCCTGGTGGAATTCGTCCGCGCCTTAGACGGCACGGACATCGGCGTCGTGTTCAAGGAGCAGGCGCCGGGTGTCTTCGCGACCTCCCTGCGGTCCTCGGTCGTGGATTGCTCGGCCATCGCCCTGCAGTTCGGCGGCGGCGGGCACGTGCCGGCCGCTGGCTACACCGCCCACGGCACCCCGGAAGAAATCACTGAGAAATTAGTGGAAGTTGTCCGCACGTATTAATGACTAAAGACGAAAACTCTGCCGATACCACCCCCGCCCCGATCGAGGCCGACACGAGCGAAACCACCACGACCGGTAGGAAGGCCTCGGAGGTCACCCTGCGGCGCATCCTCGGGCTCGCGCTTCCCGCGCTGGGTGTGCTGGCGGCGATGCCGCTCTACCTCCTGTTCGACACCGCCGTCGTCGGCCGCTTGGGCGCCGAGGACCTAGCGGCTCTGGGCGCGGCGGCCGCGGTGCAGTCGGTGGTGACGACCCAGCTGACGTTTTTGTCTTACGGCACCACGGCCCGCGGCGCGCGGCTGTACGGCGCGGGCAAGCGCGCCGAGGCCGTAGCCGAAGGCATCCAGGCCACCTGGGTCGCGCTGGGCGTGGGCACGGCGCTGGCGGTTATCATGTGGCTTTTTGCCGAAAAAATCACGTGGTGGATGACCGGCAACGCGGATACCGCCGCCCGCGCGGCCCAGTGGCTGCACATCGCGGCTCTGGCCATTCCGATCACCCTGGTGGTTATGGCCGGCAATGGCTGGATGCGGGGCGTGCAAAACACCCGCAAGCCGCTGGTCTTCACCCTGGCCGGTGTCATCCCCGGGGCTATCTGCGTGCCCATCTTCGTCCACCTCTGGGGCCTGCCTGGCTCGGCGGCGGCCAACGTGCTGGGCATGGGGATCGTGGCCACGCTCTTTCTCATCGAGCTGGCCCGGCAGCACGGTGGTTCCTGGAAGATCCGCCCGCGGGTCATCGGCCGCCAGCTGGTGCTGGGCCGCGACCTCATTTTGCGCTCGTTGAGCTTCCAGGTTGCTTTCCTGTCCGCGGCCGCGGTGGCCGGCCGTTTCGGCACCGCCTCCCTGGCCGCGCACCAGGTCATGCTGCAGCTGTGGAACTTCCTGACGCTGGTCCTGGATTCCCTGGCGATCGCGGCGCAGACACTTATCGGCGCAGCGCTGGGCGCCGGCTCGGCGCAGGCCGCCCGCCGCACCGGCGGGCGCATCATGCACTACTCGGCCGGCTTTGCCGCCGTCCTCGCCGCCATTTTCGCGCTGGGCGCCGGGGTCATCCCGTGGATCTTTACCAACTCGGACGCCGTGGTGGATGTCATGCGCGGTCCCTGGTGGGTCATGGTGGCGATGGTGGTCGCCGGCGGCATCCTCTTCGCCTTCGACGGCGTCCTGCTGGGCGCCGGCGACGCCGCCTACCTGCGCAACATCACCATCGGCTCGGTCCTGGTGGGCTTCTTGCCCGGCATCTGGCTGGCCTACGCCGCCGACGGGGGACTGCTGGGCATTTGGTTGGGCCTCGGGGCGTTTATCGCCTTGCGTACAATCGCGGTGGTATACCGTTTCTACTCCATGCGCTGGGCGGTCATTGAGCCCCGAGCGGTGGAGGACGCGCACTAGCAGCCAACTGAACCGACAGCGAGAACGAGGAGGACCAGGTGCCACGCACCCTGTGGGCAGTCGCGGACCTGCACGCCGCCGTCAAGGCGAACACGCCCCATATCGACGGTCTGGCGCCTGAGAACCCTAACGACTGGCTCATCGTGGCCGGCGACGTGGCGGAGCGCACCGAGCTCGTGCTGCGGGTGCTACGCCAGTTAAAGTCCCGCTTCGCCGAGGTCATCTGGGTCCCCGGCAACCACGAGCTGTTCAGCCGGTCCGGGGACCGGTGCCGCGGCCGCGACAAATACGACGCGCTCGTCGCCGGCTGCCGGGACCTAGGCATCTACACCCCGGAGGATCCGTACCCAGTCTTCGCCGGCCACACGGTGGCGGGCCTTTTTACCCTCTACGACTACAGCTTCCGCCGCCCCGGGGTCAGCGTGGAGGAGGCCTTGGCCGCCGCGCGGGAGGCGCAGCTGGTGATGACCGACGACTTCGCCATAGCGCCTTTCGCGGACATCCGCGGGTGGTGCTGGGACCGGCTGGCCTACACGATCAAGCGTCTGTCCCGGATCTCTGGTCCCACGGTGCTGGTCAACCACTGGCCGCTGGTCCAGGAGCCGACGCTGAAGCTGGGTATCCCGGAGATCAGCTTGTGGTGCGGCACGCGCCATACCCGCTCCTGGGCCAAGCGCTACGACGCCCGCGCGGTGGTCTACGGCCACCTGCACATGCCGGGCACAACCGTGGTCGATGGGGTAGAACACCACGAGGTCTCCTTGGGCTACCCGCGTCAGTGGCGCCAGTGGGATGCCCACCGCAACCGGCAGCCGTGGCCGTACCCGGTGCTGCACGAGGAGGACTGATCATGCTAGAGCCAAGTTTGTTCCCGGAATCCGCCCGGTTCTGTTACGTGCGGACCCGCTCGGAGCACTCCGACTTGATGAATTTCCAGGGCCTGCACCCGCTGGAGCAGTCCATTGTTTCCCGTTCGGTCAACGTCCGCAAATCCGAGTTCGGCGACGCCCGCTGGTGCGCCCACGAGGCCCTGCGGGAGGCCGGCTACACCGGCAGCGAACCGATCCTGCGCGGCGAGCGCGGCAAGCCGCTGTGGCCAGATGGGTTTACCGGTTCCATGACGCACACCGAGGGCTTCCGCGCGGCCGTGGCGGCGCCCACCACCAAGGTGCGCTCGCTGGGGCTGGACGCCGAGCCGGCGGAGCAGCTGCCGGAAGGCGTGCTGGCGATGATTGCCCGGTCCGGCGAGATCCCCCAGCTGGAGAGGCTGCGTGCGGCGGGCATCCCCTTCGCCGACCGGCTGTTGTTCTGCGCCAAGGAGGCCACGTACAAGGCGTGGTTCCCCATGACGGACCGCTGGCTGGGCTTCGACCAGGCCGAGATCGATCTGCGCGAGGACGGCACGCTGATTTCCTACCTGCTGGTTCGGCCGACCCCCGTGCCGTTTATCTCCGGGCGTTGGATAGTCAGGGACGGCTACGTGGTGGTCGCCACGACGGTGGACATCAGCTTTCCCTAAGGCCTAGCCTTACGCACCGCTGGCCGCCGGGGACGCGAAGCGTTAAAGCGTGGACGGGCGCGCGACGAAAACGGTGGCCAGCCGCTTGCCCTTCTCCTTGACTAGGGCGACTGCGCGCCCGTCGGGGCCGACGGCGGCGTGCGTGCTTTCCAGCCCGCGGGGCTCAAGCCACTGTCCCATCGCGAGCGCGGCCTGCTCGTCGGCGGTGACCTCGAGGACGGGGTAGCAGCGGGTGAGCGCCTCGTCGAGAGAGAGCGACAGGCGGGGAGATTCCTCCAGCTCGGCCAGCGGAGCGGAGTCATCCAAGTAAAAATTGCCCACGGCCGTGCGCCGCAGGGCGGTCAGGTGCCCGCCGCAGCCCAGCGCTTCGCCCAGGTCCCGGGCCAGGGAACGGATATAAGTGCCGGAGGAACACTCCACGCTGCACTCGATGTCGATCCAGCCGTCGGTGCGGGTGATGGAGTTCACCTCGAAGGAGTGGACGGTCACCGGGCGGGCGGGGATCTCGACGTCCTCGCCGTCGCGCACGCGCTCGTGGGCGCGCTTGCCGGCGATCTTGATGGCGGACACGCTGGCGGGCCGTTGCATGATATCGCCGCGCAGGTCCTGGATGGCGGCCAGGATGCGGGCGTCATCGAGCGCCTCGGTGGTCCCGCGCGAGGTGATTTCGCCCTCGACGTCGTCGGTAGTGGTCGCTGCGCCCAAGCGGATGGTGGCCTCGTAGGCCTTGGTGGCTGCGACGAGGTGGGCCAGGAATTTCGTGCCGCGCTCCAGCCCGGCGATGAGCACGCCGGTGGCCATCGGGTCGAGGGTGCCGGCGTGACCGACCTTGCGGGTGCCGAAGTAGCGGCGCAGCCGGGCCACGACATCGTGTGAGGTCATGCCCGCGGGCTTGTCCACAATTACCAGTCCACAGCTAGCGAGAGGATCCGTCATGGCCTTCGAGTCTAGGGCATGGGCAGCCATATTCTAGCATAGAGGGCGTGGATATTTGGTATGGAATGGAGGCCATCAGCGACCAGCTGGAGGCCAGCGTGGTCACCATCGGCGTCTTCGACGGGGTACACCGCGGCCACCAGCAGCTGATCGAGCGCACCGTGAGCCGGGCCCACACCCAGGGCATCAAGGCCGTCATGGTGACCTTCGATCCGCACCCGGTGACCGTCTTCTTGCCGCAGCGCGCCCCGCTGGCGGTGACGACGCTGCAGCGGCGCTTCCAGCTGGCTGAGCGCTACGGGCTCGACGCGGTGGTCGTCATCGACTTCACCCACGAGTTGTGTGGTCTGAGCCCGCGGGACTACGCCCAGTCGCTCCTGGTCGACAAGCTGCATGCCCAGGGCGTGGTCGTGGGAGCGAACTTCACCTTCGGCGCCGACGCCGCCGGCACTCCGGCCGTCCTTACAGAGCTGGGCGAACAGATGGGCTTTACGGTCGATGTCATTGAGCTGCTCGATGACGAGGGCGTGCGGATCTCCTCGACCACGGTGCGCCAATTCCTGGCCGCCGGCCAGATCGACCGGGCCAACTGGGCGCTGGGGCGGCACTTCTCAGTCTCCGGGCCTGTGGTCCGCGGGGCCGGGCGCGGCGGTAAGGAGCTGGGCTACCCCACGGCCAACCAGTACTTCCCGGATTCCATCGCCATCCCCGCCGACGGCGTCTACGCCGGGTGGTTCACCATCGACGAGCCCGCCGCGCCCATCGAGGGCAACATGGAGGCAGGCGTGGCCTACGCGGCGGCGATCTCCGTGGGCACCAACCCGACCTTCGGGGACGAGCAGCGCTCCGTGGAATCCTTCGTTCTAGACCGCAGCGCGGATCTCTACGGCCACGACGCGACCGTGCAAATTACCGCCCACGTCCGCGACATGGTCAAGTTCGACTCCGTCGACGAGCTACTCGAGGCCATGCGCAACGACGTGGCAAAAACCCGCCAGCTGCTGGCTGCAGACGCGCGGGCCTGCGGGTGGGAGCCGGGCACCTATTTCCTGGAAGGCGAGAGCTAGCTAGCGCGGATTAGCGCGAGGGAGGACACGTACGTGCGCAAGATCATCCTGGACCTGGACACCGGCATCGACGACGCGCTGGCGCTAGCGCTCGCCGTGGCCCACGAGGACCTCGAGCTCATTGGGGTGCTGGGCACCTACGGCAACGTCGAGGTCGAGGTGGGCGTGCGCAATACCTTGGCGCTTTTAGACCTGCTTGGTTGCGACGACGTGCCGGTCTTCGTCGGTTCGCAGCGACCGGGCTTTGCGGTCAGCGCGGCCTCGGCCGGCATTCACGGCGCAAACGGCCTGGGTGGCGTAGAGCTGCCCGCGCCCAGTCGCCAGGCGCAGCCGGAGCCAGCCGTGGATTTCTTGGTCCGTATGGCGCACCGACACCAGGAAAGCGGCGATATCGTCTTCGTGCCCACCGGGCCGTCGACCACGCTGGCGCGGGCCCTGGACCGTGACCCGGCGGTGGCGAGCCTTCCGGTCGTCATGATGGGCGGGGCCCTGACCGTGCCGGGCAACGTCACCGCCTGGTCCGAGGCGAACGTCTCCCAGGATCCGGCGGCTACCGATGCCGTCGTGCGTGGCTGCCGGGATCTGACCATGGTGGGCCTCGACGTGACCTTGCAGACCCTGCTGACGCGGGAGACCACCCGGGCCTGGCGGGCCGCCGGCACGGCGGCGAGCGTGGCCTATGCCGACATGGTGGATTTCTACCTCGACGCCTACGCGAAAAACTCGCCCCACCTGGGCGGGTGCGGACTGCACGACCCGCTGGCCGTGGCGGTCGCCGCGGAGCCTGACCTGGTCGGCTGCCGGCGGATGCCGCTCAAGGTCGACGTGGACGGGCCAACTATTGGGCGGACCATCGGGGACGAATCCCGGATCGGGGAGGACGCCGGGGTAGCAGTCGCCCTGGACGTCGACACCGACCGTTTTGTCGACGGCTTCTGTCAGCGGCTCACTCGCGTGCTCGCGTGATTTGGTGGTTTGTGCCGCTAGCAGCTAAGATTTCCGGATAGCTTTGTGACTGCGGTCCGCAGCAGTTGCGGCGGCGCCTTTGAGGGCGCTTGATTTCATGCGGACTGAAATATGTTTGAGGAGATTATCTCATGGCACTGACCACTGAGAAGAAGGCCGAGATCCTGAAGGAATACGGCCTCCACGAGACCGACACCGGCTCCCCGGAAGCCCAGGTTGCACTGCTGACCTACCGCATCAGCAACCTGACCGAGCACCTGAAGGACCACAAGCAGGATCACCACTCCCGCCGTGGCCTGCTGCTGCTGGTCGGCCGTCGCCGCGGCCTGTTGAAGTACCTGGCTTCCACCAACATCGACCGCTACCGTGACCTGATTTCCCGCCTGGGTCTGCGTCGCTAATTACCAGCGTCGATTGTCGCATTAGGCGTTGAGCACCGGCCGTGCTCAGCGCCTTTTTGCGATCTCTTTAGCCTCTTCTGCCTCCCCGCCGGCAGCCTCTGCGGCGGTGCCGTGCGCTTTCGGGCGCGACTTTAACGGGCGCGGTTGTATCGGTCCGGCGTTTGTGCTGGTAGTATTAAGCACCGTTGTGTGAATTCAACGTTGTACGACTACCGGCGACATCGACGATTGCCGGATGATGAGGAGAATTAACTTTAATGAGCGCTAACAACGCTGTTGAGTATGTGAACGACGATGACTTCGGTATCACCGAAGCTATCGCCACGCTGGATAACGGGGACTTCGGTACCCGCACCATCCGCTTCGAGACCGGGCAGCTGGCCCGCCAGGCCGACGGCTCGGTGACCACCTACCTGGACGACGACACCATGCTGCTGGCCACCACCACGGCCTCCAACCAGCCGCGGGAGGGATTCGACTTCTTCCCTCTGACCGTGGACGTGGAAGAGCGCATGTACGCCGCGGGCAAGATCCCCGGCTCGTTCTTCCGCCGCGAGGGCCGCCCGTCCACCGAGGCCATCCTGGCCTGCCGCCTGATTGACCGCCCGTTGCGCCCGACCTTTGTCAAGGGACTGCGCAACGAGGTTCAGGTCGTTATCACTGTGATGTCCCAGGCGCCGGATGAGTACTACGACGTCGTGGCCATCAACGGTGCTTCCGCCGCCACCCAGCTATCCGGCCTGCCGGTCTCGGGCGCCGTTGGCGGCGTCCGCATGGCGTTCATCGCCGATCAGAAGCACCCGGAGGGCCAGTGGGTGGCCTTCCCGAACTCCGAGCAGCACGACCGCGCGCTGTTCGAGATGGTCGTGGCCGGACGCATTGTCCAGCGCAAGAAGGGCCGCAAGACCGTCGAAGACGTGGCCATCATGATGGTCGAGGCCGGCGCCGGCGTCAACGTCGCCGAGCGCGTGGCCGAAGGTGCCCCGGCGCCGCAAGAGTCCGCCGTGGCCGAGGGCCTGGAGGCGGCTAAACCGTTCATCAAGACCCTGTGCGAGGCCCAGGCCGGACTGGCCGAGCGCGTGGCCAAGGAAACTCAGGAGTTCCCGCTCTTCCCGGCCTACTCCGACGAGGTCTTCGAAGCCGTGGAGAAGAAGGCCAGCAAGAAGCTGGAGAAGCTGCTGACCATCGCCGGTAAGCAGGAGCGCGACGAGGCTACCAACGAGCACATGGAGCAGGTCGAGGCCGAGTTTATCGAGCGCTTCGAGGACGAGGAGGATGCCTCCAAGCAGATCCGCAGCGCTTACAACGCGGTGATGAAGGAGATCGTCCGCCACAAGATCCTGACCGAGGGCTTCCGCATCGACGGCCGCAGCGTGACCGACATCCGCGACCTAGGCGTCGAGGTCGAGCTAGTCCCGCGCGCCCACGGTTCCTCCCTGTTCGAGCGCGGCGAGACCCAGATCATGGGCGTGACCACCCTGGACATGCTGAAGATGGAGCAGCACATCGACTCCCTGACTCCGGTCGAGTCGAAGCGCTACATGCACCACTACAACTTCCCGCCGTACTCCACCGGCGAGACCGGCCGCGTCGGTTCCCCGAAACGCCGCGAGATCGGCCACGGCGCGCTGGCCGAGCGCGCCCTGCTGCCGGTCATCCCGTCCCGCGAGGACTTCCCGTACGCCATCCGCCAGGTCTCTGAGGCGCTGGGCTCGAACGGCTCGACCTCGATGGGGTCGGTCTGCGCCTCGACGCTGTCGCTGTACAACGCCGGCGTCCCGCTGAAGGCCCCGGTGGCCGGCATCGCCATGGGCCTGGTCTCCGGCGAGGTCGACGGCAAGGAGAAGTTCGTCGCCCTGACCGACATCCTGGGCGCGGAAGACGCCTTCGGCGACATGGACTTCAAAGTCGCCGGTACCTCCGAGTACATCACCGCCCTGCAGCTGGATACCAAGCTGGACGGCATCCCGTCCGCCGTGCTGGTGGACGCCCTGGAGCAAGCTCGCGATGCCCGCTCCGCCATCCTGGCCACCATGGCCGAGGTCATCGAAGGCCCGGACGAGATGTCCCCGCTGGCGCCGAAGATCACCTCCGTGCAGGTGCCGGTCAACAAGATCGGTGAGCTCATCGGCCCGAAGGGCAAGACCATCAACTCCATCACGGAGGAGACTGGCGCCGACATCACCATCGAGGACGACGGCACCGTCTACGTCTCCGCCGAGTTCGGCGAGGCTGCCGACGCCGCCCTGGACAAGGTCAACTCGATTGCCAACCCGCAGCTGCCGAAGGTCGGGGAGCGCTTCCTGGGCACGGTCGTCAAGACCGTCGCTTTCGGCGCCTTCGTTTCCCTGACCCCGGGCCGCGACGGGCTCATCCACATCTCCAAGCTGGGTGGCGACGAGCGCATCGAAAAGGTCGAGGACGTGGTCAACGTGGGCGACAAGATCCAGGTCGAAATCGCCGACATCGACAACCGGGGCAAGATCTCCCTGGTCCCGGTCGACGAGGACTAATACTCCAGCGACGTAGCGATCGATAGTTAAGGGGCCGGAAGGCCCCTTTTCTTGTATCGTTAGGTGTATGGACACACCACGACGGCGCGCTGGCGATAAGCAGCGCCACGCAGCCGCTGAGCTGGTCAGCCAAGCCTTCAGCGAAGGCAAGATCAGCTTAGCTGAATTCGACGATCGCTCCCAGCGCGTCTGGGAGGCTACCTACCTCGACCAGCTCACCGAGCTGGTCGGCGATTTGGGGCTAAGCCACGACCTGGACAAGGTTGATTCGCCCGCGCCGGTGCGCAACGCCAACTATCCCGTGGTGGTTCCCAACCGCGAGGGCTCGAAGTTCTCGATCGGCATCATGGGTGGGGCGGAGCGCTTCGGCGGCTGGCACTGCGAGCCCAGTCACTTCGCCTTGAGCATCATGGGCGGCAGCGAGCTGGACTTCTCCGAGGCCACCCTCGGCGCGAACCGCGTGGTCATCAACGCCTGGGACCTCATGGGCGGCTCGGAAATCCGCGTCCCGGAAAACTACAACATCCGCCTGGAGGGCTTCGGGATCATGGGTGGGGCGACCGTGAAGAACGGCCCGGGCGTGACCGTCCCGCTCTCGGAGGTCCCAGATGACGCGCCGACCATCGTGCTGGTCAACTACGCGCTCATGGGAGGCAGCGACATCATCCGCGTGCCGGCGGTGCGCCGCCGCAAGGACTAATCCCGGAAGTTGCCCGCCTACTTATAAGACGTCCGCCTACTTAGCCGGCGAAGTCGATGACCACGCGCGGCGGGCCATCCATGTACGTCACAGAGTAGGGGACTTTTTCTTTCAGGCCCACCACGAACTGGGACTGGGCCTCGAAAGCGCTGGTGAACTGGACCTCTTCGATGACGCCGGCGCCCGGGAAGCTGCCGGTGTCTAAGTATTGTTCCTCCAGCTCCGGCGTGGACGGCCACGGGGTGGGCTCGATCCCTAGGCCCAAGAAGGCGTTGCCGGCTACCTCGACGGGATGGCCGGAGGCCTGCTGGGTGGGCGCGTCGGTGTAGCTGGCGAACCAGCTGGCGGGGCCCTCACCTCTAAATTCGATGACCATACGGGTAAAACCGTCGTGTTCTGCGGTGCGCACGCGCACCGGGACCAGCTCGCCGGCGCCCTGGGCCATGTGTTGCTCATCGTCCAGGGACGGGGTGCCCAGCATCTTCACCCCGTCGGAAGCATCGGCGGCAGGGGCGGTCGCGCCCTTGCGGACCGTGGAGGATTCGGCCGCCGCGGTGTCGTTATTGGGGGCGCTCGAGGTAGAGGTCACGGTGCTGGGGGAGGAGGCCCCGTCAGCGTTGTCGGAGCTATCGGAATTCGCGCAGCCGGTGAGGACGAGGCCGGCCACCGTGAGGGGAGCGAGGGTAGAGATCCACTGGCGCATAGGGAGTCATCTCCTTGGGTAGGTAAGGGTTATCCCCAGTTTAGCTGAAACGCGTGTGGCGGTTGTTAATTGTGAAAAGCGGTGCTTAGTTCTTGAGCTCCACGATCTGGATCAGGTTGCCGCAGGTGTCGTCGAAGACCGCGATCCGGGACGGGTCCACGTCGGTCGGCTCCATTGTGAACTCGACGCCGCGGTCTTTAAGCTCCGCGTAGTCCCGGTCCAGGGAGTCGGTGAGGAACTGCGTCAGCGGAATCCCTGCCGACCGCAGTGCCTCGGTGAACTCGCCGGCGGCGGGGCGCCCCTTGGGCTCGAGCATGATCTCCATGCCGGCGCCGGGCAGCACCGAGCCGTCCTCGGCCAGCTGCGGCGGGTTGGTGATGGTCAGCCAGCGGAAATCGCCGTGCGTGACGTCGTCCTTGACCTGGAAGCCGAGCGTGCCAACGTAGAAATCGTGGGCGTGGGCCACATCATTGACCAGAATGGAACCGATATACATGCGGATGGGCGCCAGTTTAGTGCCCCAAAGCCGTGCGGCCGGGCGGTAGAATGGCCGGGGTAACAGAACGCGGGCTTTTGGCCCGCAGCCGTGTTTCAGCCGTTTCCACCGCTAAAGCCTTAAAAGGTTGGCGGTGGGCCCGCGCCGTCCCGCCCCGCGCGGGGCGGGGGGCGGCGGCTGGCGCGGGAAGAAAAGACCGCAAGGGAAAGAAGGTAGCGCGATGAATATTCAAGTCGGTGTGCTGGGTGCAAAGGGACGCGTGGGTGAGGCCGTCGTGGAGGCGGTGCAGGCTGCCGAGGACCTGGACCTAGCGGCGACCATCGACCACGGGGACTCCCTGGAGCTGCTCAAGACCAACGGCGTCCAGGTCGTCGTGGACTTCACCACGCCGGATTCCGTCATGGGCAACCTGGAGTACTGCGTGTCCAACGGTATCCACTGCGTGGTGGGCACCACGGGCTTTGACAAGGACCGCCTGGCTCAGGTCAAGCAGTGGACGCAGGCCTCCGGCGCGGGGCACGTGCTGATCGCGCCGAACTTCGCTATTTCCGCCGTGCTGACCATGGTGCTCTCCCGCCAGGTCGCCCAGTACTTCGAGACCGCCGAGGTCGTGGAGTACCACCACCCGACGAAGCTGGACGCGCCGTCCGGAACCGCCGTGCACACCGCGGAGGGCATTGCCGCCGCCCGCCAGGAGGCCGGCATGAGGCCCATGCCCGACGCCACGGAAAAGGCCTTGGACGGCGCCCGCGGCGCCAACGTGGACGGCGTTCCGGTCCACGCGGTGCGCACCCGCGGCATGGTGGCCCACGAGGAGGTGATCTTTGGCGCCCAGGGCCAGAGCCTGACCATCCGCCAGGACTCCTACGACCGCACCTCCTTTGTGCCGGGCGTGCTGGTCGGCGTCCGCAACATTGCCGACCGCCCGGGCCTGGTTGTCGGGCTGGAATCCTACCTGGGACTCTAGATCATGGCTGAGGTCAGTAACCTGCAGGTTGAGCTGATTGCGGCGACGGCGTTTCACACCCCCACCGGGGTAGAGTGGGAACCGGATGACACGGCTACCGACACCGAGGCGCTGGTCGAGTTCGCCGGCCGGGCCTGCTACGAGTCCTTCGACAAGCCGAACCCGCGCACCGCCACCAACGCCGCCTACCTGCGGCACATCCTGGAGGTCGGCCACGCCGGCCTGTTCGAGCATGCCACGGCGACGCTCTACATCCGCGGCATCTCCCGCTCGGCCACCCACGAACTGGTGCGGCACCGGCACTTCTCCTTCTCCCAGCTCTCGCAGCGCTTCGTGCACCCCGAGCGGGCCTCCGTCGTGCTGCCGGAGCCCATCGCCCGGGACGAGCAACTGACCCGGCTGCTGCTGTCCGCGGTGGATGAGAGCCGTTTCGTCTACGAGGAGCTGCTCCACGCGTTGGAGGAGAAGCTGGAGGACGAGCCCAATGCGCTGTTGCGCAAGAAGCAGGCCCGCCAGGCCGCGCGGGCCATCCTGCCGAACGCGACCGAATCCCGAATCGTGGTCACGGGCAACTACCGCACCTGGCGGCAGTTCATCGCCGCGCGGGCGACGGAGCACGCGGACACGGAGCTGCGTGCGGTGGCCGTGGCCTGCCTGCGGCTTTTGTCTCAGCAGGCGCCCGTGCTTTTTGATGACTTTCACATCACCACGTTGTCCGACGGCACGGAGATGGCCGCCAGTCCCTACGCCGGCTAGAACACCGCCATGCCGGGGGCGGATGCCCGCAGCTCATCAATAAGCGGGTATCCTTGACGCCTATGAGCACAGGTATGACTGCACAGACCGGCATCGAGACCTTCGGCCGCGTCGGGGTCGCCATGGTCACACCATTTGACCAGGACGGCGCCTTGGACTTGGGCCGAGCTCGAGAGCTTGCTGCGCACCTCGTGGACAACGGCATTGATTCCCTCATCATCGGGGGCACTACGGGTGAGTCTCCCACCACCTCCGTGGCGGAGAAGACTGAAATAGTAAAGGCCGTCAAGGACGAGGTGGGCGACAGGGCACGAATTTGCGCTGGTGCGGGAACCAATAATACGGTGTCTTCCGTAGAGCTTGCCCGCACCATGGCGAATGCGGGGGCGGACAGCCTCTTGGTCGTGACCCCGTATTACTCGAAGCCTTCGCAGGCGGGAGTCCTGGCGCACTTTACCGAAGTAGCTGGCGCCACCGATCTGCCGATCTGCGTCTACGACATTCCTGGTCGCTCCGGTATCCCGATTCACGCGGATACGTTACGCCGGTTGGCTGAACTGCCCACCGTCGCGGCCGTGAAGGACGCGAAGGGTGACCTGCCACTCGGCGCCCAACTAATGCAAGAGACTGGACTGGCGTGGTACTCCGGCGATGATCCGCTCAACCTCCCGTGGCTTGCCATGGGGGCCAGCGGTTTCATCTCGGTCATCGGCCACGCTGCCCCGCGGGCTCTTGCGGAGCTTTATACTTCTTTCTCAGAAGGAAACCTTGCACGTGCAAGGGAGATAAACGTAAATATTTTGGCCCCGCTCGTTCACGCCCAAGCGCGTCTGGGCGGCGCCACCTTAGCCAAGGCGGCCCTGCGACTGCAGGGTATCGACGTCGGCGATCCACGGCTGCCTATTCTGGCACCCACCGAGGATGAGCTGACCGAACTCCGCCGCGATATGCAACAAGCTGGAGTCCTATAAGTATGACTGAATCTCGAAACCGCGCCCGGAAAGTGACCCGCAAGGCGGGCCCGCCGACGGGCCAAGAAGCGGCCTCCAACGAGGCGGCATCGCCGGTATTCCAGGCCCCGCAGAACACTGGAAACGACACTTCCGGCAACAATGGCAATTTTGATAACAAGAACGATCAGAACAACGGCGGCGACCAGGGCAACGACAACCACGGTGGGAACGGAAACAACAACGGCGGCAACCGCCGTTCTAACCGCTCCCGTGGTTCCCGCGGCGGCCGCGGCCGTGGCCGGGGCGGCAACAACGGCGGCAATGGCAAAAACAACGGCAACGGTAAGGGCGGCAAGAACAACCGCAACAACAACCGGGGTCGCCGTAACGTGCCCAAGTCTATGCAGGGCGCGGATCTGACCAAGCGCCTGCCCGAGCCGCCGAAGCAGGCCAAGGGCTCGCTGCGCATCTACGCGCTGGGCGGCATCTCCGAGATCGGCCGCAACATGACCGTCTTCGAGTACGACGGCCGCCTGCTGATCATTGACTGCGGCGTGCTCTTCCCGTCCTCGGGCGAGCCGGGCGTGGACCTCATCCTGCCGGACTTCGGCCCGATCGAAAACCGCCTGGACAAGGTGGAGGCCCTCGTGGTCACTCACGCGCACGAGGACCACATCGGCGCTATCCCGTGGCTGCTGAAGCTGCGCCCGGATATCCCGATCGTCGCCTCCCGCTTCACCATCGCGCTGATCGCGGCCAAGTGCAAGGAGCACCGCCAGAAGCCGAAGTTCGTTGAGGTCAACGAGAAGTCGGACGTTTCCTACGGCCCGTTCCGCGCGCGTTTCTGGGCTGTCAACCACTCCGTGCCGGATGCCCTGGGCATCATGTTGGGCACCCCGGCCGGCAACATCATCCACACCGGCGACATCAAGATGGACCAGACCCCGCTGGATGGCCGCCCGACCGATCTGCCGGCCCTGTCCCGCTACGGTGACGAGGGCGTGGACCTGATGCTGTGTGACTCGACCAACGCGAACATCCCGGGTGTTTCCGCCTCGGAGGGCGACATCCCGGCCACCTTCAAGCGCCTAGTTTCCAACGCTCGCCAGCGCGTCATCATCGCTTCGTTCGCGTCCAACGTCTACCGCGTGCAGGCGGCTATCGATGCCGCCGTGGCCGCCGGCCGCAAGGTCGCCTTCAACGGCCGCTCCATGATGCGCAACATGGAGATCGCGGAGAAGATGGGCTTCCTAAAGGTCCCGCGCGGCACCATCGTGCCGATTGACGAGGCCGCCAAGATGGCCCCGCACAAGACGGTCCTGATTACCACCGGTACCCAGGGCGAGCCGATGGCCGCGCTGTCGCGCATGGCCCGCCGGGAGCACCGCCAGATCACCGTCCGCGACGGCGATCTCATCGTCTTTTCCTCCTCGCTCATCCCGGGCAACGAGGAAGCCGTCTTCGGCATCATCAACATGCTGTCGCAGATTGGCGCCGAGGTCGTGACCAACAAGGAGGCCAAGGTGCACGCCTCTGGCCACGGTTACGGCGGCGAGCTGCTCTTCCTCTACAACGCCGCGCGCCCGAAGAACGCCATGCCGGTCCACGGCGAGTGGCGCCACCTGCGCGCCAACAAGGAGCTGGCCATTTCGACCGGCGTCGACCGCGACCGGGTCGTGCTGGCGCAGAACGGCGTCGTCGTCGACCTGCACAACGGCCGCGCCCAGGTCGTGGGCCAGATCCAGGTTGGCAACCTCTACGTCGACGGCGTGAACATGGGCGAGGTCGACGCGGACACGCTGGCAGATCGCACCAACCTCGGCTCCGGCGGCGTGGTCTCGATTACCTGTGTTATCGACAACCGCACTTCCCGCCTGATGGAGCACCCGACGGTCGCGACCACCGGCTTCAGCGACGACGATCGCTCCGTGGTCCCGGAGGTGGCCGAGTTGGTCGAGAACACAATGAACGACCTGGCCGCCGAGGGCGAAAACGACACCTACCGCATGGTTCAAAAGGTTCGCCGCAAGGTCTCCAAGCTCATGGATTCCAAGTACAAGCGTGAGCCGGTCATCCTGCCGACCATCGTGCCCACCTCGGGCGACGGTTCGCTGATTGATGACGACGAGGTCCACAGCGCCCGCGAATCCCTGTAGCGCCTAAACCGCTACGTATGCTCCCCAGCTCCCTTCTCAGACGTGAAGGGATATGCTGGGGAGCATGTCTTTTTCCGGTACTGAAAGAAACCGACTAGCCGATCTTCTCATTGACCTAGGCCCGGACGCCGCCACGCTGTGCGAGGGCTGGACTACCCACGACATGGCCGCGCACCTCTGGCTGCGCGAGCACCGCCCGGACGCGGCCGCCGGTATGTTCATCCCGGCGCTCAGCGGCCACCTGGACAAGGTGACCAAGCAGGTCAAGGAGCGCGACTACGTGGAGCTGGTCAACGCCTGGCTCGCGGGCCCGCCGAAGTGGAGCCCGTTCTTCCCCCTCGACTCGCAGGCGAACTTCGCGGAGCACTTCATCCACCACGAGGACGTGCGCCGTGCCAACGGCCAGACCGAGCCGCGAGACTTCTCTGCCGCGGTGGATGACCAGTTCACTGCTACGCTTCGCCGCTTCGCCCCGCTCATGCTGAAGAAGTCGCGCCTGCCCGTCATCCTGCACCCGGCTGGCGGCCAACGGATTGTGGCCGCGGACCAGCGGGGGGTGGCCGAGCGCGGCGACGCCGTGGTGGCTATCTCCGGGCAGCCGGCCGAGCTGCTGCTGTGGGTCTACGGCCGCGACGCCGCCCAGGTGGAAATTTCGGGTGCCGAGTCCGCGATTGTAAAATCTAGCCTGTAGGCTTGACCGCAACTTTTGTTCGTGAAATGTGTGTTGCGCCTGTGATTAGTGGGGTATAGGCGGCTAGAGTTACAAGCATGTCTGTCAAGAATGCCTCGTCTCGCCGTAGTAGCTCCCCTGGCCGCAACAAACCTTCGCCGGCCAAGCGGGCGCGTCCGGCGGGCCGTGGCAAGGCCCCCGAGACTTTAGCGGTATCCAGCGCTGCCGAGAGCGAGCACCCTCGCACCGGCAGCGCTTTCCGTGCGGTCGGGCACGGGGTGGGGGCGATGTTTTCGGCCACCGCCCGCGGCGTGGGCCGGGGACTGGCAAGCCTGAAGCCCAGCGACGAAGACTTGCTGGACGAGGGCAACGCCGGTAACGATCATAGCGACGGCGCTGCGGCGCCGGTGGAGCAGAACTCTAAGCGGCCGCGCCGCGCCAAGAGAAAGAGGTCAGAAATTACGCCTGAGGACACCCCGTCGAAAAGGTCGAAATTGGAAGAAGAGATTGACGAACACGACGCGCTGGATAACGAAGAGTCCACCGCGGAGGCCGGCATATCCATCGGCAACCCGGACGCTGTTGGCCTGATCCTGCTGGGCCTGGCCGCGGTGATCGGCGCCTCCGTGTGGCTGGACATCGCCGGCCCCATCGGTGCCGGCATTGCCACCGTGGTCCACCTCGTCATCGGCGCGGGCGCGCTCGTGCTGCCCGTCGCCCTGGTCGCCCTGGCTCTGGTGCTCATGCTGCGCATCGGCGGGCCCTCGGGCGGCATCCCGCCCCGGATCATCCTCGGCACTACCCTCATCGTGGTCTCCATGCTGGGGCTAATCCACATCTTCGCCGGCGACCCCACCGAGTGGGGCGACCGTATGAGCGCCGGCGGCGCCGTGGGCGCCTGGACCGGCGGGCTGCTGGCCCTGGGCTTTTCGGGCTACGTGGCCGTGCCCCTGCTCTTTTTGGTCATCGTCTACGGCGCGCTGAAGGTCACCGGCATTACCGTGCGCGAGGCGTGGGATCTGCTAGTTGACACGATCTCCGGCCGGCGCGGCAAGGACGCCGCGGAGGAGGATGCTGACGACGACGCCTACGGCCAGGTCAGCGATCACATCGACGACATCGCCGCTGGCCGTAACACCGGGCGCCGTTCCACCGCCCGCCGGGCGACCGGGCGCCTGTTGCCCAACAAGCCGAAGCGGGCTCCGCAGACGGGCCCGGGCGCAGGTTCCGTCGCTGCCGCGGGCGCCGATGGTGCTGCGGGCGCGGCAGGTGCCCCCGCGTCCCCGGCTTCTGCCTGGAGCGCCGCGCAGGCGGAGACTACTGCTTTGAACAATCCGGGCCGCGCGGCCGGGGCCAATTCCGATCAGCGCGACGAGCTGGCGGATACCAGCGAGATCCCGGTCGTGCGCGACGCCACCCCGGAACCGGAAGACTTGTTTACAGCCTCCCAGGATGCCGGGGCAGCGGAGCCCACGCGAACCGTGGACGCGGGCGCGCCGTCGACGCTGGGCGCGGCTGGCGCTCAGTCGAAGCCCAGTGACGCGGTCTCGGCTTCGCGGGAGGCCATGCGCCAGGCGATTATCGCCCGCTCCGGTCAGGATCCGGCCAGCGGGAAGGCCGCCGACGAGGAAGAGCCGACGGCAGCACCCGCCGCGGCGTCCGCTCCCGCGACCCCGGCGCCGACCGAGGACGGCGACTACGACCTGCCGACGACGGATCTGCTGACCGCGGGCACTCCGGCGAAGGAGCGCACCGAGGTCAACGATCACATCATCGCGGCCATCACGGACGTCTTCGAGGAGTTCAAGGTTAACGCCCAGGTGACCGGCTTTAGCCGCGGGCCGACAGTGACCCGCTACGAGATCGAGTTGGGCCCGGGCGTGAAGGTCTCGAAGGTAACCAACCTGCAATCCAACCTGGCCTACGCCGTGGCCACCGACAACCTGCGCCTGCTGACCCCGATCCCCGGCAAGTCCGCCGTGGGCATCGAGGTGCCGAACCCGGACCGCGAGATGGTGCGCCTGCGGGAGGTGCTCGACGCCCCGGCGACCCGCGCGCAGACCGACCCGATGCTCATCGGCCTGGGCAAGGACATTGAGGGCGACTTCGTCTCGGCCTCGGTCAAGAAGATGCCCCACCTGCTGGTGGCCGGTGCTACCGGTTCCGGTAAGTCGGCGTTCGTGAACTCTATGCTGGTCTCCCTGCTCACGCGTGCGACGCCGGAGCAGGTGCGCCTCATCCTGGTCGACCCGAAGATGGTCGAGCTGACGCCGTACGAGGGCATCCCGCACCTCATCACCCCGATCATCACGCAACCGAAGAAGGCTGCGGCGGCCCTGCAGTGGCTAGTCGAGGAGATGGAGCAGCGCTACCTGGACATGAAGTCCGCGCGCGTGCGCAAGATCGAGGATTTCAACGCCAAGGTGCGCTCCGGCGAGTACCAGGCCCTGGCCGGCTCTCAGCGCGACGTTCGTCCGTACCCGTACATCGTCTGCGTGGTCGACGAGCTGGCGGACCTGATGATGACTGCGCCGAAGGAGATCGAGGACTCCATCGTCCGCATCACCCAGAAGGCCCGCGCGGCCGGCATCCACCTGGTCCTGGCCACCCAGCGCCCGTCCGTCGACGTGGTCACGGGGCTCATCAAGACCAACGTGCCGTCCCGCCTGGCGTTCGCTACCTCCTCGCTGACCGACTCCCGCGTCATCCTGGACCAGGGCGGGGCGGAAAAGCTCATCGGCATGGGCGACGCCCTGTTCATCCCGCAGGGCGCCGGCAAGCCGCAGCGCCTGCAGGGCGCGTTCGTCACGGACGAGGAAGTCCAGTCCGTGGTCGATGCCGCCAAGCAACAGGCCCAGCCGAACTACACCGAGGGCGTTACCGAGGAGAAGCAGGATAGCAAGAAGAAGGAAATCGACGACGATATCGGAAAGGATATGGACGACCTCCTGGAGGCCGTCGAACTCGTCGTTACTTCCCAGCTGGGCTCCACCTCCATGCTGCAACGCAAGCTGCGCATCGGCTTCGCCAAGGCCGGCCGCCTGATGGATCTTATGGAATCCCGCGGCGTCGTGGGCCCCTCGGAGGGCTCGAAGGCCCGCGAGGTGCTCACCAAGCCGGAGGAGCTCGAGACCATGCTGTGGTACATCAAGGGCGCTGACCCGGCTGACGCTCCCAAGGAGGTGCAGGAGGAGATGGCACAACAGGAAGCTGCCGGTGCCGCCGGTGAGGCGGAAACCAACCCGGATGGGGCACCTGCCGGTGGGGAAGATACCCGCACCGTACAGGCAACCTATAACCCGTCGTCGGGGGCGTTTTAGGCCCCGGCGGGCCGACTCGTGTAGGATTAAGCGAGTCTTGGAGGGGAGTACCCCATCCTTCGGCGCTGATCGTCAACACGGCAGCGGCAGCACACACTGCCCGCTCCCGGTCGCGCCGGCCCGGGTGCCCGGGCGGGGGAGACCTCCGGTCAATTTTTGCTGCAACGACCGGAGGGATAAGTGCCATGAGTGTACCCGTATGGATTTGGCTGCTAACTGGCGCAGTCATTCTCGGATTTTTCGTCTTTGATTTCTATTCGCACGTGCGTACCCCGCACGAGCCCACACTGAAAGAATCCGGTCTGTGGACCGGCTTCTACGTCGCTTTGGCGCTGCTGTTCGGCGTGGTCATCTGGGTCCTGTGGGACCACGAGCACGCCGTGCAGTACTACACCGGTTACGTGACGGAGAAGGCCCTGTCAGTCGACAACCTCTTCGTCTTCGCCCTGATCATGGGCGCGTTCAAGATCCCGCGGAAGTACCAGCAGAAGGTGCTGCTCATCGGCATCGTGCTGGCACTCCTCTTCCGCCTGGTCTTCATTCTGCTGGGCGCCGCGGTCATCGCCGCGTGGTCGGACGTGTTTTACCTGTTCGCGATCTTCCTGCTCTACACCGCCATCAAGCTGATTGTGGACGAGGTTCGCGACGCCCCGGAGACCGATCCGAACGACATGGCGGTCATCAAGATGATCCGCAAGGCCATCCACGTCACCCCGCGCTACCACGGCGACAAGCTCATCCACCGCGAGGAATCCGGCCCCAAGAAGGGCAAGCTGGCGCTGACCCCGCTGTTCGTGGCGCTGGTGGCCATCGGCCTGATTGACATCATGTTCGCCTTCGACTCCATCCCGGCCATCTACGGCATCACCTCGGAAGCGTTTTTGGTTTTTACAACCAACGCCTTCTCCCTGATGGGCCTGCGCCAGATGTATTTCCTGCTCGACGGCCTGTTGGATCGCCTGGTATACCTGCCGTACGGCCTGGGCATCATCCTGGGCTTCATCGGCGTCAAGCTGCTGCTGCACGCCCTGCACGAGAACAACCTGCCGTTCATCAACGGCGGCGACGACGTCCCGGTGCCGGAGGTCTCCACCATCTGGTCGCTGATCATCATCGTGGGCGTGCTCGTCATCACGGTGTTGGCATCCATCTGGAAGAACAAACGCGACGAAGCCCAAGGCGGCATCAAAGTCTCACACAATCACTACGACTGGGACGAGGAAGGCAACAAGATCGTCCGCGACAGGCGCGGCGACCTCATCGGCAAGGCCGACGAGGTCGCCAGCTCCGAATTGCCTTAAACCCGACCATCGTGGGCGGTGCGCTAGCGCACCGCCCCATCCGATCGTCCCGAGCACGATCTTTCGAAAGCCTGTATCTACGCTGCTCATGGGAATCTGGTTGCGCACGTGTAGCTGCGGCGCCGGGATAAGAGAACACGCAGTCTAGAAAATCTTGGTGACGGGGTTCCACTCGCGGAAGCTGCGGCGGGTGACCACGCCCGAGGTGTGGAACGGGTCGTCGTCCATGATCTTGATGGCGTCGGCGACCTGTGCGTCGTCGTCTAGCTGCAGGATGATGAGCGCCCCGCCGGCTGAATCCGGGTGGGGGCCGGAGCCCACAATGAGGCCCCTCTCGTGCAGGCTGTTGATGAATTCGCGGTGGGCAGGGCGCTGCTCCGACACGAGCGGGTTGGTGGGGGCGTAGTCGTAAAAGGTGGCGAAATACTTCATGCTGTCATCTTAGTTTTTTAGCGTCCGCCCCGGCGGTTTTCCTGCGGGCTAGATCGGTCCCCGATCTAGCCCTGGGTGAGACTTGCTCCCTGAACTCGCGGAGTTTTGGCTTTGTCCGCCCCGCTGATTGCCCGGTGGGGCCCCGTTTGGGCCGTGGCAGAAAAGCAAACTATCTAAAGCAGGTAAGATTGTAGGCGTGAGTCAACCAGGATCTAGGTCATCCAACCCCGGCCCAGCGCACAACGGTGGCGGGGGCTTGAAGCGCGGCGGGGAGAAGCCCTCCAATTGGAACCTGCCCAACATCCTGACTAGCCTGCGAATCCTTTTCATTCCGGTCTTTGCCTGGCTCGTGTTGGCTGAGCATCAGTGGTGGGCGTTTGCTGTCTTCGCCCTGCTGATGATTACGGACAAGCTCGACGGCGACATCGCCCGGGCTAAGGGACTCATTACGGACTTTGGCAAGATTGCCGATCCGATTGCGGACAAGGCGCTGATGACCACGGCGCTGGTCTGTCTGAATATCATCGGGGTGCTGCCGTGGTGGATCACCGTGGTCATCCTAGTGCGCGAATTCGGCATCACTATCTGGCGCATGGTCATGCTGCGACGCGGGTTGGTGGTCCCGGCCTCCAAGGGCGGTAAGCTCAAGACCGTCCTGCAGTCGCTGGCTGTAGCCATGTATCTGTGCCCGCTGCCTGACTGGATGAATATCCCGACGCTGACCGTCATGCTCCTTGCCATGGCCGTCACGGTTGTCACGGGCGTGCAGTATCTGGCGGATGCCCGGAAGCACAATGCTTAGTCCTGCTGGCCCAAACCCCGCCGCCGGTGAGATGGTGACCGCGCTGAAGGAGCGCGGCGAGACCGTCGCTTGGTGCGAGTCCCTGACCGCGGGGCTGGGCGCGGCCACACTCGCCACGGTCGCCGGGGCATCGGCGGTGCTGCGCGGGGGACTGGTCACCTACGCCACTGAACTCAAGACCACGCTGGCCGGCGTGGACCCCGCGCTGATCGCGGAGCACACTGTTATCTCCGCGTCAGTGGCGGAGGCGATGGCTGCGGGGGCGCGGGCGCGGTGTGGCGCCGACTGGGGCCTGGCCTTGACCGGCGTGGCCGGGCCCGACCCGCAGGACGGGCACGCGGTCGGCGAGGTCTGGGCGGGGCTTGCCGCCCCGGATGGCTCCCAGCGCTCCTGGCAAGTGGGCGGTCCTGCTGGCCTTTCGGGTACCCGAGACGAGATTCGGACCAGGACAGTGGCCGAGACGCTTGCCGTGGCTGTGGAAAAGATTCGAATTTTTCCCCGCCGATAGGGAACAAAGTATGTTACTGAGTCGTTGGAACTAGTGATGAACACTACTACCGCACTGCTGGATACCCCCACCCGTTCCCATGCCGCGCCGTTAAACGAGCCGTTGCTGCGGGAGGCCCTGGGCTTGAGCCTGCGTGCTTTCCGCGCGGACAAGTCCGTGACTCTGCGCGAGCTCGCCGCGGTCGCCCACGTCTCGCCGGGCTACCTCTCCGAGCTCGAGCGCGGCCGCAAGGAGGTTTCCTCCGAGATGCTCGCGGCGGTCTGCGGCGCCCTCGACGTGTCGGTGGCCGATGTACTCATCGAGGCCGCCGGCTACATGGCGCTGCCGTCGGTGGATGAAGAACTGGCGCAGACCGCCCCGGCTGCCTCCGAGCTTTAGCTCCCCTTGACGCCGCCTATTGGCAGCGTGTGCCCGCTATTTTCGCTACGATGGTGGGTCGAAGCACTACTGAGCAATCGATATGTTTAAAGAAAAGAGGCCCTTGGCTCATGGCTAACCCATTTTCCAAACTCTGGAAGTACCTGATGGCTTTGTTTGACTCCAAGATTGAGGAAAACGCCGATCCGAAGGTCCAGATCGAGCAGGCCATCGAGGACGCTCAGCGCCAGCACCAGGAACTGTCCCAGCAGGCTGCGGCCGTCATCGGTAACCAGCGCCAGCTGGAAATGCAGCTGAACCGCCGCCTGGGCGAGATCGAGAAGCTGCAGGGCAACACCAAGCAGGCCCTGCAACTGGCCGACAAGGCCCGCGCCGACGGCGACGAAACCAAGGCGGTCGAGTACGAAAATGCCGCTGAGGCCTTCGCCGCGCAGCTGGTGACCGCGGAGCAGTCCGTCGAGGACACCAAGAAGCTGCACGACCAGGCCCTGCAGCAGGCAGACCAGGCCAAGAAGGCCGTCGAGCGCAACGCTATGGCGCTGCGCGAGAAGGTGGCGGAGCGCTCCAAGCTGCTGAGCCAGCTGGAGCAGGCTAAGATGCAGGAGAAGGTCTCCGAGTCGCTGAGCAGCATGAACGAGCTGTCCAACGGCTCGACCCCGTCGCTGGACGCCGTCCGCGACAAGATCGAGCGCCGCTACTCCAAGGCTCTGGGGCAGGCCGAGCTGGCTGAGAACTCCGTCGAGTCCCGCATGCAGGAGGTCCAGCAGGCCGGCGTGCAGTTGGCCGGCCACTCCCGTCTGGAGCAGATCCGCGCCGAGATGAACGACTCCAAGCCGGTCGAGTCGGGCCAGAAGAAGCAGCAGATTGAGTCCGGCCAGAGCACCAGCGGCAACGCCCAGTCGGAGGCCGGCAAGGCAGCACAACCGGAGGTCAGCAACGACGCCGTGGAGGCCCGCCTGCGCGAGCTGCGCGGTGAGTAATCCGCACTAGCTACTGTTCTTAGCATCAGCGCCCGCTGACAGACACAAGCCCCCAGCCATCCCGAACAGGGCGGCTGGGGGGGGGGCTTGCTGCGTTGCGGGCGCTAATCGCCGACGCCGCGGGCGGCCAGCGCCTCGCCCATAGCCTGGGCGCGGCGGATGGAGCGAATGACCACCGGGGTGGCAAAGGTCATCACGGACATGTTCGCCCCGCGGGCCTTGCGGGCGTCCAAGACCTCGCCGACGGTTTCGAACATCAGCGGGATGAGTCGGATAGTCAGGGACATCGCCAAGCTGATGGTCTCCACGGGAAGGCCGAAACGCGCCAGGGGAGCGAGGGTCCGCTCCATCGACTCCATGATCTCGTCCACCGTCGAGGTGAGAGTGAGCAGGAAGGCGACTTCCATCGCCGCGAAGATGGTCAAGAACATCACTGCCGCGTACTCGAAGTCGCGCGACCACCATTGGAAGGCCGCCAGCGGCACGAGGATAAACAAGGGCGGGGTGAGCTGGCTGGCGATGATGGACGGCGGGACCTGGGCCAGGGCGTAGGGGATAGCGCCTACGATAACCGCGGCTAGGGCCCAGGGGATGGTCTTGATGAAGATGCTGGTGACCAAGATAAAGACGATGATGATAGCCAGCTTCACCGAGGGAGAGAGCCGGTGGACGATGGTGTCTTTATCGACGTAGACATTCAGCGGTATGTTTTTGCGCCGCACGAGCGTTGACTCCTTTGCCTTAGAGCGGGCGGGCCGCCATGAGGTCGCGGTAGAAACCTAAGACCTCCGCCGGCGGGCCGTCGGCGGCGACCTGGTGGTCGTCGACGCAGATGACCCGGTCGAAGTCGTTGAGGAAATCCAGGTCGTGCGTGACGACGATGAGCTGTTGCTCCAGGCTGGCGAACTCGCGCCGGATGCGGTCGCGGTTGCGCAGGTCCAGCAGGGTAGTGGGTTCGTCGGCGAGGATCAGCGTGGGGTCGATGACGAGTACGGCCGCGAGTGCCAGCATCTGCTTCTGCCCGCCCGACAGGGTGTGCGGGGATTGCTCCGCTAGGTCCGTCAGCCCGAAACGCTCGAGGGCGGCGTCGACACGGCGGTTGCGCTCCTCCTTCGACAGCTTGAAGCGGCGCAGGGAAAAGGCGACGTCGTCGCGCACCTGCGGCATGACGATCTGGTTTTCGGCGTCGGAGAATACGAAACCGATCTTTTTGCGCAGCTCCTTGCCGTTTTCTTCGACGTCGAGTCCGTCGACGGTCACCGTACCGCTGGTCGGCTCACCCAGTCCGTTGATAAGACGGGTCAGGGTGGACTTGCCGCCGCCGTTTGCGCCGATGATGCCGATCCGGTGCTCGTTAAGCTCGAGGCAGATATCGCGCAGGACCTCGGTCTCGTCGTAGGTGACGCCGACGTGGTCGAATTTAATTGTTGGCACGGCGGTCTGCTCGTCGCTTGGTAGCGCCCATGAGATCCGGGAAGGCGGCATGCACGCCGTACGCAATGACGATGGCGACGACGAGCTTCGCGGAGTCCACCGGGACGAAGGCGAACTGGGCCACGGTGGCCTCGGTCAGCGAGAGGCCGGAGCGGACCATCAGGCCGATAGCGCCGCAGACGTACTGGATGAGCAGGGCCACGAAGCCGGCCAGGATGAAGATGCCGATGCGGGCGCCCTTGGCGCGCGGGGCGCGGTAGGCGATGGAGCCGGCGACCCACGGGGAGATCACGTAGCCGATGATGTAGCCCACGGTCGGGCCGGCCAGGGCGCGCAGCGTCGTGCCGCCGCCGGCCAGTACCGGCAGGGCTAGCCCGAGGAAGAGGAAGAGCAGGCCGACGGCCAGGCCGCGCTTGCCGCCCAGGACGAGCCCGGCCAGGATGATGGCGGCGTTCTGCAAAACGATCGGGACGCCGGCGGTGCCGACGGGGACGGAGACAAAGGCGAGGACAATGACGAGGGCGGTAAAGACCGCCACGTAGGCCAGATCGGAGGCCAGAGTATTCTTCTTCATGCCCGAAAACCCTAGCAGCGAATTGGCATTCTGCAGGAAACCGGCGCTTTTGAACAGTGTTCATGCAGGACAGGGGTACCCCCGTTAGGGCCCCTTATAGTGAGAAGGGCAAACGTCTTTCTGTACGCCCGCCGGGTTGGTTGACCGCGGATATAACGCGGTAGAATGGCGGGCATGCGTTTGACGGAGTACACCCAGCTTATTACGGACGAATTCGGGGCCGAAAAGGCCGCCTGGATTTCCCATTCGCATGTCCTGGCCGGGCTCGGGGATACCGCGGACGCGCTTATCGAACGCGGCGTCGATCCGGGCAAAGTCTGGGACAGGTTGTGTGACGATTTCAGCGTCCCGGAAGAGCGCCGACTGGGCGTGGACTATCCGACCAAATGATCCGCAGGCGGCGTGCCGCATTCGAAATTCGAACAGGCGTGCGTGTACTATGGGGGCGGTGTCCGTCGGCGGTATTAGGTTCTACGGTGTATACGCCAGCGCGCGGGAACCTACCGGCTAGCCGGCGGAGTCTAAAAGTTAAGGCCGCGGGTTTATCCGTGCGCTGAGTTATAAACGCGAAGTGCTCTAAGTACTCAAGCCCAAAAGACTTGTTAAAGAAAAGGTGAGTTAGAACCATGGCTGCTAAGAAGAAGTCCGCTAAAGCCACCGGAAATAGCGCGGATGACCGCAAGAAGGCGCTAGACGCCGCGATGGCCATGATCGAAAAGGATTATGGCAAGGGCGCGGTCATGCGCCTGGGCGATGACAACCGCCCGCCCATCCAGGCGATTTCCTCCGGCAACACCGCCATTGATATCGCGCTGGGCATCGGCGGCTTCCCGCGCGGCCGCGTGGTAGAGATCTACGGCCCGGAGTCTTCCGGTAAGACCACGGTGGCCCTGCACGCCATCGCGGAGGCCCAGAAGGGCGGGGGCATTGCCGCCTTTATCGACGCCGAGCACGCCCTTGACCCGGAATACGCTCGTCTGCTGGGCGTGGACACGGACAACCTGCTGGTCTCTCAGCCGGATACCGGTGAGCAGGCGCTGGAGATCGCGGACATGCTGGTGCGCTCCGGTGCCATCGACATCATCGTGGTGGACTCCGTGGCTGCGCTGACGCCGAAGGCGGAAATCGAAGGCGAAATGGGCGACAGCCACGTCGGCCTGCAGGCCCGCCTGATGTCGCAGGCACTGCGTAAGATGACCGGCGCGTTGTACAACTCCGGCACGACCGCCATCTTCATTAACCAGCTGCGTGAAAAGATCGGCGTCATGTTCGGCTCCCCGGAGACGACCACCGGCGGTAAGGCCCTGAAGTTCTACGCCTCGGTGCGCTGCGACATCCGCCGCATCCAGACCCTGAAGGACGGCCAGGACGCCATCGGTAACCGCACCAAGATGAAGATCGTCAAGAACAAGGTCTCCCCGCCGTTCAAGATCGCGGAGTTCGACATCATGTACGGCGAGGGCATCTCCCGTGAGTCCTCCATCATCGACCTGGGCGTCGAGCACGGCTTCATCAAGAAGTCCGGCTCCTGGTTCACCTACGAGGGCGACCAGCTGGGGCAGGGCAAGGAGAAGGCCCGCAACTTCCTGAAGGAAAACCAGGACCTGGCCAACGAGATCGAGAAGAAGATCTTCAACAAGCTGGGCGTGGGCGCCGACGCCGCCAACGCGGGCGAGGAAGTCGCCATGGACGTGCCGGGTGCCGATGATGACCTTACGGATGAGTCGGTCGGCCTGGTGCCGAACGTCGACTTTGACGACGACGACCAGGACTAGGTAGATGCCGCAGCCATCACCGGACAAGATCGCGCGGCTGCAGCGCGCCTTGGACGATTACGTGCGCGG
Source organism: Corynebacterium sp. 1103A (assembly GCF_055700955.1). Lineage (NCBI taxonomy): Bacteria > Bacillati > Actinomycetota > Actinomycetes > Mycobacteriales > Corynebacteriaceae > Corynebacterium > Corynebacterium sp. 1103A. Next base: position 78,059 of record NZ_JASTTF010000008.1, read on the forward strand.
CAGCGGCGAGACCGATCTCTTCGATAAAGAAGCCGAGGAATCCAAGTCCAAGGTCCGCGAGCGCGCTTTGCGGCTGCTGGACCAGCGCTCCCGCTCGCGGCAAGAGCTCGCCCAGCGTCTGGAGAAACTCGAATTCGACCCCGCGGTCGTCGCGGACGTTTTGGATGACTTGTCCCGGGTGGGGCTTGTCGATGACGCCACCTTCGCCCGCGAGTGGGTGCGCCAGCGCCACCAAGCCCGCGGGAAATCCGCCCGCGTGCTGGACCAGGAGCTGCAGCGCAAGGGCGTGGGTGCCGAGGAGCGTCAGGTGGCGTTGGAACAGATTGACGCCGCCGACGAGCGTGCGATGGCCTGGTCGCTGGCGCAAAAGAAGGCGCGCGGCGTGAAGGCCGTGCCGGCAGATAGGCACGAGCGGGACAAGGCGCTACGCCGCATCGTCGGCGTGCTGGCCCGCCGCGGTTTCCGGGAATCTGACTCGCTGGATCTGGCGAAGAAGGCGCTGGCCGAGCGCGAGGCCGAGCTGGAAGCCTAGGCCCCGGGCAGTTATGAAATGGCCTGGTTGATCATTAAAATGAACCGGCGTGACTAACCCCATGACTGAAAACCCGCGCACCTACGAGGTGCGCACGTTCGGCTGTCAGATGAACGTGCACGACTCGGAGCGTATCTCCGGCCTCCTGGAGGACGCCGGTTACGTGGCCGCCCCGCAGGAGGTGGAGCCGGATCTGATCGTCTTCAACACCTGCGCGGTGCGCGAGAACGCCGACAAGCGTCTCTACGGTACTCTGGGTTCGCTGAAGAAGACGAAGGAGAACCACCCCGGCATGCAGATCGCCGTGGGCGGGTGTCTGGCGCAGAAGGACAAGGACACCGTCTTGACCAACGCGCCTTGGGTGGACGCTGTTTTCGGTACCCACAACATGTCCGCGCTGCCGACGCTGTTGGAGCGCGCCCGCCACAACGACAAGGCGCAGATCGAAATCGTCGACGCGCTGGAGGCGTTCCCCTCGGTGCTGCCCGCCAAGCGCGAGTCCGCCTACTCCGGTTGGGTGTCCATCTCCGTCGGCTGCAACAACACGTGCACCTTCTGCATCGTGCCCTCGCTGCGCGGCAAGGAAGAGGACCGCCGGCCCGGCGACATCCTCGCCGAGGTTCAGGCGCTGGTCGACCAGGGCGTGTCCGAGGTGACCCTGCTGGGCCAGAACGTCAACGCCTACGGCGTCCACTTCGCCGACCCGGAACTGCCGCGCGACAAGTACGCGTTTTCCAAGCTCTTGCGCCAGGTGGGCCGGATCGAGGGCCTGGAGCGCCTGCGCTTTACCTCCCCGCACCCGGCGGAATTTACCTCCGACGTCATCGACGCCATGGCGGAGACCCCGGCGGTCTGCCCGCAGCTGCACATGCCGCTCCAGTCGGGCTCGGACAAGGTGCTCAAAGACATGCGCCGGTCCTACCGCACGAAGAAGTTTCTCCGCATCCTGGATGAAGTCCGCGAGAAGATCCCGCACGCGGCGATCACCACCGACATCATCGTCGGCTTCCCGGGCGAGACCGAGGAGGACTTCCAGGAGACCATGGAGCTGGTGCGCAAGGCGCGGTTTAGCTCCGCGTTCACGTTCCAGTACTCCCCGCGGCCGGGCACCCCGGCGGCGGAGATGGAACAGCAAATCCCTAAGGACGTCGTCCAGGACCGCTTCGAGCGCTTGGTGGCCCTGCAGGACTCCATCCAGGCCGAGGAAAACGCCCAGCTGGTCGGCACCGACGTGAACCTGCTCGTGCAGGCCACCGGCGGGCGCAAGAACGACCAGACCCACCGCCTGTCCGGGCGCGCCCGCGACGGCCGCCTGGTCCACTTCGCCGCTGTGGACGGCGATGGGAACGACATCCGGGATGAAATCCGCCCCGGCGACGTCGTGCACACCACGGTGACGGATTCCGGCTCCTTCTTCCTGGTGGCCGACGCCGGGGTGAGCTCCCACCGCCGCACCAAGGCCGGCGACATGTCGGCCGCCGGCCAGACCCCGACCACGGCGCCTGTTGGCGTCGGCCTGGGGCTGCCGTCGGTGGGGCGGCCGGCCGAAACCCCGGCATCCGCTAATGGCGGGTGCTGCTAAACAAACCGAGTAAGGTCGAAGACTGTGACTGATTCAAATCGCCCGGAAACGCCATCCTCCAGCTCGGAAGTAGAGCAGCCGGAACCGCTGCTCTATATTGAAAACAGCAAAGAGAAGCAGGCCGCTGCCGCGGCGGAAAAGCGCGCGGCGCGCACGATGGACCTACGCGGCCATATCGTCACCCTCTGGGTGGCCGTGGCCCTGTTCGTGGCCTACCTGCTGCTTCCGCACGCGGGCCCGGTCCGCGGTTTCCAAGTGCTGACCGGGCAGTCCGGTGAGGTGGAGATCTCCATCGTGGAATACGTCTTCGCCGTGCTGATGACCCTGGGTGTGGGCGTGCTGACCACCCTGACGCTGATTACCCGCCGGGCCGCATTCGGCCTGGCCGGCTGGATGATGGCGACGGTGGCCTTCGCGGTCTCGTTGTTCATGTTCTGGGTGCGCGGCTCCCAGGACTACGGGGTCGGCATCGGCGCCGTCTGCGGGGTCGTCGCCTGCGGCCTAACCTTTATCGCCTACTGCCTGGTGGCCCTGCGCCGCAGCCCGGAGCAACAGGAGGCCCAGGAGCGCGCTCGCGCGGCGGCCGGGACTATGGACGAGGTCGGACAGGTCCAAAACCGCATCCGCGCCACCGTGGACCCAGACAGCAACCCGCTGCTGGTCGATGACCGCCGCCAGCAGGCCGCGGCCCGCTACCGCCGCACCCACGGCGAGACCAACGGGACCGGCCAGCCGCGGAACTAACGAAACTACAGGTCGCGCTGCCAGGCCGTGGTCACGGCGATGGGCTGGCTGCCCAGGCGCGCGTGCAGCGCCCGCGAGGGCACGTCGCTGAGCGCGGCGGAGCCGTAGACCCGGTTAAGTTCCGGCCAGAAATCTCGCGCCATAAGTAGCGCGGCCCGCGCGGTGGCCGTGGCCAGCCCCTGGCGGCGCCAATCCCGGTCGGTGACCATGAGCGTCCATTCAGCTATCTCCGCGTGCCCGCCGTGGTGGCGGCCGCACTCGGCGAGGCTGAGCACGCGGCGGCTGGCCCCGGTGGCATCGATAGCCGCCACGAGGACGGTCTCGGACCGGCGCTCGTGCACACGACGGCGGGCCTCGTCGAGCCTGTCGGCAGTCCAGGCTACCGGCTTGACGGTCATCTCCCCGTAGTCGGCGTCCTGCGAGGCTACCGTGAGAAGCTCGACGACCTGGGGCTCGATATCGGCGGGCAGGTCGTAGTTGTGGAAGGCAGCGAACTGCCAACCCTCGGGCAGGCCGGGGAGACCTGGGAGATTCGCGAGATCCGGGAGAACCGGGGAGTCCGGGGTGGCCTGGCCGCCCGCCGCCGTTATGCGGGTGACCAGCTGGGTCTCGGCGTGCCGGCGGCTAAACCGGCTGCGCGTGAAGACCTCCGCGAGGGAGGTGGGCAGGACCTCGTCGTCCGGCGTGTGCATCATCCCGGTGAGCACGCGGGCACGGCCCAGGCGCTGAGCGAGCTCGCAGCCGGTATCCAGCATCCAGGCCAACAAATCCGCGGCCTCCGGCTCCAGCGGGTTGCCCGGCAGAGGGAGGTAGCCCGCGTCCAACACGCAGTCGAGCTCGACGTTGTCCAAATCCTCGAGCTGCGGGCGGCTGAGCTGGATGAAGCCCACGTAGTCGAGTTTCGGGACTTCACCGGTGCTGGCCAGCAGCGGGTAGCCCAGAGGGGAGAGCTCACCCACGGGAACGGGGCCGGAGACAACCGCGAAAAGGTCAGTGAGCATCTCCGGGGTGCCGCACAGCGCGTGCAGCGCCAGCTCCGCGGACATGGAGGCCGCCGGATCCCCGGTGGCTTCCTGGGCGGCCAGGTTCGACAGGAAGCTCAGCGTCCGGATGGCATCGCTGGGTTCGGTGAATACCGCAGGCTGGCCCGGGGTAACCGGACGGCCGTCGCTGGTGCGGGGAGCGGCAAGGTGGGCCAGGTGCAGGTGGGGGAAATCAGGCACGGGTACTACTGCTCATCCAGTACCGCGGCGGCGGTCTGGGCCCACTGCTCCCACTGCTCGGCCTGGTCGCGCAGTTTCTTTTCTTTCTGCGTGTTGCCCGTGGCGGCGGCCGCATCCGCCTGCTGGTTAAAGTCCTGCGCACGGGAGCGGAACTGATCCACGCGCGCCTGGGCCTCCGGGTCGGTGCGGCGCCACTGGGACTCCTCGGCGTCGGAGACGCGCTTTTCGACTTCGGCGATCTTGTCCTCGTACTCGCGGATCTGGTTGCGCGGGACGAAGCCAATCTCCTCCCACTTTTCCTGCAGCTCGCGCAGCTTGGCCTTGGCGGTGTTCAGGTTGGCTGCCGGGTCGATCTGCGGAGAGTACTCCGCCAGCAGCGTGTCCTTGGCTTGGGCGTTGGCGGCGAATTCCTTGTCGCGCTCCGCGTTGACCTGGTTGCGGGCGTTGAAGAAGTGGTCCTGGGCGGCGCGAAACTGCGCCCAGAGGCGATCATCCACGTCGCGCGGGGCGCGGCCGGCGGCCTTCCACTCTTGCATCAGGTCGCGGTAGGCGCGGGCGGTCGGGCCCCAGTCGGCGGAGTTCTGGAGTGCCTCGGCGCGCTCGACCAGCTCTTCCTTCTTCTTCCGGGCGGCAGCGCGGGAGCGGTCCAGCTCCGCGAAGTGGGAGCCGCGGCGCCGGTTGAAGGCGTCGCGGGCGCGGGAGTAGCGCTTCCACAGCTGGTCATCGGTCTTGCGGTCGATGCCTTTGATGGTCTTCCACTCGGCCAGGATGGCGCGGATGCGGTCGCCGGCGGCCTTCCACTCGGTGGAGTTTTCCGCGATCTCCTCGGCCTCAGCCGCGAGCTTTTCCTTCTCCGCGATGGCCGCGGCGCGGCGCTCGGCCTTGTCGGCCTGGGCCTTCTCCCGCGCGGCGGCGGAGTGGTCCATGATGGCGGCCAGGCGCTTGTCCAGCGCGTCCAGGTCGCCCACCACGGCGGCGGTGGCCAGGTCCGCGCGCAGGGTGGCGGCGGTGTCCTTGATGGAATCCGCCTCCTGCGGGTTGGCCTTGAGGCGGGCCTCGAGCAGCTCGACCTCGGTGGCCAGATCGTCGTAGCGCTTGCCGAAGTGGGCCAGGCCCTCGGCGGCCGTACCTGCCTGCCAGGAGCCCACGGCGCGCTCGCCGTCACCGGTGGTGACGTAGACGGTGCCGTCTGCAGCCACCCGGCCCCACTTGGTCGGGTCGGACTTCGGCGTCTGGGACAGTGCTACCGGCGCTGCCGGCTGAGCCCCGGGCTGCGGGGTTTGACCCGGCTTCGGGGCCTGCGGCCGAGGGCCGGGCTTCGGCATGTTGCCGGGGTGCGGTACCTGTGATTGAGGGGCCATGAGTCAAACACCATCCTTGTGCAAAAATCGCCGCCGCGCGACACGGCTGCCTTCTACGGGAGTATGCGATTTCGCGCCCTTAAAAAGCGCGAAGTGCCGATTCATTACTTTACCCGGTATTCACCCGCCACGTGCGGACTCCCAGGCGGCCGGGTGAACTGTGGGGCAGCCCCCGCCAGCGGCTAAGATTATCCGCGTATGTCTACCTTCGTGATAATCCCCGGTTCCCCCGCCTTGGTGCGCGAACTCGCGCCTAGCGATGCCGCCGGGTCCCAGTTGCTAGACCACGCCCGCGCGGCGCTGGGGCAGGCGGTAGCCACGCTTCGCGCGCACGCCCTAGCCGAGCACGCCCGCGTGCCGGTCGACGTGGTCTGCTCGCAGGCGCCGCGCTGGTGTACCGAACACGCCGGCTCCTTCGCGGCCTGGGGCGCGCCGCAGGTCCGGGTGTCGGGCGGGCATTACCTGGCGGAGCTGGTGGCCCGCTACGTCGCAGAGTCCGTCGACGGGGTAGAGGTGCGGGCCGTGCGCGAGCACCTCGGCACGCCCGACCCGCAGGCCATCACCGTGGTGGTCGTCGACGGCAGCGCCGGGCTAGACAGCCGCGCCCCGCTGGCCGAGCTGCCCGCAGCAGCCGCGGCGCACCAGTGGTGCTGCGAGCTGCTTGGAGGAGGCAGCACCACCCCGCACGCGTGGGACGCGGGGCACCTGTTCGAGGCCGGCATCGTCGAGCCGGCGCTCTGGCTGGAGCTGGCCGAGTCCGCCTCCCGCTGGGGCCTGCGGGTGGCGGAGCTCATCGCCGCGGACGACTCCCTGGGTGTGGGGCGCTACCTCGCGCGCTGGGAGGTGGACTGATGCTGCCAACCCCCATTGCCGTGGTGGGGCCGACGGCTTCCGGCAAATCCGCGCTCGGCGTGGCCCTGGCGCACGCACTCGACGGGGAAGTGGTCAACGTCGACTCCATGCAGCTGTACCGCGGCATGGATATCGGCACGGCTAAGCTTTCTGTCGAAGAGCGCGAAGGCATCCCGCACCACCAGCTGGACGTCTGGAACGTCACGGAGACCGCCTCCGTGGCCCGCTACCAGGCCGCGGCGATAGCCGACGTGGAAGACATCCAGTCCCGAGGCAAGACCCCCATCCTGGTCGGCGGGTCGATGCTCTACGTCCAGTCTCTGGTCGATGATTGGCAGTTCCCGCCAACGGACCCGGACGTCCGCCAGAAATACGAAGACCTCCGGCTAGACATCGGCACGGCGGCCCTACACGACCTGCTGGCCGAGCGGGACCCGCAGGCCGCCGAGACCATCGAGGACCAAGACCCGCGGCGCACCGTGCGCGCCCTGGAAGTCATCGAGCTGACCGGCCGGCCCTTCCAGGCCATCCAGCCGCCCAAGAACGCCCCGCCCCGCTGGGGGACGCGGCTGCTGGGGCTGCACGCCCCGGCCGAATGGCTCAACCCGCGCATTGAGCTGCGCACCCGGCAGATGTTCGCCCAGGGGCTGGTAGGCGAGGTCGAAGGCCTCAAAGAGATGGGCCTGCGGGCGGACTCCACGGCGGGCCGGGCCATCGGCTACGCGCAGGTCCTGCAGTACCTCGACGGACAGCTCTCCCTAGATGAGGCGGAAGAAAAGACCGTCTACGGCACGCGCCGCTACGTGCGGCACCAACGCTCCTGGTTCCGCCGGGACAAGCGCATCTACTGGTTGGATGCGGCCGGCGACACCTTCGCCGCGGCCCAGCAGGCCTTAGGCCTGGGCTAGTAGCCTCACCGCCCCGCGCACCCCAGCCCCGCTGGCTGGGGCCTGGTCGGGAAAACAGTAGACAAAACAGTAGACTCGGTGCCATGCGAGTTAGCAAAGGCCACGGAACCGAGAACGATTTCCTCATCATCCCGAGCTTCGAGGAGCTCGTGGACCTGCCCGAAAAGCGCGTGCAGCGGCTGTGCGACAGGCACGCCGGGCTCGGCGCTGACGGAGTGTTGCGCGTGGTGCGCGCCGGGCAGCTGCTGGAGGCCGCCGAGATCGAGGAGGTGCCCGCTGGCTTGGACCGCGAGGATTGGTTCATGGACTACCGCAATGCGGATGGCTCCGTGGCGGAGATGTGCGGCAACGGCACCCGGGTCTTCGCCCACTGGCTCAGCGCCCACGGCCTGGTCGATGGCTCCACCTTCAACGTCGGCACCCGCGCCGGCACCAAGGAGGTGACGGTGCACGCTGCCGATGCCACGGACGCCACCGTCAGCGTCCAGATGGGCGAGGCGAAGGTGCTAGGGGTCTCGACCGCGCAGGTGGGCACCCACCGGGTAGCGGGCCTTGGCGTGGACGTGGGAAACCCCCACTTGGCCGCGGTCGTGCCGGGCCTGGAACCGGTGGAGCTTGCCGAGTGGGAGCTGGGAACCCCGACCTGGGACACGGAGTTTTTCCCGGCGGGGGTCAACGTGGAGATCGTCACACCGGCCGCAGACGGCGAGGTGCACATGCGCGTGGTCGAGCGCGGCGTAGGGGAGACGCGCTCGTGCGGTACGGGAACCGTGGCCGCCGCGCGCGCCGCGCTGGCCGATGCCGGCCGCGGGGAGGGCACCGTGCGCGTCCACGTGCCGGGCGGGACCGTGGAGGTCACCATCACCGACGGCGGCTCGGTACTGACCGGCCCGTCGCGGATCGTCGCGGACGGGGAGACCAGCCTCTAGCTGGCCTCGCCGCCCAGGCGGTTGTCGGGGCCCTCGCTGTTATAGCGCGCGCCCAGCCGCTGGGCGGACCGGCGGGCGTTGATCCAGGACTCCTTGATATCGAGCGCGCGCTGGTCGGTGACCCGCAGCAGCGACTCCAGGTCCTGGGTTTCTAGCTCCGTGCTGGCCAAGCGGGCATTCAGCCGGTTGAGGAAGCGGCGCGCAGAGGCGTACTGGTAGTGGAAGTTTTCTACCGCCTCGTCGCCGCAGTCGTAATCCAGCAGCGCCGGGCGGTGCAGGGTGCGGTCCGCGATGGTGTCGGCGTCCTGGGCGTTGCTGAAGTGGTCGAATTCGTTCATGACGTCCGTGATGTCTTCCGCCGACAGCTGGATGGAAGAGCGCAGCACTCGGTGTTCGTGGGCGTCCGGGCGCATGGAGAGCATGACCCACACCGCCCCGGCCAGCAGGAGCGCGACCACTAAGCCGACTACCTTGAGCAGCCCGATGAGGAAGGCGGCGGCGATGATCGTCGAAACGATCGCCAGGGCGCGGCGCTGGCCAGCGGATCGGGGGAAAGGCAGCGGCATGGTGGGGTCACCTCCTTGAAGGGCTGGTTAAATATCGGAAGCTACGAATAAACGGACTGGACTTTGAGGGTCATCTTACCGTGTGGGACGGCCGTCGACTAGGAACAACCGCAACCGCCGGAGCCGCACCCGCAGCCCCCGCCGGAGCCACAGCCGCCGGTCGGGGCGGCCACGCTAGCGGTCAGCAGGGCCGAGCCGGCCAGGACCGTGTTCTTTTCCGGCAGCTCGCCGGCGTCGTCGGGCAAGCAAACATCCAGCGGGAAGGCGCCGTCGAGCACCACGTGGGCAAAGCGCTGGCCGGTCAGCTCGTTGGTCAGCCACTGGCTTTCCATCACGCGACCGGCGAACTCGAAGGCCGGGGTCGGGGCCTGGGCACCGGAGCCGGAGGCGATGATCTCCGCGCCGCTGGACTTGGCCACCGCCGGGAACTGGCCGGTTTCGGTCTCAAAGGCCTCGGCGGAGGCGTAGCGGCTGGTCTCCAATGCCAAGGCGGTCAGGTTGACCTGCTGCCACTGCTGGGTTTCTTCCTCCGCCAGCAGCGGGCCTTGGGCGAGGTTCGCGGTCACCGTGGCCAGCACCGTGCCGAAGGGGTCGATGACCTCCAGGTGGGCGAGCACGTCGTTGACCATGTCGACGTGGGCGAAGGACTGCGTTACGGCGTTGAAGCCGACGAAGGTGGCAAATGGCTCCACGGCGAGTATGTTGAGCTGCGCGCCGCTCGGGTCGGTGAACTGGATGAGCTGCCCGCCGCGGACCTCGCCGGTGACCTGCAGGTGATCCGTGGCGATCGCCGCCTCGACGGCTTGTTGCCAGCGGTCGAAGTTAAAGCCCAACGCCGCCATTTCCGGCAGCTTGTGCACCGTCCCGGCCGGTTGTTCTGCGCGGGCGGCGGGCGCGTCCTGGGTCGGCTGCTGGGGAGAGGCTGGGGTATCGGCCGCGGTCGTCGGGCCGGACTGGCTGGCATGCGTGGTCATGTCGATATTCTATCCCTTACGCGTGCCGGCACTTAAATTCGCGGCGGCCGTCCGTGGGCCCCGCCCGCTGTCCCCAGACGGCACCCGCGGAAGCGGCGGTCTTCAGTTAGCCGGTGTCACTTGGGGTTTAGCGCAGTGACGTGGAAGAATAAGTACCAATATGACTGAATCTTCACAATTTAGTAACGAGCACGAAAAGCTGCTCGCCCACGCCTTCCGCGATAACGCGCCGCAACGGCCCGCGCACGCGGACGAGGAACTAAGCACCGGTGAGATGGATCTGGCAGAGCGTAACGCTTTGCGCAGCGTGACCCGGGAGACCACCATCCGCGCCGAGGACACCACGGATGGCTACGAAGTTGAGTACCGAAAGCTGCGCCTGGAGCAGGTCATCCTGGTCGGTGTGTGGACCGAGGGCACCATCGCCGAGGTCGAGGCCACCCTGGACGAGCTGGCCGCCTTGGCCGAGACCGCCGGCGCCGAGGTCGTCGAGCTCATCTACCAGAAGCGCGACAAGCCAGACTCCGGCACGTTCATCGGCTCCGGCAAGGTCAAGGAGCTCAAAGAGATCGTGGAGGCCACCGGCGCGGACACGGTCATCTGCGACGGTGAGCTCAACCCCGGCCAGCTGACCGCGCTGGAGCGCGCCCTCAACACCAAGGTCATCGACCGCACGATGCTGATTCTGGATATCTTCGCCCAGCACGCGAAGTCTAAGGAAGGTAAGGCGCAGGTCTCGCTCGCCCAGCTGGAGTACCTCTACACACACACCCGTGGTTGGGGCGGCAACCTGTCGCGCCAGGCGGGCGGTCGCGCCGGCTCCAACGGCGGCGTGGGCCTGCGTGGCCCGGGTGAGACAAAGATTGAGACCGACCGCCGCCGCATCCGCACGGAGATGGCCCGCCTGCGCAAGGCGCTGCGGAACATGAAGACCGCGCGTGAGGTCAAGCGCTCCCGCCGCGCCGCGTCCACGGTGGCGCAGATCGCCATTGCCGGCTACACGAACGCGGGCAAGTCCTCGCTCATCAACGCGATGACCGGGGCCGGCGTGCTGGTGGAAGACGCCCTGTTCGCCACGCTGGATCCCACCACCCGCCGCGCGCAGCTGGGCGACGGCCGCCAGGTGGTCTTCACCGACACCGTCGGCTTCGTCCGCCACCTGCCCACGCAGCTGGTCGAGGCCTTCAAGTCCACGCTGGAGGAGGTACTGGGTGCGGATCTCATGCTGCACGTGGTCGACGGCTCGGATCCCTTCCCGCTCAAGCAGATCTCCGCGGTCAACAAGGTCATCTACGACATCGTCAAGGAGACGGGGGAGAACCCGCCGCCGGAAATCATCGTGATCAACAAGATCGACCAGGCCGATCCCCTGGTGCTGGCGGAGGTCCGCCACACCCTGGACCGAGACAACGTGGTCTTCGTCTCGGCGAAAACCGGCGAGGGCGTCGACGAGCTGACCACCCGGGTCGAGCTCTTCCTCAACACCCTGGACGCGGACGTCGAGCTGCTCGTGCCGTACACCCGCGGCGACGTGGTGGCCCGCCTCCACGAGGAGGGCACGGTGCGCAGTGAGGACTACTTGGGAGACGGCACTCGGATAAGCGCCCGCGTGCCGCAGCAGGTCGCGGCGGAGCTTACCGAGTTTCGCGTGGATTAACCCTGCCTGGCGCAGGTGATCCATAATGAAGACTCGTGAGTAATATTTTCGGATGGACCGTCCACGGTGACGGAAAGAAGATCGCCCCGGGGGTCGTGGTCGCCCCAGAAGAACGGTTGAACTGGCCGCGCACCATCGGCATTGGCATGCAGCACGTCGTGGCCATGTTCGGTGCCACGCTGCTGGTGCCCACCCTGACAGGTTTTCCGGTCAATACCACGCTGTTGTTCTCCGGCATCGGCACCATCCTGTTCTTGGCGATTACTCGCAACCGCCTGCCGTCCTACCTGGGCTCCTCGTTCGCCTTCATCGCGCCGCTGTCCGCCTCGCAGGCCCAGGGCATTGGCGTGCAGGCCGGCGCCGTGCTGTGCACGGGCGTGGCGCTGATTATCATCGGCCTCATCGTCAAGGCAGCGGGCAAGCGCGTTATCGACGCCGTCATGCCTCCGGCCGTTACCGGCGCCATCGTCTCACTCATAGGCCTGAACCTGGCCCCGAACGCGGCCGCGAACTTCTCCAGCCAGCCGCTGGTGGCCGCCGTGACCCTGGTGGTCATCCTGCTGGCCACGGTGGCCGGCCGCGGCATGGTCTCGCGCCTGTCCATCCTCATCGGCGTCGTAGTCGGCTGGGCCTTTGCCGCGCTGACCGGCAACTTGGAACCGTCCGCCGGCGAATCCATTAGGGAGGCAGCCTGGGTGGGCCTGCCGCAGTTCCACGCCCCGGAGTTCAACCTCTCGGCCATCGCGGTGGCCCTGCCGGTGCTGGTCGTCCTCATCGCCGAAAACGTCGGCCACGTCAAGGCCGTCTCGGAGATGACCAACCGGGACCTCGACGACTTGGCGGGCGATGCCCTCTTCGCCGACGGCCTGGCCACCTCTTTGGCCGGCGGCTTCGGCGGCTCCGGCACCACCACCTACGCGGAAAACATTGGTGTCATGGCCGCCACCCGGGTCTATTCCACCGCCGCCTATTTCGTCGCGGCCCTGACCGCCATCGCCCTGGCATTCGTCCCGAAGTTCGGCGCGCTCATCTTCACCATCCCCACCGGCGTGCTGGGTGGGGCCACCCTGGTTCTCTACGGGCTCATCGGCATGCTCGGCGTGCGCATTTGGATGGACAACAAGGTCAACTTCAACAACCCGGTCAACCTGACTGCGGCCGCCGTGGCGCTCATCGCCGGAATCGGCAACCTCACTCTCGACGTCTTCGGCGTCACTCTCGAGGGCATAGCCTGGGGCTCCGTCGGCATCATCATCGGTTACCCCATCATGAAGCGCCTCTACGGCTACGTCGGGGAAGGGCAGAACGCGAAGTATTAGGCTCCCGCTCAATAAACACGTGACTATGAAGTGAACTTCGCGTTAAATCTGTTTAATATCGGTGGAATAAGGGGGGGCAATGGGGACTTTCCGGTACGAATGGAGTCTGCCAAAAGAGTATGACTAAGTTCTTATATTTTCATGATGACAACCACCGTGAGGCTTACTGAGCGCTACCGCCTGTGCAAGCAGAACTGACTGCCGCCGTTAGCGGAGGGAGTGTTTCGCCGCGGGCCGGAACCTGGTTCAGGAGATGCCGCGTGTTTGTCGGAAGGGAGAAAACCCGGTGTCGCACATCGACTGGGACAGTGTTTCTTTTCGATACTCGAAATATGGGCCATATATTCTGCGGAATGCCTCGCTGTCGTTGTCACGGCCTGGCATTTACGAAGTCCGGGGCCCATCGGGAAGCGGTAAATCCACGGTTCTGGACCTGTTAGCCGGTCTGCGCTCACCCAGTGAAGGCAGGGTAGGCATCGACGGTAAACGGTTCGGAAAGAGCGCGGCCAAGAAGCTAACCTCGTGGCGCGCCGCGCACGTCGGGTACGCACCACAGGCACCGACCCTCCTGCCTAGCCTCAGCTGCCGGGAGAACCTCGAGCTGGCAGTTCACGTCGCCGGACGGGGTCTCGACGCCCAGGGCAGGGATGAGCTGCTTGGCACGTTGGGCATGCAGCCTTTCGCAGAAGCCCTGCCGGTAGAGTTATCCGGGGGCAGCACCAGCGCGTTGCGGTGGCCCAGGCACTAGCTTCCCAACCGGACCTAGTGCTCATGGATGAGCCTGTCAGTGCGCTTGATGGCGCGAATGTCAACGTGGTCGAGGACTTGCTGCGCCAGTCGGCGAAGCGGGGAGCCATAGTGGTCTATTGCTCCCACCGCGAGCTTTTCAACGGGCAGGCAGAAACGCTGCTGCAGATGGGGGCATAGCTCATGAAGACCATGACTCCTACCGCCGCCTACCGGAGAGAGTTGTCGGTGACGGCCCGCCCCTTCATCGGGGGAATCGTACTGGCTGCGGTAGTAATAGGCACGCTCGTCGGCACCATCCTTTACGTCGCATTCTCGACTGGCGGAAGCAGCGACTTCAAGGCCGGCGTGACGAATATGAGCCTGATCGCGATCATCCCGGCATTCGCCGGGGTCCGGTTGGCGCATCAGAATTTTATCGCTGACCACCGAAATACCGTGCACGCGCTGCGGATTCTCGGCATAGGTAGGGCGTTTTTCACTCGGCACCTGCTGCTGCTAGGGGCGTGCCTGGCGCTTCTGGCAAGCGTTTCGGCGGTCGTGTTGGGACGGGTGTTGGCGACGCCGTTTTTCAAGGTGATTCTGCTAGGGCTCAACAAGCAGCTGCCAGGTCACTGGGGCTCGCCCATTGAGGTTGCCTGGTCGTCACTGCTGGTCTTAGTCCCCCTGTACCTCCTCGGCGTGGGGATTCTCAACGTCGACAAGGTCCTGGCCAAAACCGGGGATCGGGAAGCGGCGACAGTAGGTAAGTCCAAGTCCTTGGTGGGGCTGGTTGGCCTAGTACTCGCAGTGGTCAATATTGCCGCGGGTATCTGGTGCATGGTGACGACTCCGCCGGGGCCTGTCGTGTTGATATTCGTCTTCACCTTGCCGTTCCTTGCTGTCGCACTTGCCGGCCCCTTCGCCCGGGCGCTAGCTCGCTGGGCAGCCGCGGCGATCAAACAGGTGAGCGGATGGTCGGCACTCGCGCTAGGCATCCGCTCCTCCGAAACCGTCGGGACGACCTCGAGGGTGGGGCTTGCTACCGCGCTCGTGGCCATTCCGCTGGCAGGCTTCACAGGTGCACAGATCTCGTTATGGGCGGCAAATTACGTAGGCTCCCAGAATTTCCAAGCGGTCCCAGTCGTCGTTGGCCAAGATTTTCGCCTGCTGGAAGCGCAGGAAGCAGACGGTGTATGCGCCGAGATCGGCGACGACTGCCGTGGGGTGGTCTATTGGCAGCCTTCGGACTTCAAAGCCGCGGGGGAGACCTCCGTACCGATGGAGAAGGCGTCTGACTATTCTCTGGCCGGATCGAATGACCACGTGATAGGGCAGCTACTCTCGCCCGCGGCGCCGGTGAAAGCCCACAGCCCCTTCTACCCAGACTTCATGGTGCCGTTCTCCGGTATCTCTAGCGAGTCTCCGGTCAAACCGGAATGGGGGCTTCCCGTGGTCGCAGAATCGGCTAGCGCACCGGATCATCTCCGGGTGGAGTCCGCGCAGGATTGGGTACGGCACGTGGATATGGATAGCCAGATTATGTACGGGCCCCACGGCGACGGAACCGCCGGCTTCGTCCCCACCGCGGCCTACACTCTGCTAGCGATCTGTCTGGTCCTTGCGGTCTCTGTGATGGGCAAGCGGGCCAATCTGCATGCGTTCTTCTCACCACTTCGTCTTCTGGGCCGTCCCCAAGGCGCGATTCAGCGAGCAGAGTTCTGGGCAATCCTCTTTCCGTACTGTGTTGCCATGCTGACAGCGCTCCTAGTGGGCATCTGGTACACGGTCGCCGTCCATGTCGCGGTCTCGGGGTACCCGGGGGCGCTGCTGCCTTACCTTCCCCCAGGGCTATGGGTGCTCTTTGTCCTCGTCTTCTTAGGCACGAGTGCGACTGCCTTCTTGCCAACCCCAGACAGGGACGAGCGTGGCGCAGCAGCGCCGTAGACACTGGTGTTCCGGCGCCTAAAGATGCGAAAATCCCGCCGCGTGGGCGGGATTTCCTTGCTAATTACTGCAGATTACGGGCCGCAGCTTTAAGACCTTTTACTCGGCGTCCAAATCCTGCTCGATGAGGGAAGCGATCTTCTCGACGGCTTCGGCGTTCTCGGAGGTGACGGTGACCTCGTCGCCCTGCTCGGCGCCCAAGGCCATGATCATCAGAGACGAGGCGGCATCGGTCTCGTCGTCATCGTCTTCGCCCACGAGGTTGAGGAAGATGTCCTCGTCGAACTCGCCAGCGGCGTCAGCAATGATGGAAGCCGGGCGGGCGTGCAGGCCCACGGAGGAACCTACCTTGACGGTCTTGGAAGCCATGATTAATCAATCCTTTCATCGGTTGTTTTCTGCCCCAGTCTACGGCGCCCTAGTTCCGCGTGCCACGCCCCGCGCCGGTGTGCGCGCGACGGCGACGGAAGCGGTAGCGCCGCGGGGTGTGCTTTCAGCCGCGGCAGGCTCGGCCTGGGCGGCGGCGTCCTTCGCGGCGGCCTCACGCACGGCCTTGTTCGGCCAGAACTGCTTGAGCGCCAGTACGCAGATGGTGGAGACCACCACGCCGGCGATGATCGCCAGGAAGTAGCTGCCCACCGGGGAGATGGCGAACGGCACGAAGATGCCGCCGTGCGGGGCGCGGGAGGTAACCCCCATGCCCATGGAGATAGCGCCGGTCACTGCGCCGCCGGCCATCATCGCCGGGATGACGCGGAACGGGTCGGCCGCGGCGAACGGGATGGCTCCCTCCGAGACGAAGGACAGGCCCAGCAGCCAGGCGGACTTGCCGTTTTCCTGCTCCGCCGGGGTGAACAGGTTCTTGCGGATGAACGTGGCCAGCGACAGGGCGATGGGTGGAACCATACCAGCTGCCATGACCGCGGCCATGATCTCCATAGAGGCCTGGTCGCCGGTGGACAGGCCGGCGGTGGCAAAGAGGTAGGCCGCCTTGTTGACCGGGCCGCCCAGGTCGAAGCACATCATCAGGCCGAGGGAAAGCCCCAGCAGGACCGCTGAGGAACCGGTCATGGAGCGCAGCCAGTTCTGCAGGCCCTCCATGATGCCGGCCAGCGGCGCACCCAGGAGCATGTACATCAGCACGCCGACGACCAGGGTGGAAAACAGCGGGATGATGACCACCGGCATCAGGGAGCCCAGCCAGCGCGGGACCTTCCAGCTGCCGATCCACATGGCCACCAGGCCGGCGATGAGACCAGTGACTAGGCCGCCGATGAAGCCGGCACCCAGCAGCACGGCGATGGCGCCGCCGGCAAAGCCGGGGGCGATGCCGGGGCGGCCGGCCAGCGCGAAAGCGATATAGCCGGACAGCGCGGCCACGATGAAGCTCATGGCGGCCTGGCCGGTGGCGAACAGGACCGCGCCCAGGTAGAGCATCATCCCGGAGCGCTGGAATTCCATCATCGCCCCGTCGACCTCAATGGTATTGCCCGGCAGGTTGGTCGGGGAGTAGTTGGTAGTAATGGCCTGCCAGCCGTTGGCGACGTCCGCGCCGCCGAAGAGGAAGCCGAGCGCCAGCAGGAGGCCGCCGGCGGCCACGAACGGGACCATGTAGGACACACCGGTCATGATCGCCTGCTGGATGCGCTTGCCCCAGCCCAACTTGGCGCCTTCGTCGGCCTCGTTGGACTGGGCCGCGGCGGTACCGCTGACCTTGCGGGCGTTTGGGTTCTGCGCGGCCGCCACGGCCTCGTCCAGCATAGTGCCGGGCTCGTTGATGGCGCGCTTGACGCCGGACTCGATCACTGGTTTGCCGGCGAAGCGCTCCCGGTCGCGGACCCCGACGTCGGTGGCGAAGATGACGGCATCAGCAGCCTCGATGACGCTGCCGGGAAGCGGCTCCTGGTTGGCGGAGCCCTGGGTCTCCACGTTGAGCTCAATATCGGAGCGGCTATCCGCGTTTTGCGCCAGCGCGTCGGCTGCCATGTAGGTGTGGGCAATACCGGTCGGGCAGGCGGTCACCGCCACGATACGCGTGACCGCGGCACCGGACGCCGACTCCTGTGCACCGGTGGCATCAGTGCGAGGAGATGCAGCGGCACCGGTGACCGCGGTGGCCCCGGCCTGTGCCCCGGTGCTATCGGCAGACTCAGCGGCCTGCTTCTTCGGCTTCTTTTCGGCGTTGACCACGCCGAGCACGGCATCGACGACCTCTTCCGGGCGCTGGGCGGTGCGCAGGAGCTCGAGGAAGTCGGGGCGGACCAGCGCGCGGGCCAGCTTGGACAGGATCTTCAGGTGGGCCTTGCCGCCGCCTTCGGGGGCGGCGATGAGGAAGACCAGGTTCGCGTCGCCATCCGGGCCGGAGAAGTCGACGCCGTCGGCCAGCCGGGCAAAGGCCAGGGTCGGCTCGGTGACCGCGGTGGAGCGGCAGTGCGGGATGGCGACCTGCCCGGCCACGCCGGTGCGTCCCTTCGACTCGCGTTCGATGGCTGGTTGGGCTAGGCCTTCGACCTCCGTGGCGCGGCCGGTGGTGTGCACCAGCGTGGCCAGCTCGGTGATGACCGAGTTGACGGAATTACCGAAGTGGGCATCAAGGGCCACCAGGTCGGCGGTGATGATCTCAGAAGCCATGAGACAGCTCCATTTCTTTAGGATTTCGGGAAAGGACGTTTAGCTATCAAGTTCGTCGAGCGTGGTGCCCGCCAGGTCGATCTGGTCCGGCCGGGGCAGGGTGGTACCGGCCAGGCCCGCGGCGGCCGTGCCGTAGGCGACGGCCTGGCGTAGCGACTCCGGGCGGCTGGTCCCATTGGTACGCGCCAGCAGGTAACCGGCGAGCGCCGAGTCGCCGGCGCCGACCGTGGAGACGACCTCGGCGGTCGGGGGTGTGGCCACCCAGGCCCCATTCGCGGTCACAAGTACCGCGCCGGCACCGCCCAGGGTCACCAGGATTTCGGTCACTCCGCGCTGCACCACGGAGCGGGCAGCAGCCACGACTCCAGAATAATCGCCGCCCGCGGCCTGCTTCTCGAGGGCAAGCCCGTCTTCGCCGGCGAGCTGGCCGAGCTCGAAGCCGTTGGGCTTGAGCAGGTCCGGTGCGGCCGCCTCCAGGTTACGGGCGATTTCCAGCATCGGCTGGTCAGACGTGTCTACCGCTATCTGGGTCTGCGGGGAGGCGCTGCGCAGGGCCTTGATGAGCGAGGAATACCAGCCGGTCGGGCAGCCCGGCGGCAGGGAGCCGGCCAGGACCACCCAGTCCGCGTTGGCCGAGAGGGCACCCAGGCGCTGGATGAGCTCTTGCTGGACCTCCGGGCCTACCAAGGGGCCGGGGCCGTTGATCTTGGTGGTGTCACCGGCCGGGTCGGTGATCGTCGTGTTCACGCGGATGGTCTGGTCGAGGGGTACCGCCTCGTAGGGCAGGGAGGCCTCCTCGACCAGGGAGAGGAAAAGGTCCGAGGGGCCGGCCGGAAACAGCGCAACGGTGGGGTGCTCCGCCAGGTAGGCGGCGTGGGTGACGTTGATCCCTTTGCCGCCGGCGACTTGGGAGACGGACCGGGCGCGGTGGACCAGCCCGGTGGTCAGCGGTTCATCGAGGGATAGGGTCGCGTCGATGCTGGGGTTAGGGGTCAGGGTCAAAATCATGGTGGGTGGGCTTCCTCCGGCGGGCGCTTCGACCATGCGTTCCGCGTTTCACGGTAGTTGTCCTTAACCGCCGGCGCAGGGCCCAGGGCGGGGTGGGACTAGGCGGCGGGTCGCGGCCGAGTGGTCGAGGGGTCAATGTCAACGAGCTGTAACGCGTGACAACGTTTGCAGACGTTTACTTCGTATTGTTGCCCGACTATGCCCGTATGTCAATGAGTATATGTGGTTTTCCGTGGGTCTCGGTAGACTAGGCGGAAAGTTGTTCTCTTGCGGAGGCTTCTAGGGCCACCCCGAGTCTTGTTCTGCGGGGCCGAGGCGTCCCCGGGTCGGCTCCGGAAGAGCTGCAGTA
This sequence comes from Corynebacterium sp. 1103A, assembly GCF_055700955.1. Taxonomy (NCBI): domain Bacteria; kingdom Bacillati; phylum Actinomycetota; class Actinomycetes; order Mycobacteriales; family Corynebacteriaceae; genus Corynebacterium; species Corynebacterium sp. 1103A. The sequence continues at coordinate 97,367 of NZ_JASTTF010000008.1, forward strand.
TTTGTTTCTAGTGAGTACTGGCGAGCCTGAGTAGGATTGCCTTCACAACGCGTGTATCGATCTTGTCTACTTAGTCTTTAGCCGTAGGGAGAAGTTTTAGATGACCAAAACCGACAACACTGGCAGCTTGGCGGACACCACGTCGGCGAGCGCTGCGGCCAACGAAGCTGGACAGTGGGGCACCATCGCGGGCACCGGTGTGGTGGCCGGCGCCGCCTACGCTCCCGCGGTGTGGGTACGTCCCCGCCCGCAGCTGCCGCAGTCCGGCGAGGCCATCGTCGCGGAAGACCAGCGCGAGGCCGAGTTTGCGCGCTTCCAACAGGCCGCGGAAACCGTCGCGCAGCGTCTCGACGGCCGGGCGGCAAGCGCTGAGGGCCACGCGGCGGAGGTCCTGAAGGCCACTGCCTCGATGGCGCGGGACAAGGGCTGGCACAAGACGGTGCGCAAGAACGTGCGCGGCGGCAATGGCGCGGAATACGCGGTCGTCGTCGCCACGGACAAGTTTGTCTCGATGTTCGAATCCGCCGGCGGCGTCATGGCCGAGCGCACCACGGACCTGAAGGACGTGCGCGATCGCGTCATCGCCGAGCTGCGCGGCGAGGACGAGCCGGGCCTGCCCTACGTCGAGGGCGAGGCCGTGCTGCTGGCCGACGACCTGGCGCCGGCGGATACCGCGACGCTGGACATCGACCGGATCAAGGCCCTAGTGACCGAGCTGGGCGGGCCCACCAGCCACACCGCCATCATCGCGCGCCAGCTGGACATCCCGTGCATAGTGGCCACGGGCGCGAAGTTGCGCGAGCTTGCCGCAGGTCAGTGGCTGTTCGTGGACGGTTCCCGCGGGCTGGTCGAGACCGGCGCGGACTCTGAAAGCTCGCGGGCCGCCGTGGCCGAGTACCAGGCCAAGGCCGCCAAGATCGCCCAGTGGGAAGGCCCGGCGCAAACCAACGACGGCTACCGCGTGCAGCTGCTGGCCAACGTTGCCGACGGCAACGCCGCGCGGCTGGCGGCCGGCACCCAGGCCGAGGGTGTGGGCCTGTACCGCACCGAGCTGTCATTCCTCAACGCTTCGGAGGAGCCGAGTGTCGACGAGCAGGCCCAAATTTACGCCAAGGTCTTCAACGCCTTCGGCGACCGCAAGGTCGTCGTGCGCACCCTGGACGCCGGCTCGGACAAGCCGATTAGCTACGCCACCCTCGATGACGAGGAGAACCCCGCGCTCGGCGTGCGCGGCCTGCGTATCGCCCGCGACAACGAGTCGCTGCTGACCCGGCAGCTGGATGCCATCGCCCAGGCTGCCGAGCAGCGCCCGGAAGGCGCGCAGACCTGGGTCATGGCGCCGATGGTGGCTACCGCGAACGAGGCCCGTTGGTTCGCCGGCCTGTGCCGGGAGCGCAACCTGATCCCAGGCGCGATGGTTGAGGTCCCCGCCGCTGCCCTGATGGCAGACACCATCATGCCGCACCTCGACTTCGTGTCCATCGGCACGAACGATCTGACCCAGTACACCATGGCCGCGGACCGCCTGTCGCCGCAGCTGGCGTACCTGACCGACCCGTGGCAGCCGGCCGTGCTGCGGCTCATCCAGCACACCTGCGTGGTCGGCGGCGACAACAACGTCCCCGTCGGCGTCTGCGGCGAGGCCGCCGCGGATCCGATGCTCGCTGCGGTGCTCACCGGCCTGGGCGTTAACTCCCTGTCGGCCTCCTCGACCGCCGTTGCCGGCGTGGGCGCGCAGCTAGCCGAGCTGAGCCTTGAGGACTGCCAGAAGATCGCAGCAGCGGCCGTGTCCTGCGAAGGCCCCTCTGAGGCCCGCGAGAAGGTCCGCGAGCTCATCGAGGAATTGTCCCGCCCCGCGGCGGACAACTAAACGTCGCCGAAAACCACCATAACCGGCGCAGGCCCCGCTTTTAAGTTGCGGGCCTGCGCCGGTTGTTTGGTTTGTGGGGAAGGGAGGGGAAGGGCCTTCTTTAAGCGTCGGCGGTCACGACCGTGATTTCGCGCTCTCGCAGCGCGTCGACGAAGCTTTGCGGTGCCGCCGAGTCCGTGATGACGACGTCGATATCGGACAGCTTGGCAAAGCTGACCAAATAGTCGTTGCCCAGCTTGGAGGAGTCGCACAGGACAACGACCTTGCGGGCGTTGGTGACGAACGCGGCCTTGATGGCCGCCTCCTGCGCGTCCGCTGTGGACAGGCCGTGGTCCAGGGTCAGGGCGTTGGTGCCGATGAAGGCGACGTCGGCGCGCAGCAGCGCCATGGTGCGCAGGGCTGTGTCACCGACTACCGCCTGGGTAATGCCGCGCACCGTACCGCCCAGCAGCTGGACGTCCTTGATGCCGTTATTAGCCAGGGACAGGGCAATGGGCAGGCTGTTGGACACGATGGACAGCTGGTTAGCCAGCGTGCTGGCGGCGATCAGGTCGCTTAAGGCATTCGTGGTGGTGCCGGCGTCCAAGAAGATGCTGCCCGGGGCCTCGGGGAGGAACTCGAGGGCGGCCTCGGCGATCGCGGACTTCGCCCCCGTGGCCGAGCGCGAGCGCGTGTCGAGGGTGAACTCGGCCGTCTGGAAGGTCTGCGAGGCCACTGCGCCGCCGTGGACGCGGTGCACCACGCCTTCCCGGTCCAAAACGGCCAAGTCGCGGCGAATGGTTTCTGCGGTGACGTCGAATTTGTGGGAGAGTTCCGTCACATTGACGCGTCCCTCGACGGCGGTGAGGGACGCAATCTGCCGACGGCGTTCTTCTGCATACATGGGGGTAGTTCTCCTCGGTCCGTGGGTACGCACGCTGATGGGCTAGCGCACACGGTGAAATGGGTCTACTCAAATTGTCCCAGAAAAACCGCGTGGGCAAACACAAACAGAAAAACCCAAGCGTCCGATTCTTGGGTTGCTTGGGTATTTCTTGAGGTAGATCGGACAAACCGGACCCGGGATCACACGCACGGCGTGAGAGTTTGCATGCCTGATTACCTCAGAAAGGGGGAATAACGCGGGATGTTCCAGGGAATTAAAGCTTGCGCATCACGGAGACGACCTTGCCCATGATTTCTGATTCGTCCCCGTTGATGGGGGAGTAAGCGTCATTGTGCGGCAGCAGCCAGACGCCGGTGGAGTCGCGGTGGAATTCCTTGACGGTTGCCTCCTCGCCGTCTAGGAGGGCCGCGACGAAGTCGCCTTCCTCGGCCGTGGACTGCGAGCGGACGATGACCCAATCCCCGTCGAGGATGCCGGCGTCCCGCATGGAGTCTCCTACGACCTGCAGCATGTAGAGGTCCCCGCCGCCGACGACCTCGTCCGGCATAGGGTAATAGGTGTCGATGTTTTCTTCGGCCGTGATGGGGGTCCCGGCGGCAATGCGCCCGACGACGGGGATATAGCTGACCTGGCCCGCGTCCGGCGGGGTCTGGGGGAGCTCGGCGGACTTGCTGGCCTTCTCGGTCTTCGCGTCTTCCCTCTCAGTGTTGAGGTGGCGAACGTCGACCGCGCGCGGCTTGTTGGGATCGCGCCGCAGGAAGCCCTTTTCCTCCAGCTGCTTGAGCTGATAGGCCACCGAGGATGTGGACTGGAGGCCGGCCGCGTCACCGATCTCACGGATGCTCGGCGGGTAGCCGCGCAGGAGCACGGCGTCGTGAATGACCTCGAGGATGCGCCGCTGGCGGACACTCAAGGAGTCCAGGGTGGGCTTCTGTGAGGATTTGCTGGGTCGGGCCATGGTCTTTAACTCTCCAAGTTGGTTGGCAGGTCGGATAGTCGGTCACAGGCGCTGCGGGCCCGCGTAAATTCCTACCTTCATTTCTAGCACGAAAAGTACAAATGTTCGAGATCTTTGACCGCGCGCTAGACAAATTCTGGGAAGCTTGCTATAAATCGAACACAGAACCTAATTCGAACATTCGAACGAAGGAAAGTCGGAGCCATGTCGGGGTCTAGATTTAGACTCGGTGGCACCAAAGAAAGGAAAGATTACTTTGACTCTCGCATTTGATGACCGCCGTATTGCTAACACCGAATATGCAGCTTACCGCTCCGGTGCTCTCGCGCCTTCCGTGGTCCCCGCGGCCGCGGTGTGGGAGCCTTCCGCCCGCTTTCCCGGAAGCCGTAACCCCAACGCCGGCTGGCCGGGAGGCGGCCCGGCCGGCACGAGTGAGCGTTATTCTCGAACCCTCACGCTAGATAATCGAACAGACCGTCGTTCGCAGCACGCGCTTAGCGCCGAGGATTTCGCAGGGCAGCTGCGCGGCGCTGCCTCTGAGCAGGCGTGCCAGAAGGGGAACTACGCGCTCGGTGCTGTGTTCGGATTTGCCGTCTTCCTAGGCACGTTGGCGGCGGGCATGGGCCTAGTCGACGGCACGGATACGGCCGGTTCCTTGGGCACGGCGTATAGCGCCGTGACCCAGCAAGCCACCCTGAACTAGTAAGCGGGCTCGCCCGCCCGGTTGAGGCGCGCTCCGGCGCAGTAGACTGGTAGCGCATCCGCTTTATCTGCTGTAGCGGATTGAGCGGGAAAGCTAGAAAGATATGGGGAGCGAGCCACATTGTATTGCCCATTTTGTCACCACGAGCAGTCACGCGTTATTGATTCCCGCGTCGTTGACGCGGGTGCGTCCATCCGCCGCCGGCGCGAGTGTTCTTCGTGCCGGGGCCGTTTCACCACGGTCGAAAAGGCCGTGCTGTCCGTGGTCAAGCGCAACGGGCTGTCCGAGCCTTTCAGCCGCGACAAGCTGATCCGCGGCGTGCGCCGAGCCTGCCAGGGCCGCGACGTCTCGGACGACGCGCTCAAGCGCCTGGCCCAGGAGGTGGAGGAGACCGTGCGCAGCCACGGCAGCTCCCAGATCAACGCCAACGATATTGGCCTTGCCATCCTCGATCCGCTACGCGACCTCGATGAGGTGGCGTACCTGCGCTTTGCCTCCGTGTATAAATCCTTCGACAGTGCGGACGATTTCGAGTCGGAGATCCGCCTGATCAAGCGCCGCGACCGCAGCAGTTTTTAGGCTCCCGCTGCGGCGCTAGGCCAGCTTATCGACCGCCTTTTGGATGCGCCGCAGGGACACCGCGTGCGCGGTGCCGAGGCGCTGGGCGAACAGGGAGACTCGGAGTTCCTCTATCATCCAGTAGATTTCGCGTACCGCCTTGGTCTTGGAGCGGCCGGCCGGCAGGGAACGCAGGCGATTGTTGAGGTAGGCCTTGGCCTCTTCGACCTCGTCCTGGCGGTCCGCGTCCTTGTCCGGATCCAGGTTCATCTCCTCCAGCCGGATGCGCACGGCCTGCAGGTAGCGTGGCAGGTGCCGCAGGTGCTCGATGCCGTTTTTCGTGATCGCCTGCGGGGGAAGCAGGAAATCCAGCTGGGCGCGAAGGTCGTCAATGGCCGGGCCGGTCCACTTGTTGAGCTCGTCGGTGACGCGGCCGTATTCGACCAGGCCCGGGGCGATGGCGACGACCATCTGCCGCACGCGCCCGGGAACCGCCGGGGCAACCTTTTTGCGCAGCTGGTCGAACTTCTCCGGGGAACGCACCGGCCCGCCGGCCTCCAGCATGAGGTCGCGGATGGCGGCCACGCGGGCGTCGGAGACCAAGCCCTCGGCGCCGCCGTGCGGGTAGTTGTCGATGGCCACGCGTTGCTGCAAGGGCAGGCCCTTGACCATGGGGCGCGGGTTGACGGTGATTTCCCGCATGAGCAAGGTCAGCGTCGTGGTCAGCATGGCGGCATCGGCCGCAGCCTTGGTGGGGTGGACCTTGACCTCGACTCCGTCTTTCGTGGCGACCAGCGCCGGGTAGGCGGTGACCTCGTGGCCGTCCACCGTGGTGTGAATCTCGTCGTCGATATCGCCCAGGTTATCGGCGTGCCATTCCTTCACCGCGGGTGAGGAGGAGGTGCGGCTGGCCTTGGCCACGGAGGAGCGGATGGAGCCGGCTTGGCGGTGCACCAGCGCGGAGAGATCGCGGTCGGAGTCGATGACCTTGCCCCGCTTATCGATGGCCGCGTAGTTCATGCAGAGGTGGTCGGGCAGCGACTGCGGGCGGAAATCCACGGCGTTGATGCCTTGTCCGCCGAGCTCGCGCAGGACATCGGCGAGCTCCTCCGTGATCGGGCCCGCGTAGGGGACCAGCTTGTCCAAGGCGCGCGCCGCGAACTCCGGGGCGGGCACCACCGTGCGGCGCAGGGCCTTCGGCAGGCTGCGGATGAGCTCGGTGACCAGCTCTAAGCGCAGGCCCGGCACCAGCCAATCGAAGCCGGTCGTGTCCAGGCCGGCTAGCATGGGCACCGGCACCTGGATGGTCACGCCGTCCATGGGATCGCCAGGGCTGAAGTGGTACGACAGGTCTAGCTGCACGTCGCCTGCGCGCCAGGTATCGGGGAAGTCCTCCTCGGTCACGCGGTTATCGTCGTCATTGACTAGCGCTTCCGGATCGAAGTCCAGCAGCGCGGGGTGGGCGCGGTGCTCCTTCTTCCACCAAGAGTCGAAGTACTTGCCGCTGGTGATATTGGCGGGCAGACGCTCGTCGTAGAAGGCAAAGAGGGCGTCCTCGTCCGCTACCAGGCCGCGGCGGCGGGCTTTGTCCTCGTACTCGGCCGCCTTGTCGAGCTTTGCTACGTTGTCGTGGAAGAAGGAATGGTGGGTATTCCACTCGCCGCCGATGAGCGCGTGCCGGATGAACAGGTCCCGGGCCGCGGCCTGGTCGACGCGGTGGTAAGGCACCGAGCGGTCGTGGACCACCGGCACGCCATAGAGCGTCGACTTCTGCTTGACCATCGCCGTGGCCCGCTTGGTGGACCAGACCGGGTCGGAATAGCTGTGCTTGAGCAAGTCGGAGGCCAAGCGCTCGACCCAGGCGGGATCGATCTGGGCGACATCGCGCGCCCACAGCCGGGAGGTCTCCACGAGCTCGGCGGCCATGACGAACTCCGGCGGCTTCTTCGCCAGCGCGGAGCCGGGGAAGACCATAAAGCGCGTGTTACGAGCTCCGTGGAACTCCTTGGAGTTTCCGTCGCGGGCGCCGACATTGGACAGCAAGCCGGACAGCAGCGCCTGGTGGATGGCGTTATCGGCCCGCTTGCCGGATTCCTGTGCGGTCCACTTGAGCTGCTTGGCTACCTCGCGCAGCTGGCGCACCAGGTCGAACCACTCGCGGATGCGTATGTAGTGCAGGTATTCCGCCTTCATCTGCTTGCGGAAGGCGTTGCCGGACTTTTCGTTGCGGGAGTCTTTGATGTAGTCCCATAGCTTGAGCTGGCTTAAGAAATCCGAGGTCTTGTCCTTGAACCGCGCGTGCGCCTGGTCGGCCTGGGCCTGCTTTTCTAAGGGGCGCTCGCGGACGTCCTGGATGGTCATGGCCGCCACGATGACGATGACATCGTGCAGGCAGCCCAGCTTGTGGGCCTCCACTAGCATCCGGCCCATGCGCGGATCCACCGGGATGCGCGCCAGCGTAGCGCCGGTCTTGGTCAGCGTGGGCAGTCCGTTCTTGTCGGCCGTGCCCAAGGCGCCGAGCTCGTTGAGCAGGGCGATGCCGTCGCGCACCGCCTTGTCCGCCGGCGGCTGAACGAAGGGGAAGCGGGAGATATCGCCCAGCCGCAGGGAGACCATCTGCAGGATAACGCTGGCCAGGTTGGTGCGCAGGATTTCCGGGTCCGTGAACTCCGGCCGCGAGAGGAAATCCTGCTCCGAGTACAAGCGGATGGCGATACCGTCGGCCACACGCCCGCAGCGTCCGGAGCGTTGGTTTGCGCTGGCCTGCGAGATGGGCTCGATGGGCAGGCGCTGGACCTTGGTGCGCGTGGAGTAGCGTGAGATACGCGCGGTGCCGGTGTCCACGACGTAGCGGATGCCGGGCACCGTCAGGGAGGTCTCCGCGATGTTGGTGGACAGCACGATGCGCCGGCCCGAGTGCGGGCTAAAGACCCGGTGCTGCTCCTGGTTGGACAGGCGGCCGAAGAGGGGAATGACCTCCACGCCTTTCCACTTCTTGGCCTCGATGACCTCCATGGCGTCGCGGATGTCGCGCTCGCCGGGGAAGAAGCACAAAATATCGCCGTCGCCTTCGGCCATGAGCTCGTTCAGGGCCTCGATGAGTCTGTCCAGCGGATCCTGGTCGACTACCTTGCCGCCGGCCTCGAATTCCAGGGGCCGGTAGCGGATCTCGACGGGGTAGGTGCGGCCGGAGACCTCGATGATGGGCGCGGGGCCCTCCGAGCTGGCGAAGTGTTGGGCGAAACGCTCCGGATCGATGGTCGCCGAGGTAATAATCACCTTCAGGTCCGGGCGCTTGGGCAGCAGCCGCTTGAGGTAGCCCAGAAGGAAGTCGATATTCAGCGAGCGCTCGTGGGCCTCGTCGATGATGATGGTGTCGTAGGCGTTGAGGAAGCGATCGCGCTGCATCTCTGCTAGCAGGATGCCGTCCGTCATTAGCTTGACGGCGGTGGACTTGGAGACCTGGTCGTCGAAGCGGATGGCGTAGCCAACGGTCTGCCCTATCTTCTGGCCCAGCTCATCGGCAATCCGCTCGGCCACCGTGCGGGCCGCCAGGCGCCGCGGCTGCGTGTGGCCGATGAGCCCGCGGCGGCCGCGGCCCAGCTCGAGGCAGATCTTCGGGATCTGGGTGGTCTTGCCGGAGCCGGTCTCGCCGGCGATGATGACCACCTGGTTGTTGTCGATCGCCTGCGCGATGTCGTCCTTGCGGGCGCTAACCGGCAGGCTATCCGGGTAGACGATTTCCGGCACCAGGCGGTCGATGCCGCGCACGCGTTCTTCGGCGGCGTCGATGTCGGCGGAGATCGCCGACAACGCGTGCGGGGAGCGCGCCTTTTTCAGACGGCGCCGGAACGAACGCTCGTCGGCGCTGCGCACGTTTGCCAACCGGGCGTAAAGATCGTCGTGGCTGGGCGCAGCGGGAGAGTTGTCGCGCGCGGAGCGGGGGTCTTGCGGGTCCTTGTGTGTATTAGCCATTGTCGCAGCTAATTCTACTCATGGCGCCGGGCTAGGGCTCAAACCGGTAACTATTGGGACACTCTTTCGGAACAGATGGAACGCGCAGGCCGGATGGATGATACCGTCACTGGGTAGCCAGTTCCCGCCGCATTCAGTTGATGATTGTCAGAAAGGACCCACCATGACCACCCCGAACGATCCGCGCGACGGGCAGTCGCCGAACGAATCCTTCGGCGACCTTCCGCGCTACGAGCCGACCAACCACCCGGAGGACAACCCGAATTTCGGCTCCGCTTTCCCCGGCGAGCATGAGGCCCCGGGCTACGGTTACGCGGGCGGGCAGGGCTACGCGGGTGGCTACGCCGACTACCTGCATGGGCCGCAGCGCCCACAGGCGGTCCGGTCCATCGGGTGGGGCTTTTCCGCCTTCGGCCGCAACTGGAAGACGCTGGTGCCGCTGGCGCTGGTCCTGGGCATGGCCGGGGCGATCCTCTCGATGGGTATTTCCTTGCTCACCGGCGGGAATTTCGAGACCGCGTACTCGGGCAACTCCATGGTCACCAGCCTGCTTAGTCTGGTGATCTCGCTGGTCGTTACTCCGGTGCTGTACCGGTTTGCCACCTGGCACGTCGACGAGCCGCGGCCGGGATTCGGCGCCCTCGGCAAGGACGTGCACTGGGTTGCCGCCGGCGTCTACCTGGTGGTCCAGGGGATTATCACCATCATCATGGTGGGCGGAATGCAGCTGAGCGGCTTCACCGAGATGAGCGAAACCACCGACCCGGCCGAGGTGGATCCGAGCGTCTTCGCGGGTGTCTTCGCCTTCTTCTCGACCTTTGCCCTGCTCACCTTCTTCCTGTCCCCGCTGTTTACGCTGATGGCGTGGTTCGCGGCGGACGGCAAGACCGGGTTCGGCGCCTCCTTCTCGACGGGCTTTGCCGCCGGTAAGAAGAACTACCTGCAGCTGTTGCTGTTCAGCCTGCTGGTGGGCCTGATTTCCTTCGGCATCATGCTGGGTGTGGCGCTGTTGAGCCTGCTCTTTATCAGCTTTGGCGTCGTGGGCGTCATCATCATGTCCATCGTCGTCATGCTGGGCGCCAGCATCGTGGCGGCCATCGTGCTGCTGGCCCAGGCGCACATGTACCGCTCGTGTGCGGCCAGCGTTGGCCTCTAGGAGGCGTTTAGTAAAGACTTCACCCTGCCCGGGAGCACCTAGTTGTGCCCCGCGGCGGGGTGAAGTCTTTGTGGCGTTTTAGGTTGTTTTGGGTTACTGGATGGACTCGCGGGAGCGGGTCAGGGCCTTATCAAAGGCGTCCTTGACGGTCTCGCCGAACTCGCGGAACTCATCGGCGCGGGCGGCGGAGTTGCGGAAGACTATGCCGATCTGGCGCTGGGCGGTCACGGAGTTATCAAAGCGAGCGATGCCCAGCTGCGGGTGGTTGGCCTCCGCGGCCAGGGCTGACTCCGGCACCAGGGTGGCGCCGAGGCCCGCGATGACCAGCTGCACGATGGTGGTTAGCGACGATGCCCGGGTCACCGAGTTGGTGGCCTCCGACGGGTTGATCTTCGCCTGGCGGCACAGGTCCACGATCTGATCGCGCAGGCAGTGGCCGTCGTCGAGCAGCAGCAGATCCAGCGAGTCCAGGTCGTCGAGCTTCAGGTCCTCGCGGCCGGCCAGCGGGTGCTCGTTGGGCACTACCACGGCGAAGTCCTCGGTGTAGAGGGGGACTTCCACCAGCCCGGAGGCCTCCGACGGCAGGGCGATGATGGCAAGGTCCAGCTGGCCGTCGCGCAGGCGTTGGAGCAGGTGCTCGGTCTGTTCTTCGACGATCCGCGGCTCCATGTCGGCGAACTTGCTGTGCAGGTTCTTCAGCAGGTCCGGGAGGATGTACGGGGCCACGGTCGGGATAGCGCCGATAGTCAGGGGGCCGGAGAGCTCCCCGTGGGCGCCGCGCGCGTGGGCGAAGAAGGCGTTGGCGGCCTCCAGGGTGGCCTTGGCGTAGGGCAGGAGCTTCTCGCCGGCGGCGGTGACGATGACCCGACGGGTGGAGCGTTCAATTAATTGGATGTCGAGGCCTTGCTCCAGGGCGACCAGCGCCTGGGACAAAGAAGGCTGGGAAATCTGGAGCTTTTGGGCAGCCGTGCCGAAGTGTTTATTTTCGGCGATAGTGACGAATGTGCGCAGCTGAGCGAGGGTAGGACGGTATTCTTTATTATGCATACTTATCATTATATCATTAATAAATAGGACGGTCTATTGACGTTCCGGAAACTGATAGGCATAATGGAGGCTGTTGGCTGCTAAGGCGGCCGCAGACCACAAATCTGGACTAAGCAACCTCATTAAAGGAGATGTTGTCAACAATGCCTATCTTGACCGTTGGGGAAAAGTTCCCGGAGTTCAACCTGACCGCGCTCACCGGTGGCGACCTGCACGACGTGAACGCCCAGCAGCCGGAGGACTACTTCGAGCAGGTTTCGCTGGATAAGTACGAAGGCAAGTGGAAGATCGTCTTCTTCTATCCGAAGGACTTCACCTTCGTCTGTCCGACCGAAATTGCGGCATTCGGCAAGCTGGACGAAGAGTTCCAGGACCGCGACACCCAGGTCCTGGGTGGCTCCACCGACAACGAGTTCGCTCACTTCAACTGGCGCGCCACCCACCCGGACCTGAAGTCCGTTCCGTTCCCGATGTTCTCCGACGTCCGCCACGACCTTATCCGTGCGCTGGGTGTCGAGAACGCTGACGGTGTCGCTGATCGCGCCACTTTCATTATCGACCCGGACGGCATCATTCAGTTCGTGTCCGTGACCCCGGACGCTGTGGGCCGCAATGTGGACGAAATTCTCCGCGTGCTCGACGCCCTGCAGTCCGAAGAGGTCTGCGCTTGCAACTGGGAGGCTAACGACCCGACCAAGAACATCAACAAGATGGACGTCGTTCAGGAATCCCTGAAGTAAGACTCAAGCCATGGACCCCGTCGAAGTCCGCTCCGGCGGGGTCTTTGCGTCAACCCCGTTGAAAAATACTTATTAAAAACCAGAAGGAGAATAGTCTTGTCTATTGATAACCTGAAGAGCTCCATGCCCGAGTACGCCAAGGACCAGAAGCTGAACCTGGGTACCCTGACTCGCAGCACCGAGCTCAACGAGGAGCAGCTCTGGGGCTCCCTGCTGGCCGCTGCCGCCGCCACCCGCAACGACACCGTCCTCTCCGAGATCATGGAAGAGGCCAAGGAGCACCTGTCCGACGAGGCCGTCGAGGCTGCCCTGGGCGCTGCTACCGTCATGGCGATGAACAACGTTGCCTACCGCGCCAAGGGCTGGCTCGGCGACGACTACGCCCAGGTCAAGTTCGGCCTGCGCATGAACATCATCTCGAAGCCGGGCGTGGAGAAGGCCAACTTCGAGCTGTGGAACACCGTGGTCTCCGCCATCAACGGCTGCGAGCACTGCCTGGCCGCTCACGCGCACGAGCTGCAGGAAGCCGGCCTGACCAAGGAGCAGATCTGGGAGGCCGTCAAGGTCGGCGCCGTCGTCCAGGCCGTTGCCCAGACCGTCCAGATTGAAGCAGCCCGCTAAATTTAGCGCCGCGCTCTAAAGCACGCACCCGCCCGGAGGCTCTACGAAGAGCCCGGGCGGGTGTTTTCGGGCCTTGTGGGGAGCAGGCGCTTTAGTAGTCCACGCTTAGGCTGGACAGGCGGACCTCGCCGGCCTCGTCGGAGGCGTCCAGGTCGACGGTGCCGACCAGCGCGTAGGCGTTGTCGCCGTCCGGGTCCTTGATAATCTGGCGCACGTTCCACGTGCGCGGGAGGGTTTCTGCCAGGCGGAAGTACTCCGGGCCGCGGGCGGCGGGGCCGGAGTCGATGTCGGCGTATTCGTCGAAGTAATCGTCCAGCGCCGCGCCGAAATCGGGGACCTCGTCCAGATAGTCGAGGAGCTCGGCTAGGCGGTCCTCCTTCTCGAAGGCGAAGAGCTGGACTAGGCGGAAGAAGTAGTTGCGCACCATGATGGTAAACGCGCGTTTGTTGGACGTCAGCGCGGTCGGGTCCTCCACGCCGAAGGCCAGCTCCCGGTCGACCGTGGCTTGGTCGACTGGGGAGTCCTCGCCGGCCATCTGCGCCCACTCGTCGACCAGGGAGCTGTCGACCTGGCGGATGAGCTCGCCCAACCATTCCAGGATGTCGGCGAGCTGCTCGGTCATGTACTCCTGCGGCACGGACTGTTTGAGCGTGCGCCAGCAGTCTGTCAGGTAGCGCAAGATTACGCCCTCGGAGCGGGCCAGCCCGTAGGTGGCGACCAGGTCGGAGAACGTCATGGCCTTCTCGATCATCTCGCGCAAAACCGACTTGGGTGCGATGTCGAATTCCAGGGCCCACGGGTTGCCCTCGCAGAAAGACTCGAAGGCATGGTCCAGCAGCTCCTCGAGGGGCTTGGGCCAGGTGATCTCCTCGACGATGGCCATGCGCTCGGTATAGTCCACGCCCTCGGCCTTCAGCGCCGCGATCTCCTCGCCCCGGCGGGCCTTCTGTTGGGCCTGGAGCACCTGCCGGGGATCGTCCAGGATGGTCTCGAAACAGGAGATGATGTCCAGGGTGAAGGTCTCGGACTCGGGATCCAGCAGCGTCAGCGCCGCCAGCGCGAAGGGGGAGAGCGGCTGGTTCAGCGCGAAGTCCCGGGGCAGCTCGCGCACCAGGTGGTAGGGCCGGCCGTAGATGTCCAGGCCTTTGGTGGACTTTTGGACCACGCCGGCGTTGAGCAAGCCCTTGAACAGGTCCAGCGTGGTTAGGATGTGCTGGTTCTGCTGGGCGCGGGTGTCGTGATTGGTCCGCAGGAGGTGCTTGAGGTGCTCGTAGCCGTTGCCGTGGCGGGCCAGGACGTTGAGCAGCATGGAGTTCGACATGCGGAACTGCGAGGTCAGTTGCTCCGGCTCGGCGTGGGTCAGCCGCTCGAAGGTTTTTTCAGACCAGGAGACCTCGCCGTCGCGCGGGGCCTTTTTGCGAAGCTTCTTCAGCCGCTTCGGATCGTCGCCCACGCGGCGGCGGGCCTTGGCGTTTTCGATCTCGTGCTCGGGTGCTTCGACCACCACGGTTCCCTCGGTGTCGTAACCGGCGCGGCCGGCGCGCCCGGCGATCTGGTGGAACTCGCGGGATTTCAAGATGCGCTGGCGCGTGCCGTCGAATTTCGCCAGGCCCGTCATCAACACCGTGCGGATGGGCACGTTGATGCCCACGCCCAGGGTGTCGGTGCCGCAGATAACCTTCAGCAGGCCGCGCTGGGCGAGACGTTCCACCAGGCGGCGGTACTTGGGCAGCATGCCGGCGTGGTGGATGCCAATCCCCTTGCGCAGCAGCCGCGACAAGTCCTTGCCGAAGGTGGTGGTGAACCTAAAACTACCAATCTCGCCGGCGATGGCCTCCTTTTCCTCCGGTGTAATCATCGCCTTGAGGGAGGTCAGAGCCTGCGCGCGCTCGGCGGCCTCACGCTGGGAGAAGTGCACCACGTAGATGGGCGCCTTGCCGACGCTTAGCAGCTCCTCGATGGTGTCGTGGGCGGCCAGGAAGGTGTAGCTGAAATCCAGCGGGACCGGGCGCTCCGAGCCCGCCACGAGGTTCGTGGTGCGGCCAGTGCGCTCGGTGAGATCCTTTTCCAACCAGGTGGTGTCACCCAGGGTGGCGGACATCAGGAGGAACTGGGCTCGGTCCAGCTCCAGGAGCGGGACCTGCCAGGCCCAGCCGCGCTGCGGGTCCGAGTAGTAGTGGAACTCGTCCATGACCACCTGGTCGATTTTCGCGTCGTGGCCGTCGCGTAGTGCGATATTAGCCACGATTTCCGCGGTGGCGGCGATGATGGGGGCGTTGCCGTTAACGGTCGCGTCGCCGGTCATCATGCCGACGTTTTCCGCGCCGAAGATTTCGCACAGCGCGAAGAATTTTTCGCTGACCAGGGCCTTGATCGGCGCGGTGTAGAAGCTGCGCTGCCCGCGGGCCAGGGCGATGAAGTGCGCGGCGTTGGCCACCATGGACTTGCCGGAGCCCGTCGGCGTCGCCAGGATGACGTTGTCCCCGGCGAGGATGCCTAACGATGCCTCCTCCTGGGCCGGGTAGAGCGAAATCCCGCGCGCGGTGGTCCACGCGGTAAACGTGTCCCAGATGGCGGTGTCGACGAGCGACTCCGGTACTTCGGCGAGGTCGGGCAGCATTTGCGTTAAAGTCACGCCTACCACTCTAGGTCATCGCCGCAACCGCCGTCACCGCCGGGCGCGGCCCGTCTAGCTCTCCTCGCCGCGATCCTCCGGCCCCGCCCCGGAGTCCAGATCCTGGTCGTCGCGGCCGTGGTTCATGTTGCGCTCAATGGCGCGGCGGACCTCCGGGTCCTGGTCATCGAGGTAGGCCAGGAAGCGCTCGAATTCCTCGCTGATTTCCTCGCCGGTGGGCATGTTCTGCTCGCCCGGCAGGACGGCCTGCGGGTGCTCGTCGCGGTAGTGCTCGAGGAAGGAGTCGTACTGCTCTTCGAGCTGGCGAACGACCTGGTTGACCTCCTCGGAGTCCTCGACCTGCTCGGCCAGCTGCTGGTTGACGCGCTCGACGTCGTGTTCCAGGCTGCCGAGCGGCAAGTCCAGGCCCGCGGCCGTGGCCACGGACTCCAGCAGCTGGAGCGTGGCGTGCGGGTACGGCGAAGAGGCCAGGTAGTGCGGCACGTGCACAGTAAAGCCGGCGACCTTGCGACCGCGGTCGGCCAGCTCCTTTTCCAGGTAGAGCTGTGCCGAGCCCGGGACCATCATGGTGGAATCCAGCTTGAACATCCGCTGCTTGAGCCGGCGTGAGTTGCCGTGGGCGGTAATCACCAGCGGGCGGGTGTGGGGCACCGGCATTGGGGCAGCGTAGAGGCAGATGGTGTCCGTGACGTTGAACTTGTCTGCCAGGTCCGCCACCGCGTTGGTAAAGCCTTCCCAGCGCAGGTCGGGCTCGGGGCCGGACAGCAGGAGGAAGGGATTTTCGCGGTTGTCGCGCACCACGCGCATGCTGAGGTCGAGCTGCTCGATCTCCATTGGGCTGTCGGCGTCGATGGTCACCGCGGGGCGCCGCGAGCGGTAGTCAATGAGTTCGTCGTTGTTGAACGCAGCCACGGGGCGCGATTCGAGCGCGGCGAGTAGGTGCGCGGCGCTGGCGTCGACCGCCTGGCCGGCGTCCGCGTAGCCGCTCATGGCTACTACGAGGGTGGGGCCGTTGCCGTCGTCGTTCGCGGGGTCGACTACTGGGGCAGGATACTCCAGTTCGTACATGCGGCGATTTTCATCAGGCATGTCTTTTCCTCCTTCTTTTACCTGCAACAACGATTAGCCGGCCGGGTTTATTCCTTAAGCTTTTCGGGAACGCATTGGCGCTATTGTAGACCATCCGCAAGCGCCGCGGCCTGTGGATAACGTGCCGATATATTACGTGGAATATAAAAACGGCGGGTTATCCACAGGCGCGA
Organism: Corynebacterium sp. 1103A; assembly: GCF_055700955.1. NCBI lineage: Bacteria > Bacillati > Actinomycetota > Actinomycetes > Mycobacteriales > Corynebacteriaceae > Corynebacterium > Corynebacterium sp. 1103A. The sequence continues at coordinate 113,778 of NZ_JASTTF010000008.1, forward strand.
AGCGCTAGCGCTCGACCTCGGGTGGAATCCCGCCGATGATGACAGCATGACTACTTCACAAGAACGCATGTACACACCCGCCGAAATCCTTGCCGATATCCCCGGAAACCTTGGTTTCTACCCGACCGAATCCCTCGTCATCGTCAGCTTCCAGCCCGCCCACGACGGCACCGAAAGCTTCGTCCCCGGCCCACTGTTGCGCATAAGCATCGACGACGTCGAAGAAGGCTGGGAGGAAGGACTAGCCCTGTTGGACAACTACCCCGACCACATCTTCCTGGCATTTATCATCAGCACCCGCCCGGAGCGCCACCTGGCAGAACTCATCAACTTCCTCGACGATCCAGACCAGTGCTGCGTCGACCTGGAGGGGCTGTGGATGGTGCCGGAAATCCAGGTCGGCCAACCCTACGAGGAGCTTTTTGTTAACCCGGCGCTGCACCAAGGCCCCGGCGGCGACGCGTGGCTCTACGGCCGCGTCGCGCCGATTACGGAGTCCCACAGCATGCGCGCGTGCATCGCCGAGGGCGAACTGCCTGCGCTCGACCGGCAGGAATGCTTCGAGCCCTTCCAGCGCCGCAACCGCCTGGGGGAGCAGGAAGAACTCGCCGCGCTCGGCCGGCTGGCCATCGCCTGCGCTAACGATGCCTGCTGCGGCCGGCACACCTACGGCTACGACCTCGTGGCCATGGACAACGACGTTCCGGAGGTCTTAAGCGACATCGACGTCCCCGCCGACTGCCTCGCGGACGACGAGTTGCTGTTTACTGGCGCGGTGTGGATGGGCAGCACCAAGTCCCGCGACGTCGCCTTGCGCGGCTGCCTGGACAACCCCGCGGCTGCGGCAATCTTGATGCTGGCGCTGGCCCAGACCTTTAGCGGGACTATCCGCGCCAACGCGCTGGCCGTTTACTCGGTCTGCACCATCCAGATGGGCGTCTACTACAAGGCCAGCACGGCGCTGATAGTCGGCCGCAAGGAATTCCCCGAGCACACCTTCCTGCGGTTGCTGCTCGGCGCTTTCCGCTGCGGGCTGAGCGAACACCTCATCGACAGCGTGCGCCAGGGCTCGGAGAAGGCCCGGCTGGCAGCCGTCTACGGGGGCTGCGGCTGCGCCTCCGAGCCGCGGGCGGCCTAGCCGGTGGGTTTTTGCCTATTGGCGGCGGGCCGAGTGCGCCTTGTCGCCGAGCTGGCGAGTGAACTCCCACGCGTCCGAGACGATGGTATCCAAGTCCGTGCGCGTCGGGTTCCAACCCAGCTCGCTTTTGATCTTCTCGGAGGAAGCGATAAGCACCGCCGGGTCTCCCGCGCGCCGCGGGGCGTCCTCGGCGGGGATGGGGTGGCCGGTGACCTTGCGGCAGGCGGCAATGACCTCCTTGACCGAGTAGCCGTCGCCCGAGCCCAAGTTGTAAATTCGGTGGGTGCCTGGCTGGTTGCTCTCCAGCGCCAGCACGTGGGCGTCGGCCAGGTCGCGGATATGGATATAGTCGCGGACCGCGGTGCCGTCCTTGGTGTCCCAGTCGTTGCCGAAGATGAAGATCTTGTCGCGGTGTCCCAGGGCCACCTGCAAGATGATGGGGATGAGGTGGGTTTCCACCTCGCGGTTTTCCCCGATGGAGCCGTAGGCGCCGGCCACGTTGAAATAGCGCAGCGAGGTCGCCGCCAGGCCGAAGGCCTTCGCGTACGATGTGATCATGTAGTCGATGGACAGCTTGGTCGCCCCGTACGGGTTCGTCGGCGCGGTCGGCGCGTCCTCGGTGATCGGCACCTGCGCCGGCTCGCCGTAGGTGGCTGCCGTGGAGGAGAAGACGAGGTTGTTGACGTCGTTAGCCCGTATGGCATCTAGCAGGGCCAGGGCAGTGCCGACGTTGTCGTGCCAGTATTCGTTCGGGACCTCGACGGACTCTCCCACCAGGGAACGCGCGGCGAAGTGCAGCACGCCGTCGAAGCCGCCCTCGGACAGCACCGACTGGGCCAGCTCGTCCACGCGGCCCTCGACCAGGCGCGCCTGCGCCGGGACGGCCTCGCGGTTGCCCGTGGAAAAATCATCGATGATCGTTACGTCGTGGCCGCGCTCGATTAGAACGGCGGCGCAGACGCTGCCAACATAACCGGCGCCGCCGGTGACCAGAAGCTTCATAAGGCTTAAGACTCCTCGATCCGCACGGCGTGGGCCAGGTCGGTGAGCAGCTCGACGCCCTGCCCGGACTTGGTGGTCAGGGTGATAGCTCGGCCGTTGTTGAGCGCGGTGACTTCGGCGCCGACGACGATCCCGGCGTCGTGCAGCTCCCGGAAGTGCTGGTGGTCGACCTGCAGGATCTCATTGATCTGGCTGACCACGCCGGTGACCTCCTTGCCCTCCGGAAGGTCAATGGCGCGCGTGCCCTGGGACTGCTCCGGCACGTTGGTGCCCAGCTGCGCCAGGCCCGGGATCGGGTTGCCGAAGGGGGAGCGCGCCGGATCATCCAGCACGGCGACGACGCGGCGCTCCACATCCTCACTCATGACGTGCTCCCAGCGGCAGGCCTCGTCGTGGACCTGGTGGATGTCCAGGCCCAGTACGTCGGTCAGCAGCCGCTCGGCCAGGCGGTGCTTGCGCATCACGGCGGTCGCCAGCTCGCGCCCGCTCGGGGTCAGATCCAGGCTCCGGTCGGTGCGCACGTGCAAAAGGCCGTCGCGTTCCATGCGGGCCACGGTCTGCGAGACCGTCGGGCCGGACTGCTCGAGCCGCTCCGCGATGCGGGCACGCAGCGGGGTAATGCCCTCTTCCTCGAGCTCGTAAATGGTTCGCAGATACATTTCGGTGGTATCGACTAGGTCCCTCACGTGGGCTGGCACCTTTCTGATTCCGGGGAGTGGATGATCGCTGACAGCGCAGGATTGCTAAACCTAAGCTGCGGCAAAACTAATACACCATAGTCTAGCGCATATCGCCGCGGTCCCGTTGTCGCAGTAAAGGCTATAAACGCAATTCGGCACTGGCTTAAGCGAATGGATAATGACGAAACCGCCGGCCTGAAAGTTCAGGTCCGGCGGCGGGGAGGCGGTGGATAAAAATCTACTGGGCGTACTCGCGCAGACGGTCAGCGCGCTGGCCGTCGCGGAGCTTGGCCATGACCTCGCGCTCGATCTGGCGCACGCGCTCACGCGACAGGCCGAACTGGCGGCCGATCTGGTCCAGGGTGCGCGGCACGCCGTCGTCCAGGCCGTAGCGCAGGCGGATGACGTCCTGCTCGCGCTGCTCCAGGGAGCCGATCACCGAGCGGATATCGGAGTGGCGCAGGGAGGCGACGACGGCCGTTTCGGCATCGGTAGCCTCGGCGTCCTCGATGAAATCACCCAACGGGGCCTCCTCGTCCGCGCCGACCGGCATGTCCAGCGAGACCGGGTCGCGGGACTGTCGCAGGAGCATTTCAATCTTGTCCTCATCGATGCCGGATTCCTCCGACAGCTCCTCGTTCGTGGCCTCGCGGCCCAGCGACTGGTACATCTCACGCTTGATGCGGGAGAGCTTGTTGACCTGCTCGACCAGGTGGACGGGCAGGCGGATGGTGCGCGACTGGTCGGCCATGCCGCGGGTAATGGCCTGGCGGATCCACCAAGTGGCGTAGGTGGAGAACTTAAAGCCCTTGGCGTAGTCAAACTTCTCCATCGCGCGGATAAGGCCCAGGTTGCCCTCCTGGATAAGATCCAGCAGCGGCATGCCGCGGCCGGTGTAGCGCTTCGCCAGGGAAACCACCAGGCGCAGGTTCGCCTCCAGTAGGTGGGAGCGGGCCTTCTTGCCTTCCTTTACGAGAATCTTCAAGTCGCGCTTCTCGGCGCGTGTGAGCTTTTCCGCGTTGTTGAGTTTGTATTCGGCGTACAGGCCGATTTCGATTTCCTGTGCCAGCTCGACTTCGTCCTCGGCGGACAAAAGAGCGGTCTTGCCGATGCCGTTGAGGTACACCCGCACTAGGTCGGCCGAAGGGTTGTCATTAGTATGTCCGCGGCGCGAACCGTGATCTACTTCTTGCTCCGTGGCGTCTTGCTTAGATGAATCCTGGTCGTGGGAAGTGGTCATCTAGGGCCTCCTAAAGTATCGCCGGTTACAAACTACTCAACGGCTCGTGGTGCGGATTAGTTCCCCCACCAACTTTTGGGGGTGGCGAACTAGGTCTCTACCAGCAAAGTAAAGGGTCCTTGGTTGACTGAGCTGACTTCCATCATGGCGCCGAAGCGGCCCTCGGCCACGGCGATGCCGCGGGAGCGTAGCTGGCGAACCAGCTCGACAATGGCCGGCTCGGCCATCTCCGCCGGCGCCGCCGTCGACCAAGAGGGTCGCCGCCCGCGCGCCGTGGCGCCGTACAGGGTGAACTGGCTGACCACTAGGACGGACGCGCCGGTATCCGTCACGGATTTTTCCCCGTCGAGCATCCGCAGCTCGGCGATCTTCCGGGCCATCTTCTCCACGGCAGCTGCCATCGTGGACTCGTCCTCGCAGTCCTCCCGCGAGACCCCCACCAGCGCCAGCACCCCGCCGGTCTCCGGGCAGTCGATGCTGCCTACCGTCTCACCCGCCACGGTCACGCTCGCCCGCGATACCCGTGTCAACACTGCCTTCATTTCTTTTTCGTGCCTTTCTTCTCGTTGCCTGCTCGGCTGCGTGCTTCCTGCGCCGGGGCTATTTGCCCCGGTGCTCAGTCCAGGAACTCTGCCGGCAGCACCAGCCCGTGCCGGATTAGGTCCACGATGGCCGGTACGGCCGAGCGCACCAGCTCCTCCTCGTCCAGCCCGTGGGCGGCGGCGTACAAGGCGATGGTCTCACCCAGGTTGAGCCCATTCGGACGCAGCCCGGCTACCACCGCGGCTAGTCCGTCGTCGACCTCGTGCGACCAGCGCGGGCCCTCCGTGCGGGTCAGGCGCTTGACCGCCGGCTCGAAGCCCTGATGGCTTTCGGCATCCGCGACGGAGATGTCCTCCAAGGCCACACCGGGGCGCAGCCCGAAGTACTTGGTCTCAATTTCCCCGGGTACTAGTTCGCGGAGCCAGGCCACGCGGGCGAAGTATTCCTCCACTTCCGGGCCCAGCGGATCGCTAAAGGACTGGGGTAGCGACTCCGCTAGGACCTCGGTGGGGGCATCGTCAGCAATGCGCTGCAGCGCCACGAAGCCGAAGCCGATGCCGGTAACGTCGTGGACGTACAGGTATTCCAACCAGACTTTGCTGCGCTTGCGGCCGGCGCGGGTGCGCACGTCGACGGACTCGTCGCGCAGCCACGTGGACACGTACAGCGCCGGGTCCGCCACGTCGCGCTCGATGACCCACGCGGCCACCCCGTGCGACGGCAGCCAGCTGGCCACGCGCTGCGCCCAGTTCTCGTCGGTGCGGTGAACCCACGCCGCCAGCAGGTGCGCGGTACCGCCCGGGTTCAGGTAGTCCGCCACCTCCGAGATCACCTTCTCGGAGGCCCCGTCCAGCTCCATCCCGGAGTCGCGGTAGACGTGGCCCACCTCCGGCAGGCCCACCACGAACGGCGGGTTGGCCACCACGCGGTCGAAACGCCGGCCCGCCACCGGCGCGAACCAGGAACCTTCCACAAGCTCCACCCGGTCTCCGGCACCGGCCGCGGCCACCGTCGCGTGCGCCAGTGTCAAGGCGCGCTCGCTCACATCGGTCGCGGTGACCGACTCCGCGCAACCCAGCTGGCCGAGCACCTGCACGCCCGAACCCGTGCCCAGGTCCAGCACCGTGCCGACTGGTGAGAGGGGAGTGGACTGCAGCAGCGACAGGCTGGCCGCGCCCACACCCACCACGTGCTGGGAGCCGGGCACGTGGTCGACCAGGGAGGCATCGACGTCAGAAAAGACCACGCGCTCCCGGCCGGCGATGATCTGCGGCCGAATCTCCAGCGCACAGTAGACCGTTCCGTGATCGTCCGCGCGCATGATGCCGGTATCCACCAGCTGCGTGGCCAGCCGCGCGCCCACGGCCTGGGCCAGGGCGGTGGCGGGGACGGCATCGTGCAGCAAAAAGATGCGGACAAGCCACGCCATCTGGCTGTTGTCCCGGCAGCGCAGCGCCACCGGGGCGTACTCGCCACGGTGCAGGGCCTCGGTGACCTCCGGGCCCAAGTAGCCGGCAATACCGGCCACGTCGAAACCGGCGGAGGTAAAGACATCGGCGAGCTCACCCGCCAGCGCGGAGAGATCGTCCGGAAGCGGCAGACAAAAGCGTTCAGTGGCGGGCATAGCAGGCAGGCTCCTTGCTTCTTAAGGGTTCTTCTGGTCGTCGTGGTCGATGGTGTCCGGCTGCTCGAGTTGCGCGCGCTGCTGGCCGGACACCTGCTCACGCTGCTGGGCGGCCATCTGCCGAGCCAGCGCCGGCTTGTAGACGTTGCGCTCGCGCTTGTCCTTCGGCTGGCCGCGCCCGTTGGCGATGACCACCGCCGCCCACGGCAGCGGCAACGTGAGCCCGGAGACAATCCCCGCCGTGATCCACGCCTGATGCGCGTAGACTAGGTAGATGGAGATAAACAGGGCGGGGATACGGATAAACTGCAGGATGGCGTAGACCACCTCGCGATGGTGGCGATCCTGGCCGGGGCCGACCTTGGCATCCGTAATCAGAGACACCGAGGCGCGCCGGAAGAGGCGGCGGGAGCCCTTAACAGGGGGTTCGCCGTCCGGATTGTCAACGGTGTACGGTTCCATGCCTCCCTAGGGTAGCTGGGGACTCGCATTAATCCACACTCTTGCGGCAAAATGGGGTGCTGTGAGTACGACGACGAAAACAATCGAAAGGCCAGACGTCCGGGAGGATACGTCCACCCCGAATGACGACACCCCGAAATTCTTCCACTACGTAAAGAAGGACCAGATTCTCGACTCCGCGGTCAACGGCAAGATGGTTGTCGCGCTGTGTGGGGAGACCTTCCCGGTGACCAAGCAAGCCAAGCCCGGTTCGCCGGTCTGCCCCGACTGCGAGCGGATTTTTAAGGGTCTGCGGCGCAAGTGATTCCGGGCAAGAACAAAGGCAAACTCCGCCAATGGCAGCAGGAGGCGCTGGAGAAGTTCTTGCGCACCAAGCCCCAGGACTTCATGGCCGTGGCGACGCCGGGCGCCGGTAAGACCACCTTCGCCCTCCGCGTGGCCACCGAGCTGCTCGAAGACCGGACCGTCGAACGCGTCATCGTGGTGGTGCCCACCGAGCACCTGAAGATCCAGTGGTCGTTCGCCGCCGCCCGCGTCGGCATGTCCCTGGACGCGCACTTCACCAACTCCTCGGCGGTCAACACCGCCTACGACGGGATCGTGGTCACCTACGCCCAGGTCGGCATGCACCCGTTCAAGCACCGGGCGGTCGCCTCCGCGCGGCGCACACTGGTCATCCTGGACGAGATCCACCACGCCGGCGACGCCAAGAGCTGGGGCGACGGCGTGCGCGAGGCCTACGACGACGTCAACCACCGTCTGGCGCTGACCGGTACGCCCTTCCGCTCCGACGATTCCCCGATCCCCTTCGTGCGCTACGAACAGGACGGGGAGGGCCACCTGGTTTCCCGCTCCGACCACGCCTACAACTACGGCGACGCGCTGGCCGATGGCGTCGTGCGCCCCGTGGTCTTTCTGGCGTATTCCGGTGAGGCCCGCTGGCGCGATTCCGCGGGCGAGGAGTACGCCGCGCGCCTAGGCGACATCCTCAACCCCGAGCAGACCGCGCGTGCCTGGCGCACGGCCCTGGACCCGAAGGGGGACTGGATCCCCGCGGTGCTGCAGGCCGCGCACACGCGCCTGATGCAGATGCGCCGCAGCATGCCCGATGCCGGCGGCCTCGTGCTAGCCACCGACTCGACGACGGCCCGTGCCTATGCAAAGATCCTCAAAGGCATTTCGAACACCCCGGTCTCGGTCATCCTGTCCGACGATCCGGGTTCGTCCGAGCGGATCGATGAGTTCTCAGAGAGCAACGACGAGTGGATGGTCGCCGTCCGCATGGTCTCCGAGGGCGTCGACGTGCCCCGGCTGGCCGTGGGCGTGTACGCGACCTCGGCGTCGACGCCGCTGTTTTTCGCCCAGGCCATCGGCCGCTTCGTCCGCTCGCGCATGCCCGGCGAGACCGCTTCGGTCTTCCTGCCTTCGGTGCCCGTGCTGCTGGGGCTGGCCGAAAACATGGAAAAGTCCCGTGACCACGTCCTGGGCAAGCCGGACCGGCCCAAGGAGGGCTGGGACGACGAGCTGCTAGAGCAGGCCAACCGCAAGGAGTCCGAGCCGGACCTGGACAAGCCCTACGAGTCGCTCGGCGCCGACGCGGAGTTCTCCTCGCTCATCTACGACGGTTCCTCCTTCAACACCGCCGCCTTTACTGACGATGCGGAACAGGCCGATTTCCTCGGCATCCCCGGGTTGTTGGACGCGCAGCAGGTCAAGGACTTGCTGCGCAAGAAGCAGGAAGAAGAGATGGACGCCCGGGAGGCGCGGGAGAAGGCGCGCCGGGCTGAGGCCGCGGCGGAGGAGCATCGGCGGCAGATCTACGGCATGCCTAGCGCGCCGAAGCAGAAGCAGCAGCCGCAGGGCGGCGGGGACGAGGAGGTCGCCGTCGACGAAATCGCGCGGCTGCGCAAGGAACTTAACACCGTCGTCTCCATCACCGCCGGGCGCAAGGGGCGGCCGCACGGTGCCATCCACAACGAGGCGCGCAAGGCCTGTGGCGGGCCGCCGACCGCGCTGTGTAACGCCGAGCAGCTGCGCGAGCGCATCGAGTACCTGCGCGCGTGGTAGCGTTCGCGCTGCGAAGTAATCTACTTATTCGCTATTGTGGGGCGGGATAGTTAGTTATAGCACTAGGAAAGAGGGTAGAAATGACCACTCCCAACAACCCTTACGGGAACGACCAGAACAACGACTCGAACCAGGGCCTGCCGTCCTACGGTGATTCCCGCCCGGGTGCTAATGATGCCCAGGGGCAGCACGCCGGCGAGACCGGCGCCGGTTACGGCGGCACCGGCGAGGCGAACGCTGGCTTCGACGGCGGCGCCTATGGGGCCTCGCCAGAGGGCAACGCATACGCCGCGCCGGCCGCCGGCTACGGCGGCTCCCAGTACCAGGGAGGCTTCGAAAACGCGCCGAACTTCGAGAAGTCGAAGCTGGCGTTGGCCGTTCTCATCATCGGTATTGTTGCCTTGGTCGGCCTGCTTGTCGGCGGTTTAGGCGCTCTCCTGGGCGTCGTGGGCGTGGTGCTGGCCATCGTGGCCCTCGTGCGCAACGCCAAGAAGCCGAAGGAGGCCCGCCGCACCTGGATGTCGGTGGTGGGCCTTATCCTCTCGCTGATTTCGGTCGCCGTCGGCGTGCTCATGGTGCTCTTCATCGGCTGGTTCTTCAACGAGGCCAACTTCGAAGAGTGCCTGAGCCTTCAGGACGAGCAGGCGCAGCGCGAGTGTGTCGAGCGCCAGAGCGAGGAACTGGTCAACTCGAACAACTAGGCTCTCATTCCTCTTGGCCCCGCCTGGTGCGGGGCCATTTGTGCCTAATTGTGCCTAAGTGTGCCCAAATTATGCCAACCTGTGGCTACTTGGGCACGTTGCTCCATTTTTCGGCCTTTGGGCAGGTGGCGCCG
>NZ_JASTTF010000009.1:0-88549 GCF_055700955.1 Corynebacterium sp. 1103A
CAACACATAATTCAATAACCAAAGCACCCGGTAGAAACCACCACCATAGCTTTCTACCGGGTGCTTTCGCATGCCCAGAGGAGGGCACCAGCTCGGTTTTGGGCTAGCGAATCTAGCTGATTGTGGTCGCTGTCATCGGCGGGTCTAGAATTACGAACTATTGCCTACTTCCTTAGAAAGTTCGGAATTGCACCATGCCCTTTAGTTCTTTTGACAATGCGATCAGCAGCCGCGGCTACGTCACTCCTGAGATGGAGAAGGTGTGGTCGGTGAGGGAGACCATTGCCGGCTGGTATGCCGTGGAGGCGGCGCTGGCGGCGGCACAGGGACAGGTGGGGATGATCCCGGAATCCGCGGCGGCTGCCGTCGTAGACAACTCCTCGGTTAGTTCGGAGGTAGAGGAGGCAATTAGCCGCGGTGCAACGGGCAACCCCTTCACCCTAGGCCTGGATGCGCTCCGCGCGGAGCTACCCGAGGACGCCCGGGGCTGGGCTCACTTCGGGGCGACGACCCAAGACATTCTTGATACTGGACGCGCGTTGCAGATCAAGGCGAGCCTGGATCTGATCATGCGTACCCTGCGTCGCCTCATCGACGTACTCGTGGACTTGGCGCACAAGCACGCGGAGACGGTAATGGTCGCGCGCACCAACGGACAATATGCTTTGCCCACTACGTTGGGTTACCGGGTGGCTACGTGGGTCAAGGCGCTGCGCCGTTGTTACGGGCGCCTGCAGAACACTCGCGATCACGTCTTGCTCGTGCAATTCTCCGGCGCGGTGGGCACCTATGCCGCGATGGGAGAGCACGGCTCGACTGTCGCGCGCCTGGTCGCTCGCCGCCTGGGGCTCGAGTTCGAGGAAATCGCCTGGTACGCACAGCGAGACACGATCACGGAGCTTGCTTGCATCGTCAGCATCTACGGCCAGACCTTGGCCAAGATCGCGGAGGACCTCTTTGAGATGCAGCGCTCCGACACCGGCGAGGCGGAGGAAGAACTCGACCCGCATTTTTCGGGTTCGAGTACCATGCCGCAAAAGCGAAACCCGTTTACAACTATGAAGATCTCCGCCGCCGCTCGTATGGCGGCAGGAGCGGCGTCCACTATGCTCACCCAGACGCCTAGCGCGGATGAGCGCGACCACCGCGCCATTGAGGTCGAGCGCGATTGTTTGCCGCGTATTTTCGCCGCGGTGGAAGGCGCCGGACGCAAGCTGGAAAAGCTCCTCGGCAACCTTTCCTTCGATGCCGTTGCGCTGCGCGCCAACGTCGAAGACGAGGGCGTTTTGACCATGACCGAAGCCATCATGATGGAGTTTGCCAAGGTTATTGGCCACGGTCCGGCCCACGACTTGGTCCAGGACTTTGCCACCCAGTACCGGGACACGGGGATTAGCCTGGAAAACTATATTGCGGGCCGCCCCGAGGTCGCAGACCAACTAAAGTTCGTGGATCTCACGGAAATCCAACGGCCGGAAAATTACACGGGTCTAGCAAGCGAAATCGCCCGCGCCATTTAATAGCACGGGCGATGATTGGGAGCTAGTCAACTAGAGGACCAACAGGTCGAACTTGGTGGCCTTGACGTCGCTCAGGCGCTTGCGGGCGCGCTCGAGGCGCTGCCACTGGTCCTGGGGGATGGACTTGCGGGCGATGGCGACGACCTCCTGGTCGGGGGTGCCCCACGCGATGGGCATCGGGGAGATCTGCTGCCAGTGGTTCTTGTCTGAGTTGGTGTGGTGCCCGCCAATCGCGGCGACGGGGACCTTGGTGCCGACCTTGCGGTCCACGCCCGGGATGGAATTCACCCGGCGCAGTGCGGCGCCCCAGCGGGGCTCGGCTTCCGGATCGACGTTGGTGTTGACTAGGGCTAGCAGGTACATCTCTCGGTCGGTGACCTCAGCAATGACGCCGGGGGCCAGCGGGTAGGAGTCGTAGAGCTGCTGGGCGGTGCCCACCTTGCGGGAGGAGAGAACGCCGACCACGGCACACATGATGCCGAACAGGATGATGCCCAGCCCGACGGTAAAGCCCCACGCGGACTCGACGAAGTACCAAAGGGCCGCGCCGATAATCACCAGGAGCACGCCCATGATGAGCCCGGACATCAGCAGCCGCTTGGAGTCCCGGAGCAGTTCGTTGTGCTTTTTCGCGAAGGCCTCATCGACCTCAAATTTAAAGATCTTCATTGCCATCCAAGTCTACTGCGTCGACCAAGCGGTAGGCATATCCCTGCTCCGCGAGGAATCGCTGCCGGTGGAGGGCGAACTCAGCGTCCACGCTGTCACGGGTGACCACGGTGTAGAACTCGGCCTCGTTATCGTCGGCCTTGGGGCGCAGCAGGCGGCCCAGGCGCTGGGCTTCTTCCTGGCGCGAGCCGAAGGTGCCAGAGACCTGGATGGCCAGGGCGGCCTCCGGGAGATCGATGCTGAAGTTTGCCACTTTGGAGACCACCAGGGTGGTGGTCTCACCGGCGCGGAAGGAGCGGAAGGCCTCCTCGCGCTTGGCGGTCGAGGTCCGGCCGTCAATAACGGGCGCGCCGAGGTGCTCACCGATGGTCTTGAGCTGGTCGATAAAGCCGCCGATAATTAGCGTCGGCACGCCCGGGTGGGAGGCAACGAGCTGGTCGACCACGCGGTATTTTGCCTCCGCGCTGGCTGCTAGGCGGTAGCGGTCCCGCGTCGGCGCGGTCGCGTACGTCATGCGCTCCTCAGGAGTCATCTCCACGCGGACCTCGGTGCACTCGGCGGTGGCGATAAAACCGGCGTTTTCCAGGTCCTTCCAGGGGGCGTCGTAGCGCTTGGGCCCGATTAGCGAGAAGACGTCGCCCTCCAGGCCGTCTTCACGGATGAGGGTGGCGGTCAGCCCTAGGCGGCGCCGCGACTGCAGGTCGGAGGTCATGCGGAAGACCGGGGCGGGCAGCAGGTGGACCTCGTCGTAGATGATTAGACCCCAGTCGCGGGAGTCGAACAGGTCCAGTGCGGCGTATTCCCCGCGGGTCTTGCGCGTGACCACCTGGTAGGTCGCGATGGTCACCGGCTTGATCTCTTTCTTCTCGCCGGAGTACTCGCCGATCTCCGAGGCGGTCAGGCTCGTGCGGCGCAGCAGCTCGTCGCGCCACTGGCGCCCGGCCACCGTGTTGGTCACGAGGATCAAGGTAGTGGCCTGCGCGCGGGCCATGGCGGCCGCGCCGACCAGGGTCTTGCCCGCACCGCAGGGGAGCACCACCACGCCGGAGCCGCCCTCCCAAAAGGAATCCGTGGCCCGGCGCTGGTAGTCGCGCAGCTGCCAGCCGTCTTCGGTTAAGGCAATCGGGTGGGACTCGCCGTCGACGTAGCCGGCGGTATCGCTGGCCGGCCAGCTGACCTGCAGCAGCGCCTGCTTCAGGCGCCCGCGGTGGGAGGGTGGCACCGCAAAGGTGTTTTCGTCAATCCGGGCGCCCAGCAGTGGGGCGACCTTCTTGTGGCGCTCCAGCTCCGCGAGGATGGCCGGCTCCGCCGAGGTGAGGATGAGACCGTGGGCTGGGTGCTTGTCAATGCTGACGCGGCCGTAGCGCGACATCGTCTCCGCGACGTCGACGAGCAGCGCCTGCGGGACGGGGAAGCGGGAGTAGCTCTCCAGCACGTCCACGACCTGTTCGGCGTCGTGGCCGGCGGCGCGGGCGTTCCACAGCGCCAGGGGCGTGATGCGGTAGGTGTGGATATGCTCCGGCGCGCGCTCGAGTTCGGCGAAGGGGGCAAGCGCCCGGCGGGCGCTATCGGCTTCCGGGTGATCGACCTCCAGCAGGATGGTCTTGTCGGATTGGACGATGAGCGGGCCGGGCATAGGGCGGTGGTTCTCCTCGAAAAACGGTCGGGGACAACCCAGCGCGGCTTGAGCCTTGAGGTTGGCTTAGCTCTTGAGGGCAGCGCGCCAGGTCATTTTCTTTCCGTTATTGAGGATAGCGCCGCGGTAGATGCGGGCAACCAACCAGATGACCGCGGCGGTGGTTGCTGCGAAGAGCAGGTAGGACAGCGCCAGCTGGGCGGCGCCGAAATTGCCCACCGCGTACTGCATCGGGGCGGTCAGCATGGAAAATGGCGGCAGCCAGCCGGCCACCTGCATGAGAGTGGAGTCCAGGTTGTTCCAGCCGAAGGCGGGCACGTAGGCGGTGAGGATGAGCAGGATGAGGATCGGCGTCTGCGTGGACTGGAGGTCCTCGGTGCGCTGGATGAGGGAGCCGGCCGCGGCGTAGAGACTGCCGAAGAAGAGCAGGCCCAGCAGGCACCCGACCAGCATGACGCCGAAGAGGCTCCAGTCGAGCGAGAAGTGGTCCGAGAATTCGGTAAACGCCAGGGCGGCGGCGCCGGCGCCGACGAGCACCAGGGTGGTGACGAAACCGAAGATGGTAACCCCCAGGATCTTGCCGGCCAAAAAGTCCAGCGGGCGGACGGAGGAGAGGATGATCTCCACCACGCGGGAGGACTTCTCCTCGGTCACTCGGCCGCCGACCAGGCTGGCGAAGTTGATGACGGAGAAGATGATGATCATCGCCGCGGCCAGCACGGTCAGCACTGAGACGATGTCGTCCTCGCTGTTGGCCGTGCCGTCGGCTTCGTCCACGCTGACGACGTTGACCGTAGTCTCCGGCAGCGCCTGGGCGTAGTCGGCGGGGCTGACCCCCAGCTCCTGCAGGGCGGTCTGGCTGGCGTACGCCTCGACCACCTGGTTGATGGTGGCGGTCATAGTCTGGCTGGGATCCCCGTCCTGGCTGATAAGGTCCCAGCCCTCGTCGCCGGGGACCAGGGCGGCCTCGGCGTCGCCGTTGCGGACCAGCTCGGCGGCCTGGTCGGCATCGTCAGCCCCGCGGGTGTCAAGTCCGCTGTTGTCGAAGGCCTCGGTGGGCATCTCGACGACGGCGACGGTGTCGGCCTCGTCATCGGAGCCCAAGAAGAAGTTAGCGGCGGTGATGCCGCCGATGGTCACCAGTAGCAAGAGGGCAACGGTGATTTGGACGGCGCGGGTCTTGGCCGTGATGGCCATCTCGCGCTTGGCCACGGTCCAGATGGTGGCGGGGGAAGAATAGCGCATGGGTTTAGGCCTCCTGGTTGGTCGAAGAGACGACGTCGCGGAACAGTTCGGTCAGGTCAGGGACTACGCGGCCGAAGGCGTGGACGGGCCCGGCCTGGAGGGCGGCGCGGAGGATGGTCTGGTCATCCACGTCCTCGGCGGTGAGCACCACGTGTTCAGGGCCTTCCTCGACGACCTCGCAGCCGGGCGGGTACCAGCCGCGGGCCTCGGTGGCCACGCGGTAGCGCACCGGGCCGGAGTTCCGCAGCTCTTCGACTCCGCCTTCTGCGACGAGCCGGCCGTGGGAGAGGATGCCTACGCGGTCGCACAGGCGCTGAACCAGGTCCAGCTGGTGGGAGGAGAAGAGCACGGCCACGCCGGAGCGGGCGCGCTCGACGAGCATCTCACTCATAACCTCCATGGCCACCGGGTCGAGTCCGGAGAAGGGCTCGTCTAGGATGAGCACGTCCGGGGAGTGGATCAGCGAGGCGGCCAGCTGGACGCGCTGTTGGTTGCCCAGCGACAGATCATCCAGCTTGTCGTCCTTGCGCTCGCCCAGGCCGAGACGCTCGAGCAGCTCGCCGGCCTTGGCCTTGCCGTTCGCGGCCGGGATGCCGTGCAGCGAGGCGAAGAAGGTCAGCTGGCTGACCAACGACTCCTTTCCGTAGAGGCCGCGCTCTTCCGGCATGTAGCCGATCCGGCGGCGGTTGCTGTCATCCAGCGGCTCGCCGTCCAAACGGACCTGGCCGGAGTCGGTGGACAGCACGCCCAGCGCGATGCGCATGGTGGTGGACTTGCCGGCGCCGTTGGAGCCGACGAAGCCGTAGATTTCACCCGCGCCGACGTTGAGCGAAAGATCGTGGAGGACGCGGTGGTCACCGTAGGACTTATTGAGTTGGTCTATTTCCAGTCGTGGCACTCGGGAGCCTTCCGGGTCGGGTCGATGTTCTTAGTAAAATATTGCATAAACACAACATTGCGTCAAGGGCACTTGCAATATTACCGTCGGGATAGCCCCGCCGCGTGCCTCGCGGCGAGGGCCGGGCCGGCCCGATTAGTCCAGGGTGAGCGAGGTAATCCGGGACAGCGGGATACGCACGGTCCGCGCCTGGGTGCGGGCGTCGACCTGTCCGCCGGAGACCGTTAGCGGCGTGGCGCGCAAGGATTTCTGCGCCCCGGTCTTGGTGGCGTAACCGATGACTACGGCCCGCCCGGAACGCACGGCCGCCTGCAGTAGATCCAGGTCGGGGCCGGTTGCCGCCGCCGGCTCGTCGGGGCTGCCGGCGCGGACAGCGTCGACCGCGGCGTTTAAGGCGGCCGGGGCGAGTCGGTCCGCCGGCGGGTGGAAGGCTTTGGGCGGGGGCACGGTCGCCCGCGGCGGGGCGACCTGCACCGTCGCGCCGGCGGCGTCCTCGGCGGCGGGGCTCAGGCCAGCGCGGTGGAGCTTGTCCAGCAGTGTTCGCAGCGGAACCTGGGATACGGCCACGGTGGGGGCGAGCAGGCGCAGCTCCGGCACGGCGCTCACCGCCTGGGCGAGCACTGCCGGGTCGTCGCTGCGCAGATACGCGTTGGCCGGGCCGGCGCGCAGGGCGCCGTGGCGCCGGGCGCTGTCCTGGATCAGGAAGCTCACCGGCTGTGGGACCTCGCCCGCGGAGTGCTCGGCCAGAAACTCCTGGAAATCGGTGGCCGACCAGCCCGCGTCGAAGCCACGGCGCAGCGACTCCTCGCTCAGCCGGTAGGTGCTGGCCAGGCCGGGTGATTCGAGATCGGCAATCAGGGCTAGCTTCGCCTGGACGGGGCTGGTCAGCGGTCCCGGGGCGATGATGCTGAGGTCGCCCTGCAGGAGGAAATAGGAAATCTCCTCCGGCGCGAGATCGGTGGCGTTGCCGGTCAGTGCGGTGGTGGCGCGCCCGCGGGCGATAAGCCCCAGCCACTGCGCTTCTGCGGCGAGGGCGGCGATGGTCTCCGGGCTGGTTAGGCGCGCGAAAAGCGGCGAAGAAAAGCGCAGCTCGGCGGAGAATTCTTCCGCGCTGAGCGCACGCGCGCGGTGCCGGTAAACCTTAAGGACGCGCTGCCGGTAGCCGGGCAGGTGCGGGTCGCAGGCCTCCTTGTCCAAGGGGTGCTCAGTCGACCACGACTGCCACGGGCTGGCCATCCACGCCTCGATGAGCGCCTGCCAGCGCTCGCCCAGGGCCAGGTCCTGCCAGTCCGCCGCGGCCGCGGTGGGGGCCAGGAAGTTGCCCTCGTAGCCGATGGGTTCGCCGCGGCCGAGCAGGCCCGCGCTATAGCCCAGGTGGATCAGCCGGGTGATGCCCGGCTCCGGTAGTGATAGTGCCTTGGCCAGTTGTTTTACGCTCGTCTTGCCCACGGACTTGTCCTTGAGCAGGCTGACCGGGCTGCGGCCCAGGTACTCGATTAAGCGCTCGAGTTCGCGGGCGACGTCGAGGCCGCTGGCAGCCCCGGCGGCATCAGCAGCCGCATCCGGGCGCGGCGCCTCGGGCGGGGCAATCGGCTCGAGCGGAATGACCGGGTGCTCGCGCCCGTGCACGGCCCCCAGGACCGCCCGCGGCAGGCGCAGCGTGCCCGGCTCGGGGCGGAGGACGAACCCGCGCTCTTCGAGCTGCGCCACGGGGCCTTCCGCGAACGTGCTGGCCGCGCTGGCGCCGCCGGCGTGGGCAATCCCGTAAAGCACCTCGAGCTGTTCTTCGGGCAGCTGCGCCAGGCCCGCGGGGGTAACCTCCACCTGGTTGAGCAACGACCAGCCAGTCGGCAGAGCCGGCATCACCTCGGCCGGCAGCATCACCTTGTCCGGGCCGGTGCGGTACAGCAGGGCGCGCTCGCACAGAGCGTCGGTGACTTCCGGCGCCGCAACCTCACCGGCGTGGACCTCTTCTAGCTCCGCGCCGAGGTTGGCCGCGCGTTCTAGTGCAGCTAGCAGGTCAGCCGAGCAGTTGCCCAGCGCGCGGGCGATGGAGGTCCGCAGCAGCAAGCGGGTGGCCAGTGGCGCCGGCCCCGGCGGGGGAGGGACCGCGGCGTCGGGGCGGTGCCCAAACAAAGTAGTGAGCTGATCCGTGTCCAATTTAGCGAGGAAATCCCGGTACTGCGCGGTGCGGCTGGGGTCAGAAGGGGTGATACTCATCGTAGAAGACAAGTTTAGTGCCATTTGAGTTACTTTTTTCGCGCGGGTTTGGCACAATAAGGAGTATGTCGAATGTAGAGAAGAAGGGCTTTGTTTCTCCGGCTTGGCCGCAGAACATGGAAGGCCGCGAACATGCCATTACCGAAGTTACCGCTCCGTTTGCGGGTGCCTCCAGCCCGTACGGTGACGACACCGTCCTGCCGCTGCCGGCGGACAAGCTGGACTACGTGCACCCCTACACCCGCATCAACAAGTAGTTCGCCCGCAGCAATGCCCGGTCTGGCGACCGGGCATTTTCTATGCCCTGGCCATCCCTGCGCCGGTGGTGTGGGCCCTGTGCGGGCTCTGATCTGGGCACTTGGCTTAAGGTGCTGCAGTAGAGATACCAAAAGGCGCCACCCGGGGTGGGGGCGCCTTTCCTTTGTTTGTTGGAGATGACTCCGGCCGGGGCGGGGCCCGGCGGGGAACTTTCTTAGAGGCTCAGGATGGAGTCGATCTGGCCGCGGTTGGCGGTGTAGAAAGCGTTGAAGTCGTGGCGGTTGGCCTCGTAGAACTGCTGGATCGGGGCAGGGACCTGGATGCCGTAGGTGGCCAGTTTGGACTTCACGGCGCTGTAGAGGGCGTCGACGGCCAGCTCGCTGGAGCCGGCGTTGGCGGCCTCCTGAACGGCGGCCGGGGCGTCAGCCGGAGCGGCCGGAGCCGGGGCAGCGTTCGGGTGAGAGCGGTCGGTCGGGGCGGAGTTCAGGCCCAAGCTAGCGGAGCAGGCCGGCCATGCGCCCCAGCCCTGGTTGGCCAGGACCTTTTCGGCAACGAAGATCTGCTGCTCACGGGTAGCGCCATCGGCGGTCGGGGCGAACTCGTTGCCGCCGTAGGCCTGCCAGGTGCCAGCGTTGAACTGCAGGCCGCCGTAGTAGCCGTTGCCGGTGTTGATGTTCCAATTGCCGCCGGCCTCGCACTGGGCCAGGCGGTCCCAGTCGGAGTCCGGAGCGGCCGAGGCGGCCGGTGCCATGATGGCAGCGGCTGCACCGACTGCGACGGTGCTAGCGGCGAACTTGGTGGCTACGGAAGTAGTCTTTGCCGAGTGGCGTCCCATTGTTGTAGGTCCTCTCTATTTCCCCGGTCGGTTACAATTCTTTTGCACGTAAAAATTTGGCCACCAGCGCGGGAAGGCGGTTAGTCGGGGATGTCTTCGACCAACGTGGGGCCAAGTGCCTAGCAGACAGACTATCGGTTTATAACGAAAGTGTCACGTTCTCGACACTTTTCGACACACGTCGATGGGCCCCGAGTGGCGCGTGTGAAAACCTTAAAGTGGAAAGCGCAGGTGAGGCGATCTAGTCCCAGGAAAATTTTATCGACGTGAGATGGATCACCACGGTGTTTTTGTAGTCCGATTATTGACTTCATTTTTGGTGCCGCCAGGGGTTAGAATGGTTGGTTCCATTATGAGAAGAAGAAAGTGGTGAACCAACGTGCCCATCGGTAAGGTCAGGTGGTTTGACGCGGAGAAGGGCTTCGGCTTCGCCTCCAACCCGGGGGATGAGGACGTCTACATCGGCCGCAACGTGCTGCCCAAGGGTGTCACCGATCTGCACCCTGGCCAGCGTATTGAATTCGATTTCGCGGCCGGTCGCCGCGGCCCGCAGGCGCTGCGCGTGAAGGTGCTGGATAGCCCGCGCCGCCGCAGCCCCGCCCGCAAGCCGGAAGAGCTCGGCAGCATGATTTCGGACGTGATGACCGTCCTGGAAACACAAGTACAGCCGGCCTTGAGCGCCGGGCGTTACCCGGAGCGCAAGACCGGCCGGCAGGTCGCAGAGATCCTGCGCGTCATCGCCAAGGACCTGGACAGCTAGGCCTGTGGCTGGACAGCTGGGCCCGCGCTGGACGGATCGTCCAGCGCCTGGGCGGCTAGTTCTGCTGCTCCTGCGCGGCGCGCTCGGCGTCGGACATCGTCGATAGTGACCAGACCGTGGTGTAGGGGGTTTCCTCCCCCTTAGCGTCCGTGCCAATCATGATGGAGGAGACCTCCACCACCATCAGCTTCGGGCGCTCCTTATTTTCCCCGGACGTGGATTCCTCAATCGGATCCACGGACCCGGGGATTTCTACTGTCTCGGTGTCGTAGGCGCCGTGGGTGGTCTCATCATTGGCGGCAGGGTCGTCGTAGATGCTCAGTACCCGCCACTCGTGGTTATGAATGGCCTCCGGGATGTCCAGCACGAGGTTGTCGTCGGGGCGGACCTCCAGGTTGGGGACGTCCTTTTCCTCGCACTCCGTGCCCGGCTCACAGGACATATAGGGATGGACCTCGAGCTCCTTGTCTCCGACGCGGGCGGTAACCGCGACATCCTCCGGCTCCGGGCCCGGGCGGCTGTTCCACCAATTCTGGAACAACACCACCGCCACCACAATGACGATGACGGCGATGATCAGCGCCAAGACCTGGATCAGTTGCTTGCGTTTTGCCTCTTTGCGGGTGGCCATGGGCATAGATCTTACTCGAAGGTCACGCGGTACAGATCCGGCCACCGCTTACCGGTGAGGTAGTACTCGTCGGTGCCCGGGATATGCGCTATCCCGTTGAGCACGTTGTCGGGGTTGGCCGCGGCGTTATTATCCAGCCCCGAGGCGTCGATGACGGCGTTGACCATCCCGGTGGACGGGGCGATGCGCAGGATGTCCGTGGAAAACCAGACGTTGGCGTAGATCTGCCCGTCGACGCATTCGAGCTCGTTGAGCTCATCAACCTCCTTGCCCTCCAAGGTGACCGTGACCCGGTCCAGCTCGTCGAAGCTTTCCGGGTCCACGAAGCGCAGTGTGGAGGTGCCGTCGGAAAGCGCCAGCCGGTCGCCCATATCGCACAAGCCCCAGCCCTCGCCGGAATACTCCGCGGAGCCGGTGGGCTGGAGGGTTTCCGCGTCGAAGGACAGCGCGGTGCTCGACTTCCACGTCAACTGCCAAAGCGTGTCGCGGCTACGGGTGATGCCTTCGCCGAACTGATCGCCAGCCAGCGCGGTGGACTGCTGCGGGGAGGTCTCGCCCGGGACCAGCCGGTGCACGCCGGATTCGCCGTAGCGCCCGGTGCCCACCAGCAGGGTGCCGTCCTCGTCGACTTCGAGGCCCTGCGTGAACAGGCTCTCGTCGTAGTCCAGGCGTTCGACCACCTGCGCCTTGAGGTACTCGACCGCGGGTGCGGCCGTGGTGGCCCCGCCTTCCGGGGAGGAGGCAGCGTTGTCGGCGTTGCGGTCTGCGTCAGGCAAGCTGCTGCAGGCGCTTAAGGCCAGGCCGGCGCAGGTCAGAAGCACGCCCCACCGGCGCGTTTGCTGGCGATTGCGGGGGCGCTGGCGGTGACGTGCTGGCGACAAGAGGGAACCCATACACCATATTGTGCCCCATATGCACCATAATGATTCGATGTGTCCTCTAAAAAGCGCCAATCCACCTCCACCAACCCGCTGCTAGGCTCGGCGGCCGTCGACACCGCTCGGTGGGCCCTGGAAGAACTAGGCGACGGCGATGTCGGCCGCCACATTGGCGTCGGCGGGCTGAGCCCGCACGCGGTCACCCACCGCTTCGCCGCCGACGTGCCCGGCTACCACGGGTGGGAATGGCAGGCGGTCCTGGCCTGCGCCGCCGGCAGCGACGAGGTCACCGTCAGCGAGCTAGCCCTCGTCCCCGGCGGGGAGGCCCTGCAGGCGCCGGACTGGGTGCCCTATACCGACCGGGTGCGCCCCGGGGACCTAGAGCCAGGCGACGTCATGCCGCCCGCGCCGGGGGATAGCCGCCTGAGCGACGACGGCGCGCTGAGCCAGGCCGGTTGGGAGGAGGCGGCCCAGCGCTGGCTGGCTTCTTACGGGCCGGAAGCGCTCATGGCCGCCCAGGCGCACCTGCAGTGCGCGACCTGCGCGTTCTTCCTGCCGCTGAAGGACAGCTTCGGCGTGTGCGCCAACGAGTACTCCGCCGACGGGCGCGCCGTCCACGCCCGCTACGGCTGCGGCGCCCATTCCCGGACCACCATCGCCCCGGAGCCGGCGGTGGACCCGGACACCGTCTTCGACGACGAAGCTCCCTTCCACTAGCAGCCCGCTCTCATCGAGTAGCGGCGTGCCGCTCGCCTTCGTTGGCAGTCGCGGCGCGCGACGGGTGCGGTGGGGTGGGGTGGGCGCGCCGGAGCCGGGCGGGGGTGGAGGATTTTGTGCGCGGGGCTGACAAGTATGAAACTGTTAGCGGTAAATCAATAGGGCACGGTGACATTAGTAAAGGGAAGTCAGCTCCATGCGCGCGACGCTCGATCGCTATTTCAAAATCTCCGAACGCGGATCCACCATAGGCGCCGAGATCCGAGGCGGTACCGTCTCGTTCTTCGCGATGGCCTATATTATCCTCCTCAACCCGCTCATCCTGGGCACCTCCCAGGACGTCGATGGAAACACCCTGGGAGTACCCCAGGTAGCAGCCGCCACCGCGCTCGTGGCCGGCGTGATGACCATCGCCTTCGGCGCCATCGCTAACTACCCCTTTGCGTTCGCCGCCGGGCTGGGGCTGAACACCTTCGTGGCGGTCAGCCTTGTGGCCACGGAGGGCCTGACTTGGTCGGAGGCCATGGGCCTGGTGGTCATCGACGGCATCATCATCGTCATCCTGGCTGTCTCCGGCTTCCGCACCGCGGTCTTCAAGGCCATCCCGGCCTCCATGAAGGCCGCGATGGGCGTGGGCATCGGCATGTTCATCGCCATGATCGGCTTCGTCGACGGCGGTTTCGTCACCCGCGTGCCGGACGCGGCGAACACCACCGTGCCGGTCAGCCTGGGTATTAGCGGTTCCTTCTCCACGTGGCCGAGCTTGGTCTTCGTGCTGGGGCTTATCATCTGTGCGGCCCTGGTCATCCGCAACGTGCCGGGTGGGCTGTTCATCGGCATCATCGCCACCACGATCATCGCCATGGTCGTCGAGGCGCTCACCGGCGCCGGCTCCGCCGCGGAGAACACCGGCGGCTGGAACATGGCGGTGCCGAAGGTGCCGGATTCCCTGGGCGGGGTGCCGGACCTGTCAATTGTCGGCGCCGTCGACCTGCTAGGGGCGTTTAGCCGCATCGGCGTGGTCGCCGCGACCCTGCTGGTTTTCGCCCTGGTGCTGACCAACTTCTTCGACGCCATGGGCACCATGACGGCACTCGGCCGGCACGGCAACCTGACCGACTCCGAGGGCAACCTGCCGCACCTGAAGAAGGCGTTGGTCGTCGAGGGCTTCGGCGCCGTCGTCGGCGGCCTGGGTTCGGCCTCGTCAAACACCGTCTTCGCGGATTCCTCCGCCGGTATCGGCGACGGTGCCCGCACCGGCCTGGCCAATATCACCACCGGCGTTCTGTTCATCCTGGCCATGTTCCTAACCCCGCTCTACGAGGTCGTGCCCATCGAGGCCGCCTCCCCGGTCCTCGTGGTCGTAGGCGTGATGATGGCCGGCCAGCTCACCGCCATCGAGTGGGACAAGATGTACGTGGCCATCCCGGCCTTCCTCACCATCGTCGTGATGCCGTTTACCTACTCCATCGCCAACGGCATCGGCATCGGGTTCATCTCCTTTGCCCTGATGTCCACCTTCGCCGGCAAGGCCAAGGAGACCCACTGGCTGATGTGGCTCATCTCCGGCCTGTTCGTGGTCTACTTCGCCATGGATCCCATCATGAGTTTGGTGGAATAGCGTGCGCTAGATTAGGGGCATGGATAGAACTTTCATCTCCGACCCGAACGACCCTCGCCTGGACGATATCCGGGACTTGAACAAGTCCGATAAGTCCGGCGAGGGTTTAGTCATTGCGGAGGGCCACCTGGTGGTCTCCCGCCTGGTCGAATCCCCGTTCCCGGTGCGCTGCCTGGTGGGCTTTGCCAACAAGATCGACCAGTACGTCGAGACCTACGGCGAGCCCGGCTGCCCGGTCTACGAGGTCGAGCGGGACACGCTGGCTCAAGTCGCCGGTTTCGATATGCACCGCGGGCTCGTCGCCGCCGCGGACCGCGCGACGCTGCCAGCAGTTGGGGACGTGGTGGCAAAGGCGCGCACGGTGGTCGTGCTCGAGGGGGTGGGAGACCACGAAAACATCGGCTCCATCTTCCGCAACGCGGCGGGCCTAGGCGTGGACGCGGTCCTGCTGGGCAGCGGGGCGGCCGATCCCTTATACCGCCGCAGCGTGCGCGTGTCCATGGGGCACGTGCTGCGCCTGCCGTTCGCCCGCTTCGAGGGCGGGTACACCACCTGGCAGCGTTCCCTGGACGTGATGCGCGAGGCCGGCTTCCGGCTGGTCTCGCTGACCCCGGGCGGGGACACACACATCGCAGACGCCGTCGCCAGGGCGGAGAAGGTGGCGCTGCTTGTCGGCGCGGAGGGCCCGGGGCTGACCGAGCACGCGATGCGCGCGACCGACGTGCGCGCGAGCATCCCCATGTCGCAGCACACGGATTCGCTCAACGTGGCCACCGCCGCGGCCGTGGCCTTCTACGAGCGCCAGCGGTCCTTGAGGGACTGAGAGACCTTGCGCGAGGCCTTGGACCACCACTTGTTCGCGGTGGCGCCCACGCGCCGGGCGGCGGCCGCGGAGGCCAGCGCCAGGGCGCGGAACTCGTCGCCGGTGGATTCCTCTTCGGCCGCGGCGTCCTCGTAGTCGTCGTAGTCGGTGTTGCCCGGGCCGATGCCCAGCTTCGCGGCCGAGGCGGAGGTCACCCGCGCGATGGTGGGGCGCTGGGGCTTGTCGAGCTTCGGCTCCGGGCGCCCGTCCACGGCGTAGCCCACCACGTCCAGGTCCGGGCCCTGGGCGCTGATGTCGACGCCCAGCCACGCGCGCTGGGCCTCCTCCATCAGATCGCGCGGGCGGAAGGGCAGAGCGATGCCGCCGGTGGAGTCGTTGTGCTCGCCGGCCCAGTAGGGGCCTTCGAAGGGCTCGGGCAGGCCGGAGTCTTCCAGCACCTCCATGCGGGTGCAGCACAGCGAGCGCTTCAGCTCGCTGTCCTGGAAGTGCGCGAAGCCGGCGTAGGTGTCCTCGTCGTGGTGGACGAAGGCGTAGAGGTTGTCCCACGGCGCCGCCTTGCGCAGGGCCTGCGGCAGCTGAGAGAGGATGATGCCCTCGCCCTCAATCACCGTCTGGACCACCGTCACGCCCGGGTAGCCGCCGATGTAGTACTCGGCGCTGTCCGCGGGGGCGGAGCGGTTAAAAGGGAACTGTCCGATGGGAGTGATGGGGAAGGCTGGGTTGAGCTGGGCCAGGAATTTGCGGCCATAGCCGCGATCGGCCTTGGGCTCAGCTTCGAGAACGGCGGCGGGGTTAGGGGAGGTCACGTACCACAAGGTAATGACGGCGCGGGAAATATCCATGGTCCTGGTAGTCGCTTAGTTTTTCGGGCGCTTCGTGTTGGCACGCACGCCGAGTAGCACGTCCTCCCAGTGCGGGGTCACGGCCTTGCGGCGGCGCTTGGTCGGTTTCTTTTCCGGATCCGGGTTCTGAAGGAATTCCTCCGGTAAGCCCTCCTCCGCACCGCTGTGCTCCGCGGAGTCCGGGCGGTCGCGGCCGGCGTCGTCGGGCTCCGCGGGAGCGGAGGCGTCGTGCAGGGACTCCCCGTTGGCGGCGGAGACAGCCGCGGCGTCGTGCTCGTCGTCCCAGCCGTCGCCCAGCACCGCGGTCTCATAGCGGTTGCCGCGGCCGACCGAGGTCAGCGAGCGCACCGGCTGGGCAAAGTCCGGGTCGGTCAGATCTGCGGCCACGGAGTTGCGGGCCTCGACGGTCGGCTCGGAGGTCATGGTCTGCTTGAACAGCCACTCGGCCTCGTTATCAGACAGGCCCGCCCGCCAGCGCAGGCAGACCACCCAGGGCTCGCCCTTCTCGCGGTAAGCGTCCCACTCGGCCTCGGCCAGGGTGTGCCCGCGGGCGGCGAAGGCGGTGGCCAACACCTCCCAGAGGGTCAGCTTGGCCGGACCGTCCTCGCGGACTGGGTGGGCCTGCTTGGCCAGGTCCGCCACCCGGTAGCGCTCCAGCATCACCGGGTGGGCGAAGGACTCGAGGCGGGACTCGTCCACGCCCAGCTCCTCGGCCAGGCTGGCGGCCGATGCCCCGGCCCGGATGCGGTTCTGAATCTCCGCCGGGCGCAGCGGCAGGGTCTTCTTGGACTCCGCGTGCGTGGCCGGCCGGGCCCGCCCGGTGCTGGAGGTCCCCGCCGGCGACGCCGCATGCAGGCGCGTGGGCGTACTGGCCGCCCCCGCACCAGCGTCGGCGTGATCGGCGTGGCCGTGGTCCTGACCGGTGAAGGAGCCTTCGCCGGCCTCGCTGCCGCCAGTGGAGGTCTCTTGCGAGCTGTCAGCGCTCAGGTCCCCGGCGCTGGTCTCGGTATCCGTCGGCCGGATGGTCGAGGCCAGCGTGGAGCGAGTCGCGTCGTCGACGGCGAGGAAGAACTCCTCCCCATCGTCGGCGCGCAGCACCAGGGATGATTCGGTTGAGTCGCTGTTAACTAAAAACAGCTCGCGCATGCGAGTCTCCTTCAGCCGTGGAGGACAGGGTTACTTGTGATGGGCTCCACTGTAGTCGACCCAAGGCAGAATTTATGCCAAGTCAGTGGGTATGTTGGCGGCACCGGCCTCCAGGCAGTAGTCAATAGCCTGGGTCAAGGTGCGAATGTCGTCCGGCTCGATGGCGGGGAACATGCCCACCCGGAGCTGGTTGCGGCCCAGCTTGCGGTAGGGCTCCACGTCCAGGATGCCGTTGGCGCGCAGGACGGCGGCTAGGCGGGCAGCGTCGACGGTCTCGTCGAAGTCGATGGTGCCGACCACCAGCGAGCGGGCCGCTGGGTTCTGCACGAAGGGCTGGGCCAGGGCGTGGCTGTCCGCCCAGCCGTAGAGGATCTCGGAGGAGGCGCGGGTGCGCTGCGTCATGCCGTCTAGGCCGCCGTTGTCGTTCATCCAGCGGACCTGCTCGTCCAGAAGCAGCAGCGTGCCGATAGCCGGGGTGTTGTAGGTCTGATTCTTGCGCGAGTTGGTCACCGTGATTTTCAGATCCAGAAACTCCGGGACGTAGCGATCCGTGGTGGCGATCTTGTCGACCCGCTCGAGGGCGGCGGGGGAAAAGGCCGCCAGCCACAGGCCGCCGTCGGCGGCGAAGCATTTCTGCGGGGAGAAGTAATAGGCGTCCGCGGCGCTGACGTCTACGGGCAGGCCGCCGGCACCCGAGGTGGCATCGACCAGAACCAGCTGGTTTCCGCTAGCCTCCGGCCGGCTAACCGGGACCATTGCGCCGGTGGAGGTCTCGTTATGTGCCCAGGCCACGCAGTCGCAGTCCGTGGTGTCCGCGTGGAGGGGATCGGGGGCGGTACCGACTGGGGCGTCGGTGATGACCGGTTCCTCCAGCCACGGGGCCTTGGCCGTGGCCTTGGCGAATTTGGAGGAAAACTCCCCGTAGGTCAGGTGGGCGCTGCGGCGCTCGATGAGTCCGAAGGCCGCGGAATTCCAGAAGGCCGTGGCCCCGCCCAGTGACAGGATAATTTCGTAGCCCTCCGGCAGCTGGAAGAGTGTGCTCAGGCCGTCCCGGATGGAGCCCACTAGATTCTTTACCGCGGGCTGGCGGTGGGAGGTCCCCATGATGTCCTGGCCGTGCCGGGCGAGGTAGTCGATCTGGGCGGGGCGCACCTTGGACGGGCCGCAGCCGAAGCGTCCATCGGAGGGGAGAAGTTCAGTTGGCAAAGTTAACTCGGGCGTCGTCATGCGCATAGCCTAAACGGCGACCAACCTATTTTCTGTCAGTTATTAGAATTTAACCTAGAATGGGTGTGCCCGTAACGGGAAACAAGGCGGTAGGGGCGTTTAACAGGACGCTCGTCCGGTTGGTGTAGTAGGGGTCACAGACAATTGGTAAAGTGGTGCCTGGTATGCCCGAACGCTTTTCGGGCATAGTATCGCTGGGTAAAGCCGACTGCATCTTTTTCTCTGGCTCCCAAGCGCATGAAGGATTACAGAAAGGACAAGCACGTGGCTTCTGAAGACAACAAGGTTGTACTGCACTACCCGGGTGGCGAGTACGAGATGGACATCAAGCAGTCCACCGAAGGCGACTCCGGTTTCGATATCTCCAAACTTCGCAACGAGACCGGCCTGGTCACCTTTGACCCGGGTTATGCCTCCACCGGCTCCACCGAGTCCAAGATCACCTTTATTAACGGCGAAGAGGGCATTCTGCGCCACCGCGGCTACGACATCGCGGACCTGGCGGAAAACGCCACCTTTAATGAGGTCTCCTACCTCCTTATCAAGGGCGCTCTCCCGACCGAGGAGCAGCTGTCCCGCTTCAACCAGGAGATCCGCCACCACACCCTGCTGGACGAGGACTTCAAGGCCCAGTTCAACATCTTCCCGCGCGACGCGCACCCGATGGCCGTGCTGGCCTCCTCGGTTAACATTCTGTCCTCCTACTACCAGGACCAGCTGAACCCGCTGGACGAAGAGCAGCTGGACAAGGCGACGGTCCGCCTGCTGGCCAAGGTGCCGATGTTGGCCGCCTACGCCTACCGTGCCTCCCAGGGCAAGCCCTACATGTACCCGGACAACGCGCTGAACGCCCGCGAGAACTTCCTGCGCATGATGTTCGGCTACCCGACCGAGCCCTACGAGGTCGACCCGGTTGTGGCTAAGGCCCTGGACAAGCTGCTCATTCTGCACGCCGACCACGAGCAGAACTGCTCCACTTCCACCGTGCGCATGATTGCTTCCGCGCAGGCGAACATGTTTGTCTCTATCGCCGGCGGCATCAACGCCCTGTCCGGCCCGCTGCACGGCGGCGCTAACCAGGCCGTGCTGGAGATGCTGGAGGAGATCCACGCCAACGGCGGCGACGCCACCGACTTCATGAACCGCGTGAAGAATAAGGAAAAGGGCGTCCGCCTGATGGGCTTCGGCCACCGCGTCTACAAGAACTACGACCCGCGCGCGGCCATCGTCAAGGACACCGCGCACGAGATCCTGGAGCACCTGGGCGGCGACCACCTGCTCGACCTGGCCGTGAAGCTGGAAGAGATCGCCCTGAACGACGACTACTTCATCCAGCGCAAGCTGTACCCGAACGTGGACTTCTACACCGGCCTGATCTACCGCGCCATGGGCTTCCCGACGGACTTCTTCACCGTCCTGTTCGCCATCGGCCGCCTGCCGGGCTGGATCGCCCAGTACCGCGAGCAGCTGGAGATCAACACCAAGATCAACCGCCCGCGTCAGGTCTTCACCGGCGAAACCCTGCGCAAGGTGTCCCCGCGCGCAGAGCGCTAAAACCCACAATTCCGCAGGACGACTGCCTGGCCCGGCTTCGGCTGGGTGGGCAGTTGCCTTATACTAGGGAATATTTGGTTCAGTGCTCACTGCGCTGAACATGCCAAATCTTCCCAATACTCCCAAGGAGAACTCCCCATGGATAAGCCACAGATTGAAGCCCACACGGAGCCGGCGCCAACTGACGTCGTCATCGAGGACATCGTCGTCGGTGACGGAGAGGAGGCACAACCGGGTGGGCTGGTCGAGGTTCACTACGTGGGCGCGGATTACGAGACCAACCAGGAATTCGACTCTTCCTGGGACCGGGGCCAGTCCATCGAGTTCCCGCTGACCGGCCTCATTGCCGGTTGGCAGGAGGGCATCCCCGGAATGAAGGTGGGCGGGCGTCGCCAGCTCATCATCCCGCCGGAGAAGGCCTACGGCCCGGCCGGCGGCGGGCACCCGCTGTCCGGTCGCACGCTGGTCTTCATCATTGACCTGCTGCGCGCCTCCTAGCTAAGGCGCACCCGCGGCCCGCCGCGCATTCCGTGCATTCCCCTTCCCGGAGACTCTGGGAAGGGGAATTTTCTTCTGCTTAGCCCACACGGGCGCGGGGTTTCCAGGCACAATGGAGACTATGACAGTTCCATCAGTTAACTTCCACGACGACCGCTCTATGCCGCAGCTGGGCCTGGGCACCTACAAGCTCTACGGCGAGGAGTGCATCTCCGTGGTGCGCGAGGCCATTGAGCTGGGCTACCGTCATTTCGACACCGCCACCCTCTACGAGAACGAAGAAGCGCTGGGTAAGGCGCTCAACGACGCCATCAGTGCTGGCGACGTCACCCGCGATGAGCTGTTCGTGACCTCGAAGGCGTGGCACGATCACCATGGCGCAGAGAAGGTCCAGGAGGCTTTTACCGAGTCGCTGCGGAAGCTCGGCCTGGACTACCTGGACCTGTACATGATCCACTGGCCGTGGCCGCAGGGCGGGCTGTTCGTGGAGACCTTCGAGTCCATCGCCCGCCTGCAGGGCATGGGGCAGATTGCCTCCGTGGGCGTGGCGAACTTCTACGAGGAGCCGCTGCAGGAGATCATCGACCAGACCGGCGTGGTGCCGGTGCTCAACCAGGTGGAGCTGCACCCGGGCTTTACCCAGCCGGAGCTGCGCCGCTTCCATGCCGAACACGACATCATCACCGAGGCCTGGTCGCCCCTGGCCCGCGGCGTCGTACTGGGCAACCCGGTCATCGAGGAGGCTGCCCGCAAGCACTCCGCGACCCCGGGCCAGGTCGCCTTGGCCTACTTGATGGACAAGGGGATTTCGGTCATCCCGAAGTCGGCGAAGTCCGAGCGCCTCAAGGAAAACCTGGGCGCGGTCGACGTCGAGCTGGACGCGGCCGACATCGAGGTCATCGACGGCCTGGAGGGCCAGCCGGGCTTCGGGCGCATGTTTAAGGATCCGCGCGAGTTCCCGGGAGAGGGCGCTTAAGTCCACGGCTTCTGCGATAGCCCCCGTTTGCAACCTTTGCAGACGGGGGTTTGACCGTATCTGGGGGTAATTTGCTAAGCAATACTGATGCAGGTCAGGTGGGGGAGTGGGGGTAGCTAACTTCTGCTAAGGTGAAAAACTTGGCGGATTTCACAACCTTGCAGTGTGACTAAGGTAACTTACCTGGCAACGCAAATGTGACAGGTAACTCATTGCCAGTTATCTGTGAAGCGTGTGTGAAAGTCCGCGGCTGGAACCGCGGACGAGGAAATACGTTTAGTGAAGGAGAAAGCAGTGTCTGAAGTAGATACTCCGCCGACCCAACGGCGCGAACCCACAGCGGAAGACTTCATGGAGATGCAAAAGGCGCCGCAATTTTCTGAACTGCGCGGCTCTTACCGGAAGTTCGCCTTCCCCATGACGGTGGCGTTTTTCGTGTGGTACGTCCTCTACGTGGTGATGGCCGTGTTCATGCCGGACTTTATGGGGCAATCCCTAGGCGGCAACTGGAACGTGGGCCTGGTTTTTGGACTGTTGCAGTTCGCGACCACGTTCTTGATCACCTGGATTTACGTCAAGTACGCCAATAGGAACATCGAGCCGCGCGCGGCCGCTATTCGCGAAGAACTGGAGGGCTAGACCGTGAACTCGACGATGATTGTGGCCCAGGAAACCTCGGCCGGCAACCCGCTTTTGAATATCGCCATCTTCCTCGCCTTCTTGGTGGTGACCATGTGGCTGGTGCTGCGCGCCGGCAAGTCCACCAAGGAAGCCTCTGATTTCTACACTGGTGGCGGCAGCTTCTCCGGGCGCCAGAA
The DNA here is from genome assembly GCF_055700955.1 of Corynebacterium sp. 1103A. Taxonomy (NCBI): domain Bacteria; kingdom Bacillati; phylum Actinomycetota; class Actinomycetes; order Mycobacteriales; family Corynebacteriaceae; genus Corynebacterium; species Corynebacterium sp. 1103A. The sequence goes on from NZ_JASTTF010000009.1 coordinate 21,773, forward strand.
CGGCCTGGCTATCTCCGGCGACTACCTGTCTGCGGCGTCCTTTTTGGGCATCGTGGGCGCGGTGGCCCTGACCGGCTACGACGGCTTTTTGTACTCCGTCGGCTTCTTCGTGGCCTGGCTGGTGGCCCTGATGCTGGTGGCTGAGCCCCTGCGTAACGTGGGCCGGTTCACCATGGCCGATGTTTTGTCCTTCCGCCTGCGGCAGAAGCCGGTGCGCGTCGCCGCGGCCATTGCGACGTTGTTCGTCTCCCTGTTCTACCTGGTTGCGCAGATGGCCGGCGCCGGCTCCCTGGTGGCCGTGCTGCTGGACATCCACGAATTCGTCTGGCAGGCCGTCGTCGTCGGTGTGGTGGGCATCATCATGATTATCTACGTCCTGATCGGCGGCATGAAGGGCACCACCTACGTGCAGATGATTAAGGCCGTGCTCCTGGTGACCGGCGTGGTCATCATGTGCGCGCTGGTCTTCATCTCCATCCGCGGCGGGTTCAGCACCCTCTTCCAGGACGCCATCGACATGCACGCCGGCTCGGAGAACCTCGCCAAGGAGGGCTACCAAGCCGAGCAGATCCTAGAGCCAGGCCTGAAATACGGCGCGACGCTGACCACCAAGCTGGACTTCATCTCCCTGGGAATCTCCCTGGTGCTGGGCGTGGGCGGCCTGCCGCACGTGCTCATGCGCTTCTACACCGTCCCGACCGCCCTTGAGGCCCGCCGCTCGGTGACCTGGGCGATTGTCATCATCGGCGCCTTCTACCTGATGACGCTCATCCTGGGCTACGGTGCAGCCGCCCTGGTCGGTCCGGACCGGATTCTCAACGCGCCGGGTGGCGCGAACTCGGCGGCCCCGCTGCTCGCCCTGGAGCTGGGTGGTTCCATCTTCATGGCGATCATCTCCGCGGTGGCGTTCGCGACCGTGCTGGCCGTGGTCGCTGGCCTGGCCATTACGGCCTCGGCCTCCATCGCCCACGACGTCTACGACGCCGTGCTGCGCGACGGCCAGGCCACCGAGGAAGAGCAGGTGCGCGTCTCCCAGATCACCGTCGTGATCCTGGGTATCGCCTCCATCATCCTGGGTATCCTGGCCATGACCCAGAACGTCGCCTTCCTGGTTTCCTTGGCGTTCGCGATGGCCGCCTCCGCCAACCTGCCGACCATCCTGTACTCGCTGTACTGGCGCCGCTTCAATACCACCGGCGCGGTGGCCTCCATCTACACCGGCGTGGTCTCCTGCCTGGTGCTCATCTTCTTCTCACCGGCCGTCTCCGGCTCTGAGACCTCCATGTTCCCGGGCGCGGACTGGGCCATCTTCCCGCTGAGTTCCCCGGGCTTGGTCTCCATCCCGCTGGCCTTCCTGGCGGGGTACATCGGCACCCTGGTGGGCAAGCCGGATCGCTTGGAAGCACTCGCCGCCGAGATGGAAGTTCGCTCCCTGACCGGCGTGGGCGTGGAAGCCCCAGTCGATCACTAAACCAGAATCTGGCAACTAGTCCAGTCAGGCGCCGCGGTCAATACCCCCGCGGCGCCTCTTTGTATTATGTAATCCGTGTCCACTAAATCCTCCTCGCGCCACCTGCTGCTGCCTGCCATCGCCGTGCTGGTCATCGTCGCCTTGGCCGCAGCCGCGTGGGCGCTGGGGCGCTTCGACGGGCAGGACACTCCCGTCCAGGCCGGCGCTAGTAAAAACAAAATCCCGCATCTGCACGCTTGGCAGGAAACGCGGATCTTAGGCGAAAGCGACCGGCCCGACCTCGTCTTCGCCGCAGACTCCGAAACCACCGAGTCCTCGGAGGCCACCGCGACCACCGAAGCCACCAGCAGCAAGGACAGTAAGCGCAGCAAGGACGGCAAGGACAGCAAAGACTCTCCGAGCTCGAAAGAAAAGAGCCCTAAGACCACCAAGTCAGCGACCGCAGAATCCAGAGCCAAGGACTCCAAAGGATCCAAGGACTTCAGGGAAGTAAAGGGTGAAAAGGGCGAAAAAGACAAGGGCGGCACTGGCGAAGACTCAAACAAGGCGGAGAAGACCTCGGCGGGGGAGACGACTACCTCGGGCGCCGCGGGTTCCGAAGAGTCTGCCGCTGCCGATGCCTTCCCGGACCAGCCCGGTCAACTGACCTACGTGCGCCTGAGCGATGGCATGCACATGGCCACCGCCAATGAGCGGGCATCGCGGCCGGCGCTGAGCCTGATCAAGCTCTACATCGCCGAATACGTGGTGGAAAACGGCAAGCCCGAAGAACAGTTTGAGGCTCTAGACATGGTGGCCAATTCCTCGGACGAAAGCGCTGAGGAGCTCTACGGAAAATACCCGGACTCCATCGAAGACGTCGCGAAGCGCTACTTCCTCAAGTCCACCCAGCCGGATAAACGCTGGGGATACTCGAAGACCTCGACCTTTGACGTGGCCAGCTTCATCGCCCAGCTGATGGACAAGGACCCGCTGCACCCAGTGCTGGTGGCGATGTCGCACAGCGACCGCTTTGCCGAGGACGGCTACGCCCAGGACTACGGGACCTCGCAGCTCGACGACGTGGTGGGCACGAAGTTCGGCTGGTCCAACGAGCACGACATTCACTCGACCGTCTCCTTCGGGCACGACTTCGTGGTCGCGGCCAACTACTACGGCGACGCCGACGACCTGACCGATTTCGTCACCGACCACGTCACCGACGACTACCTGGAGCAGGCCAGCGCTGCCGCCCGGAAGTCCGCGCCGGTGACCGTGACCGAAGACCCGCAGGGAGCGGCCGAGCAGTCCGAGTCGAAAGACAGCGACGAAAAGGACAAAGACAAGTCCGGTAAGAAGGACCAGAAGAAGGACAAGAGCGACGAGAAAAAGCCAGAAAAGTCCGATGACTCCAAGCCGCGGGGCGGAAAGTCGCAGGGCGAGGACTCTAAGGATAAAAACTCCAAGGACAAGTAGGCTCTCCCGTCGGCTAGGGACATAAGAAAGGGGGGCAGAAGGCGTTCTTCTGCCCCTGATTGCTAGTGAGGTTTAGCGGCCGCTAAAGCGCTTGGCCAGGTCTGCGGCCTGCTGGATTTGATTCATGGAGACCGAGGAGCCGTTGTAGCTGATGCTGTTGCCGTCCACGCGCGGCAGGTTCGGCATGCTCGGCACCGTCTCGTTCAGGCGGGAGCTCAGGTGGTTGATGGCGTCGGTCGTGGAATTGCCCGCCGGGGCCTGCGGCGCCGGGGTGGTGGGGCGGTTCTGGGCAGGCCGCTCGCCGGCCGGCTGGCCCGGGGTCCACTGGCCCCAGTCCTTGGCGTAGACGTGGTTGATGTCCACGACCACGCCGCCGACGTTGCGCTGCTGGGCCTTGGGCAGCTGGTGGATGGTGGTGCGCGGGTGGATCTTTCCGCCCGAGCCCCAGTCGTGCATCCAGAAGAAGCTGCCGATGCCGTCCTTGCTGGCCCAGTCGATCACGTTGTAGTTGCCGTAGATGCCGGTCTGGTAGCCGGCGGCCTTGAGCGCGGCGGAAAAGGCCTGCAGGTAGGGCTTGATTTGGTTGGTGTACTGGGCGCGGGTCGGGTTGTCGTCGATGGCGATGTAGATGGGGCGCCCGGTCGGGCCGCCGGCCGCCTTGTGCAGGGCGATGGCCTGCGGGGCGTGGGTGGCGGCACCGGCGGCGCCGGCCAGCCAGTCGGCGTTGCCGGCCCGGCCGAACTGGTAGACCGAGGCGGTGGCCAGCCCGTGGGCGGCGAAGTCCTTGGTTTCCTTCAGGCTGACTGGCTTGCCTAGCATCCAGTTCGCGCCGGGGCGCCGCTGCGAGACGTAGCGCACCGCGCCGAGGTGGCCGGCGGCCTTGACCGCGGCGCCGGAGGGCACACCGGCGGAATAGTCCAGCACGGTGCCCAGGATGGGGCCTAGCGCCTGGGCCTGCGGGGCGGCCTGCAGGTTGTATGCGCCGAAAGCGCCGAAGGCAGCGGTCAGAGCGCCGGCCTTAAAGAGGCCGCGCCGGGACAGGGAACGGTTGCTGATAGATGGGGTGGGCATAGGAGACCTCGCAAGAATTAGAATTGACCACAATAGTCACATCTGTAACAGGGGTATCATATCACGCCCACCAGTGCCTTCGAGGCTAACGCGCGCTGGCGACGGCCTCAGCCAGAACCAAATCCTCCCAGGGCATGCCCGTGAACTTGAAGACCACCGGCCGTGTCCTATCCAGGCGCACCTCGCCGCGCACGACGTCCCGGAAGGTGACCAGGCGCTCGCGCTCGAGGGCCCCTTCGTCCACGGCCTGGATGACGTCGCCGGCCTCCCGGAAGCAGGTCTCCGGGTCCTCGATGATGACCTGGGAACGCCCCAGCAGCGCGCCGGGCAGCTCCCGCGCGGACGGGGAGTGGGAGCCAACCGCTACGACGACGGCGTCGTCGCGCACCGCGGTATCCTCCAACACCGGCTCGGCCGCCGTGGTGGTCGTGATGATGAGCTCCGCGCCGCGAAGCACCTTGTCGGCCTGCTCGGTGCCGGCCTGGGCCCACGGCTCCAGATCCTCCGGCTGGCTGGGGCTGAGGAAGGTCACCCCGACTTCGCGCCTGGAGTAGACCTCGCGCACCGCCGCGGTGTGGGCGCGCGCCTGCGGGCCAGTACCGAAGATAGCGACGGACAGGGGGCCGGTGGACCCTGGCTCTAACACGTCGGCAATACCGGCCAGGGAGACCGCCGGCGTGCGCAGGTTGGTCAGCGCGATGCCGTCGATGGTTGCCCTGGGGGCGAACGTTTGCTGGTCGAAGAGCACGTAGGTGCCCTGGATGCGCGGGTTGTTGCCGCGGGCCTTGGCGTTGACCGACAGCAACTTAATCCCGAACCCGGCCGGGGTGGCCGCGGGCATGAGCAGAAACTCCCCGCCGGGGACGTCGATGGCCTGGCGCGCGAGATCCCCTGCCGGGTCGAAGCCTTCCTGCAGCGCACCCCGCAAGGCGGCCACCGCAGACGGGTAGTTGAGACGGTCAAAGGCAGTGTCATAATCGAGGAAGTCCATGCCTCAATGATGGCAAAGAATGACCTTTGTCGGAGCATTTATCGCAGCGAAAGCCCTTGGCGCCGCGAAAAGTAGGAGACCCCGACCAAGATGAGGGCCGTTCCGGCCATGACGCTGGCCGCGCCGATGAACGCGGTCGTTGACAAAACGCCATTCAGGTACAAAAGGCCAGCGATGAGCGCGACTAACAGGGGGGGGGATTAGTGCGCGGGTATAAGGGACAGGTTACTTATTATTTGTTGCCGCAGCGCTCCCAACTTAGTTGTCCGTTGCAGCGGAAAATACAACCGTTCGGGCCTCGAGTCGATTGTTGGGACATTTAGCAAACTCCCCAACCTTTAGCTCCGCCGCCGTTTACACGGCGGCTTACACGTTTTCCGCCGCTTCCTTACACACCCCGCAACGCCCACCGTCTCGAACCCCGCCGCGAGTTCCGAACCAAGTTCCGAGGCGAAAACACGTACCGCCCACCGTCTCGAAACCCGCCCCGAGCCCCGCCACGCCCCCGTCTCGAAACCCGCCACGTCCACCTCCCCGAGTCCTGAACCGCACCCCGCACCGAGAACCAAAACGCTCACCGCCTCGCACCCCGCTACGCCCACCGCCCCGAAAACCGTCCCGTAACGCGCCTCGCAGCGAGCTCCGCTCCGGAACCCCCGTGCCGACTCCCGCCACGCCCACCGTCTCGGAACCCCGAACCGAACCCCGCTACGGAAACCCCGTAACGCACCCCGCGCCGAAACCCCGAGTCGAGACCCGAACCGCCAACCGCCACGGCCTGTGTCACGCCTACCGCCTCGAAAACCCGTCTGACCCACCGACTCCCGCCCCGGGTCCCGTCTCGTTTTCCGTCCCGAGCGGACGAGTCGAAACGGGGCGCGCCGCGGATGTCGCCCCGAGGCTCGTCTCGGTGCCCGGTGGGGTTTCACCTCGGGAGCCGCCCCGGTTGCCGTTACGGGGTGTGTTCACCGCTTCGGAGTCCGACACGTTAGCCGGAGCGGTTGCCGAGACGGGTCGGGGCGCGGTTTGGGGCGGGTGGCTTTTCTGACGGTAGCGGGGTTCCGTGACGGTGGGCGGGGGACGTTGAACGTGCTGGCTGTAGAGCGACTTTCACGAGACTCCTGACGGGGCTATATCAGGTCCACGGTTACACCCCGGTTACACCGGGTTCCGCCTCCGGTTACACGACATATGACCACTAACCCTGCCGGCCAGCGGCTTCCTCGGCGGGGACTAGCACCACAAGCGGCAGTGCCCACTGTTCGTTTTCTTCCGACTGCAACCCGTGCGGAGTCTTGGACATGTGACCCCACGGCAAGTCCACGCGCTTGAGCGCGTCGAGAATGTTGAGGTCGAGGAACCAGGCTTCAGGGTGCTTTTCTGCCCACTGCTTGACTTCTTCTTTCGTCGTGAGCCAGCGCGGTTCGGCTCCGTCTGCAATAGCCCGAGCAATGCCCTTGGTCCCACCAAATCCTTCATGGCCGGTGGTCCAACTGTCTCCGTCACGGGGCTCGTCACGGTATGCGTAACGGAACCCGTCCTCGTTGAGCGGAACGGACACCGTTTTAGCTTCGTTCTCGACGGTCCAGGTGCCGTTGTCGTTCTTGCTCGCTAGGACGGCTCGTGGGTGGACGTTGTGGGCGCTGTAGTAGATCTTCTTCATTGTGTAGTTGCTTCTGGCTGCGTTTCGCTATTCGACGCGAAGGGCGCTGGGGTCATGCGGGGCTTCCGCATGGAGGTTGTTTTACTGCTGCTGGTGCGTTGTCCGAGCTACGCCTCGTTTTCGTGCCGAGCGAGTTCCTCCTCCAACTTCTCGTTGAGCCCAGCGAACTTGTTGACGTAGGCGGTCACCAGACCGAGCGAGACAACCTCCGAGTGGAACAAGTCGCCCAAGGTCTTCTCCTTGCCCGCGTTCCACTCGTCGGCCAAGGCCTGCATTTCCTCCGTTTTCATCAACTTCCGCTTCGTGACCCGAGACGTGCGTGAAATACGCCAGTACCAAGCGTGGCGCTCCTTTAGTTCGTCGGAGGCAATTTCTTCTCCAACCAGCCAGTCGCCGTGAACAAGGAGGTTGCGGCGGTCTAATGGGTCCTTGGCTTCTTTGGCGAGTTCGCTGCAAGTGGTGCATCTCTTTTGCTTCTCCAGCGTTTCGCGCATGTTCCCCACCTTTTGCTGGGCGGCCACGCTGGCACCGTGGAATTGCTCTTTTCTGAGGAGTTCTTCGCACAGGTCGGCGACCAGGTTTTCAAGGTGACCGGCCGCAAGCACGAGCGAGGCGTACAGGACCAGGAAGTCGCTGTGGAATTGCTCCAAGTACGGCAGCGGGTCTTCGTTGACGCCGGGTAGGTCGGCGTACCGTTCGGAAACACGCTGTGCTTCCTTAAGCAGGGAGGAGTCAATAACGCCGAGGTTCGCGAATGACTTCGCAATGTCCGCATAGGTCTTGTCGAGTGAGCGCTGGAGTTGCTCTCCAAGTTTGAGTGCGCCGTTGGACGCAAAGAGCTTCTGGGCGTCCACGACCGGGCCGTAGAACTTTCTCATGTTCACGGCTGGTGTTGCCGCGGCGGCCATGTCTGAGGCGTATTCGGCCAAGCCAGGTACAGCCCACTTCGACGGGTCCGGGTAGGCGCCGGAGAACTTTGCGAGCATGTTTGGCTCAATGAGCGGGGTGAGGCGAGGTGGATTGATACCAGCCATTGACTTCCATGCGTCGGCGGTCAATGCGGTTGCGAACTTCGGGGTGTCTACGACGTGGTTAATACCGGGCATGTCGATTTTCTGGAACAGCGAACCGAGCGCGTTGCGGGCGGTCTCCTGGAACTTGGCGTAGCCCTCTGGGTCATTTTTGCGCCAGAGGTCGTCGAGTTCACCGTCCTTGAAGTCAGAGATAGGGCGGTCGAGAAAGTCGGGATCGGGAGCGTTTTCGTCGGTGCTGTCGCCGGAGTTCTCGGGGTGGTTGTTGTTGGCGTTGTCTGGCTGGTCAGGGGTCTCGTCGTGCTCGTGAGGGTTGGTCATAGGCCCAGTGTTGCATGACGAGTCGACATGCGGGTAGGGGACTAGAACGTACCTGCTAACGGCTCAAGTTTGCTCCTGTGGAGGATGTGAAGTCCCTGCCTGTGGCTCCTGAGCGCCTGAAATTTGCCGCTGGCCTGGACGAACATACCTTCTCCGGTTGCGCACGTTTCTTCGTTGAATTGGTGGGTGTTGACTTAGTGTGAATAGGAAAACGCCTGGTCAGTCGTCTAGGTGTTCGACTTCAACGCAGAGGAGTGCAAGAAAATGAAAAGCCAAGTTCCAAACCGGTCGATTGGCCGGCGTATCGCTGCGGTTGTCGCCGCGGGAATGCTCGCGGCGGGGTCCGTGACTGTTGGCGTTCCGGTGGCCGAGGCGCAGGAGGATGTGAGCGGGTTTAGGGAAGTTAAGACGGATTTCTGCGACATTATTCCTGGATACGAACAGCTCCCTTCCGCGTGGGTCCCTAGTTCAAATGAGTACTACCATTTCATCTACCCCACGCAAGAAGAGGTCAACTCATTAGTCGAGGTAAATTGGACGGACGTAGAGAAGTACAGACATCTCGTAAGTCACTACGAACCGGATAAAAGGCCTGCCCTTCACTTTGCTGAGTCTTCCGGTGAGCACTACTACGAGAGTCTTCTGTCCCGGCCTAACCCCGACGGCTCAAAGAACCCGTTATATTTCAGAAGAATTACCGAGAGTGACTTCATTCCGCGGGAACTTCTGGACATTCCGGATGTTCCATTCGAGCAAGCTTCGCCGTGGCCGACTGTGAAACCAGGCTTGATTCAAGCATTTAGCAGATGGGCGCCACTTGACGAGAAACTTGAGTATTTCGTCTCGCAACCCGACCTATTTGAGCTGCGTAGAAAGACCTTATACGGAGATGATATGGATGATCCTTGTATTCCCTACGTATGGATGAAGAGAACCATGATAGGCGATGCGACTTTTCGGGGAAACCTGGACCCTGGAGATGGGGCCCGGGCTTCCGGATGACTACCTTATCAGTGCTGACGTACCAGGTGGTGCCAGCTGGGAAAAGTGGACGAGACATCCGAACTGCTGTACGGGTCTTCATGGTCAGTCAAAAACCTCGATACAGGTGAAACGTACCATGTAACGGATTCCGATGAACCTATTAAAGAACCCGACTGGGGCGCAATCGACTGGTGGGGGGTTGGTGTGACCCCAGAGCAGCGGAAGGAGATTGACGAGTACTATCGGCTCCTCGAATCGCCCGAAATCGACCAAGACCCTGCCCCGGGTGTGGTCAGCGTTCAACTGGAGGCCGGTTCCTACGAACTAACAGAAGCTACAGCACCCCTGGGCTACATCCTGTCGAAACAGCCAATACGCTTTGACGTTGCTGATGAATCCTCAGCTATTCCATTGGGTGAGGTGGTTAACCGCAAAGTTCCCCCCCACCACGGTGACCACCACGACTACCACCACGACCCGAGAAGCCGAAACGGAAACCACCACCGTTACAGAGACCCCGTCTACGGCCACCGCAACGGTCACCGAGCCAACCACCGTGACTACAACTCCGCCGACGGTTACAACCACCTTGCCGCCAAGCACCGTGGTCACGACCGTCACCTCTCCGCCAGCGACGGTAACGGAAGCCCCGAAGACGGAAACGACCACGGCCACGAGCGAAGTGACTACTACTGTGACCTCTACACCTCCAACGGAGACCACGACACTGCCTCCGGAAACCGAAACTGTCACGACCACCGAAACACCTGAGCCGAAGACCTCGACGGAGGTTGTGCCAACCACCGTTGTCACCACCGAACCTGGAACGACCGAGGTGAAGACCACAACGTCTACCGTGACGGAAGGCTACGACTGCACACCAACGACGGTGACTGTGCCGCCGAAGACGGTGACGGTAACGCCGCCTCCGGTGACCGATACGGTAACCAAGGAGGTGCCAACCACCGTGGTTAAGGACAAGACGAAGGTTGTGGAAGTACCTCCGGTAACGGTGACCGAGACTCCGGAGAAGGCGACTGTTACCGTCACGTCTCCTGGTGAGCCGACCACGGTCCGCGAGACCGTGACCGAGAGCCCGAAGCAGCCTGCTCCGGACGTTCCGGCCGTAGTCGAAGAAACGACTCCGAATGCTCCGGTCGTTGACACGCCTGACACCCCGGTTATTCCGGGCGCCTTCTCCGGCACCGTGGTCTGGGACGAGGACCGCTCCAAGCGCGTCAACGCCGGCGACGAGCGCATTCCTGGCCTGACCGTGGTGGCCTACAAGGACGGTAAGGAAATTGCCCGCACCACTACGGACGAAAACGGCTTCTACAAGTTCGACGGTCTTGAGCCTGGCGAGTACGGCATTGCCGTCTACGGTCCGGACGGCGGTGAGCTGTTCTTCGAAGACAAGGCGGCCACCGTGGTTGCCGGCGAAGAAGACACCGGCAACGACTGGGGCTTCGTCCGCGAGGACGCGCCTGTTCCGGTCGAGGAAGGCAAACCTGCTACTCCGGTTGAGACCGTGCGCATGACGCTTGCCGCCACCGGTGCGAGCTCCTACGCACTGGCTGGCCTGGGTGCAGTCCTCGCGGCCCTGGTCGCGCTTGCTGTGGTAAGCCGCCGCAAGGTGGCGCACCAGTAAAAGAACCTCCAGGGCGCGTTTTCACACTCCTCCGCGCTCTGGCGGACAACTACATAAAAGAGCCCGTCTAGGTGAACTCACTCCTCGTTCACCTAGACGGGCTTTGTGTTTGCCAATTAGACTGGGTAGACCGTGCGAGAAGTTCTACTCAACTGCGCCGGCACCCCTTCGTCCCGGAACGACTGGGTAATGCGACGGGCCTCCTCGAAGTCGTTGCAGCGGGCAAGGAAGTCAATACCTTCTGCGGTCCAGACCTCCCAGGTGTCCTGGCAGAACATTGCGTTGAGGAGCTCGCGGGGTGCGTCTTCTTTCGGAGCGTCGCCGGTCGCCAGCTCCTTCGGGTCGAACTTATCTGCGTCCACAAGGTTGTCCCGCTCGTAGTACGTCAGGTGACGCGGGTTTGCGTCGGCCTCCAGTGTGAGCATGCCGTTGTCCTGGTCGGAGTATTTGACCAGCGTGGTCAAAAACCTCATTGCCTGGAAGACGTCGAGCGAAACGTGCTCACCGTCAGCGCCAACAACGCGGACACTGTCGGAGTGACGGCGGAGGAACCTGTTCATTGTGACGAGTTCGTCCCGGTTGAAGAACACGTCGAGGGACAGCAGCACCTCCTTAGGCGTGCGTGGGGTCGTAGTTTTCTTTTCTTCGGTGCAGCGGTGTGGTGTCACCGCGTTCGAGTTGTGGTGGGTCATAGAAAGTAGCCTGCCTTACCGGTAAAAGCCGCCCACTCAACCAGGGGCAGGCAGTTCGACGCAGGTTAGGACGTCTCTTTTAACCGCGGGTCGTTGTCTGACTCAATGCGGTCCCAGCGTGCGAGGTACGCAGCGGCCTTCTCGCCACGGGCGAGGCGCTTACCGACCTCCTTGAGCGCCAGCGCTGCGGACCAGTGGACGGACAGCAGCGTGAAGTCCCCGTCCCGCACCTCGACGCGGACCGCGGTGTATGGGTACGTGTCGGAAAGAGAACGCATTTTCTTGGCGTAGAACGTCTCTGGTGCGGCCGCCTGCGACCACTCAGCACTATGCCCGCCACCGTCATTTTCATGTCGTTGCGCAGTCATGGACGGGCATTGTGTCGTCGTGCGAGGCGAACCGCTACAGCGGGGGTCGCACCTTGTCCCAACTCGGGACTCCGATGCCACGATTGACGCGCCCCTCCAGGCCAACGCTCCACTTCCAACCCCTGGCACCCTCCCGCACCGAGCCCGTCACGACTCCCGCTTCGCCAGCCCGCTCCGGAATCCAGCCCCGCGACAAAACAGCCTCACCACTGACTTTCGTCTTCCGACAACCGTTGCTCGAACGCCGCAATAAGTCCTCGGTTTTCATGCTCGTCAAACGGGACGTCCATAGGCATGTCGGTCTCGCCCAGGGCACTGGTCTTGGCCAGCCTTTCCCTGCACCAGTTGAGCCACTCTTCGGCCTCTGGAACGCCTTCGAGCGCTGCGAGGTACTCCTCAATTTCCTGCCGCTCTTTCCAGGCCTCGACGCGCTGGAGAAGTACCTTGTGACGTTCACTTTCCCGATGGTGAACACGGGCAAGCTCCGTTGCCTTGTCGAGTCGGCGCTGCCGGCGTTCGGCCTCGACGCGGTCGCGCTCTTCCACTACCGCGTACCACTGCTCCCTGCGGTGGACGTCAGCAAAGAAGTCTCCGAGCACCGAGTTCAGCCGCGTCGGCTTCGCAGGGGTGTCGTTGCGTCTGGTAAAGCCGACGACAAGCGACACCAGGCCCGTGCCTTCTTTGTTGTAGTACTTCGGCATTGCTTTGTCCTTGTTGTACGACCAGCGCAGCGAGTCCTCGTAGGCTTTGACTTCCTTCTTCGTCGGCGGCCGCTCGACGCTGTTTTCGCGCTCGCTTACCCACACTTCATACGAGTGGTGGTCAGTGCCGAGTGTGACTTTCTCCAGTACTTTCTTTCCCTTGTGGTCCTCGGTGTCGTGTGTCGTCACACTCCACCCGCGGGCTTGAGCCTCGGTGATAACGACGTGCAAAAGCAACTTTGCGCGCTGTTTCGTCTCTGCGCTGTACCACTTAGAGGTTCGCAGGAGCCGGTTGATAACCGGGTGGAATTTGCGGACTTCAACTTCGCCCCGCAGGACAGGTCCTGGGTCTGGTGACGCCCACTCGTCCGTGTCGAGCAACGCAGCGGTCACTGTCACGGGGGAGTCGAAGTGCCATGAGTCGGAGCGCCATTCGATCCTGAACTCTTTGCCGTCCGGGACAAGGTTGTTCCGCGGTCCTTTGACCCACTTTTCTACGGGGTCCCAGTCGGATCTCGCCACGTCGCGGTTTTCCACGCGCCTGACAACCCACCCGCGCTGAGAGGCGACCAAGTCTTTCAGCAGGTCGGTCACGCGCGAGTCGAGTGCTACCTCGCTCGCAGGTGGTGGCTCTGGAGGTACATAGGCGGGCGCAACGTACACCGTCTCGGGTGCCGCACCGCGCTTGCGTCTCGGTTTCCGGAGTGGTTCTTTCCCTGCCAGCACCCGCTTGCCGCGCTCAGTGACCGTTGCTTGCCACGTCTTGCCGTGGCCTTTGACCTTGACGAGCTCGTGGCCTTCGAGTGTGCGGGCGGTGGTTTTGTACGTCGAGGGCACTTCTGGGTCGGTGGGGCACCCGTCAACGACCCATTGCAGGACGGTGCGTTGGCGCGGGGTGAGTTCTTTCGCGGCTGGCATGGGTTTATTGTCGCCGGTCGGAACGGGTTGCGCAGCGGTTAGCGGGGCGGGTTACCAGACGTGCGCGGAACTGTGCTGCGGGGAGAATTTTCACCCGCCTGGTCAGTTTCGTTCTCGTTCTCCGCTTTGGCCGCGCCCGGGTATTCGAACGACAGCAAAAGAACTTGCTCGGTGAATTTTACGGCCTTGTCCGCGGTCGATTCTTTGACTGATTGGATCTCGTGAGTGGCTGCATTGCCCCAGATTCTGATGCTGTCCGCCCAGTTCTCCTTGATGTGCGTCGTGATGATCCCCTTGTCAACGAGGTAGTTCACGCACTCATCAAAATTCGGTGCCCAGCCCCTATCGTTTTTCTCTGGCAGACCGCAACGAACAGCAGTAGCGAAAATGATCTTCCGGCACATCAGTACTGCACTCGTGTAGGCACCCACCGAGTACGTCAGATTCGCCTCTTCCCACATCTGCATCAGGTCGGTTGGCAGGCTTTCGATCTGCCGGCCGCTCGGGCGAGGTGGGTATATCGTCGCCCATTCATCATCGTATGCGATGGCTATTGACGCGCCGCAGCAGTCTTGACAGACCATCCAGCGGTATTCCGTATCTACATATGGGCGTTTGTCTTGGGTCAGGGCAATATTCACGGTCTTGCCTTTGCCGCAAACGGGGCAGGTGATTGAATCGTTTTGCGCCAGGTCTTCATCGAACCTGAACGACCAATGCCCGTTGTAGTTAGCCAGTGAAAGCATGGCGAATCCGTTGTAGTCGAGCATTTTTCTCCTTCGAAACGTAAACCGACACGTTAAGCGTAGCGGTCGGCGCGACGCCGCAATGCGCCAGTCGAACGCATGGTTGGTCACGGCTAATGAGACGAGGGAGGGTGGTCGAGTGCCGAACGGTTGAACACACGACATTCTTCTTTGTCTCCATTTTCACCACCGACACATAAGTTGGGGCTATGACTAAATACGAAGAACTCCATGTCCGATACGACGATCCGTTCGATATTGAACCGATGGATACAAACTTCAAGACCGACTACGTAGGCACTGGGCGTCTCTACAAGGACGACACCGGGCAGGCCATAAGCATCTACGACCTGGCTGAACTCGACCCAAACCAGTGGATGGTCGTGGGGCTTGACCTCTCGCATGCGGGATGCCGCGACTATTCGGAGGACTCCGTTCATCTGTGGGCGGTCAACAAACTCGATGCAGAGGCCGAAGGAAGACACCCGCTGAAACCGAATTCCGACGGAAAACTTCCGGTGGTCAACATCAAATGCCACAACCTGTCGGTTGCACAGGTGCTCAGCAATTTCGTGGACGCGGAGATGTGATTCCGCCTAAAGGCGGTAGCGGACATGCCGTTCCACCGCACCGGATTTGCCGACCGTCCAAACATGGATGACGGCGACGCTCGTCCAGATTCAGAGCCCTCATTTTGAGTCGAATGGGCGGGGACGCCTCAGCCTCATAGGAAAAGCCGGACCGAAGAATTAACTCCGATCCGGCTATTCATTTGCCCGCTCTTAGAGTGTCGGCATCCGCTCCGTCACCGAACCGGCAACCAAGTCGGCCCACGAGTCGGAAGACGCAATGTCGTCCTCGTAAGCAATGAGGTAGCCCCAGGTCTGGTCCTCATACTCCGGCATGCCCACGAGCTGGCGCACCACGCGCTCGGCGGCCGCTCGCTTGGCCTGGACACGCTCGTCGTCGCGGCCGCGGTTCTCTTTAGCCTCGACGATCCAGTGGGTGCCGTCCTTGTCGAAGACAACAAAGTCGGGAACGTAGGAGTTGTGCGGAGTGTAGGCCACCCGCGCGCCTTCATGGGCGTAGATCCGCTTCCACCACACCACGTTCGGGTCGAGGTCGAGCAAAGCCGCCAGGCGGTACTCGCCAGTAAACGAGTCGAAGCGTGCGGCCTCAAAAAGTCCCTTCTTCCAGGTGCCGTAGTATTCCGCGGTGCTAAAACCTGCCTTGCCCGCGCTCTTTTCCTGCCGGTCGAGCAGGTCGAGGACCTTCTTGTCGAGGTCCAAGGCAAACGAGTCGTCAATCGGGAGGGTAACCGGGTGGATCGACACCGTCGTCCCCGTCTGGGCGTTCGCCTTCCTGGACTCCTCGATAACAAGTTCGCGCAGGTGTCGGGCCGCAGACTCCTTGGCCTTCTCCGTCCACTGTTCGATCTTCGTCGCCTCCATAAACGTTGGCACGATGCGGCGCTTGAGTTGGCTCGTGTTCTCTGCCGTAGCGGCAACCGCACCGGAACCCATAACGCGGCGAATGAGTTCCGCGGCGACTTGGGAAGGAGTCTGTTTGAAACTCGGCACTGCGGAGCGGTCATCGTTGTCGAGTTCGATTTTGTTGCCCTCGTCTGCCACGCCGATCTTCGTGCGAGCCAGGTACTCGTCGGTGTCGGTGACCTTGTCCGCCCGCTCCACAATGACGGAGTTCGGGATGTCAACCAGCTCGAACTGCTTCTTCGTCTTCGTCATAGCCGACGACGGGAAGTCGAAGGTGGTGCCAGCGAACCTCTCGTTGACGTGAACAACGACCGGCGTGAAAATCTCAACGCCCTTCGCAACGTCGTCTTCGTCGGTGAGCGCTCGCGTGCCGACGGTGCGGTCAACTGGGGTGTCAGAACCGGCACCACGGGTGCGAGAGGCCTCGCCAGGTTGCACCGTTGTGCCTTTCTCGCCGGTATCGGTAGAGGTGTCGCCCGTAGCACCCGTGCCAGTACCAGTGCCCACCTGTGGCGGGTTAGTTGTGCCAGGCGGGGTGATGATCTCTTTGTCGTCATCCTCTCGCACCGCGTCTTCAATACCGAACTGCTTGAGCACGTTCTCACTTTCCAGCAGTTTGACGAAGGATTCGTGCGACAAAATGTCCAGCTCGTCAATAGCCGGCACCTTAGTCAGTGCCCCGAACGGCAGGCGAAGGCCTCGGCCCATGACCTGCTGGGTGAGCACCTCGGAGCCCATTGTGCGCAGCGTACACATCACGGCGATGCGCTTTGTGTCCCAACCTTCGCGCAGCTTGTTGACCGAGACGATCACCCGAACCGGGGAATTGTCCGTGTCGAGGTAGCGCAAGAACGACTGGGTGGTGTTGTCGTTGTGCTCGTTGTCCACCTGGAGCACCGCAAGCGGATCTCCAACGAAGCCTGGTCCGCGAAGCCTATCGGCAACCTCGGTGGCGTGAGGCACGCCGGAGCAGACCACGAACAGCAACGGCTTGGTCTGTTTTCCGTTCGGGTGTGCGGCCCTGTAGTTCGCGTACGCCTCCTCCTTGATAGCCAACAGTGACAATGCGTCTTGGAGCTGGCGGTCTTCCGAGTCGTAGCCCGACTCGCGGTAGACCAGCACCGGTTGCTTGACGTAGCCGTCCTGGATAGCCCGCCACAGCGGGTAGCGGTAGACAACGTCGTCTCCCTTGTCCGGCGAGGCCGTCAGCCCCACAGTTACGGCGGGTTTCAGCGAAGTCAGCGATTTCCGGAATGTCTTCGCGGTGGAGCCGAACAGGTGCGACTCGTCGGCAATGATGACCAAGTCTTCCGTGTCGATCAACCGTTGCGCCAGCGCGCCGGAGTCCTCCTGGAACTTCCACGTCTTGCGGCGCGCCGCTTCGTCTCCCGTTGCGACGTTCTTGCCGCCCTCCTTGGGCGGGAAAAGCTGCTGAACATTGAAAACGTACAGCGTAGAGGCACCTTCGCCCACAAACAGGTCAGATGCGACGCTATCGACTCGAAGGTTCGACACGTCACCCGGAGTGACCAGCCGAGGCGGAACGTCGAAGCCACCGATGTAGCGGTGCGAGCCTTCGGTGAAGTCGAGAACGGTCTTGTCCTGCACGACCTTCGTTGGCGTGACCACCATGACGTTGGGGTGTCCCTGGCGGCGCAGGTACTCAATAAACGCGGCCATAACGTACGTCTTGCCAGCCCCCGTTGCGAGGTTGAGCACCAGCGGTTCTAAAGCGTCGTAGTCACCCTTTTCGATTCGCTTCACCAATTCGGCAAGCGCTTCGGCGTTCGGTGCGCGGAGAGTGAACTTGTTCGAGAGTTCTGCAACCAGATTCTCGTCGTAGGAGAGGTTCAATTTCTGTGCCATGGTTACTTCTCCTCCTCGTGGGCGTCGGAATACGGGAAGACTTCAAGCGGAACGTGGACTACTCGCGAGCCGTTCTTGAACGAGCGGACATGTTCTCGGGCGAAGTCATCGACCACGGTCGCAGCGAACAGGACGGAGTGGCCTTCCGTGAGGTGAGCCATGACTTCGTCAATCTTCTCCTCGTCCAAAACGCCCTCGACTACAACGAGGTGCTCGCGGCCGCGCTTGCCGTCGAAGTGCAAGTCGTTCGGGGTGAGCGCAAAGCGAAGTTGTGCAGCCACAGAGCGCACGAGTAGGTCGCCGGTGGCGTGCTCGGTCAGGGTGGTCAAAGCCACCTCCGGGTCGTAGTCGAAGCATGCCGGCTCAAGGTGGGCAACCTGGAAGCCTCCGCCGCCTAGCCAATTGACGACGCCCTTGACCGGCTTGGTCTTGGTCATGGCCTTGAGTTGCTTGACCGCGGGGTTCTTCTTGAGCTCGTCGGAGTTCTTGATGGTCTTATTCAGCAGCGAGGTGAACTTCTGCGCTTCCTCCGGGGTAAGACCCTCTGGTAAACCGTCCTCGGTGGCGTCGGCGCGCTCTTCCTTCTGGAGCGTGATACCGCCCTGGTCCTCGCCGCCTACGACCTTCTCCAGGCGCGGGCGAGTAAAGCGGTTGAACGTGTCCTCCACAAGTTCACACGTCACCCAACGGCGACCCATTTTCTGGGCGACGGCGGCGGTGGTTCCTGAACCGGCGAACACGTCGAGGACGACGTCTCCGGGGTTCGTGGCGATGTGGATGATGCGTTCGAGGAGGCGCTCGGGTTTGGGAGTGTCAAACGCCTTTATCCCGGGAAAAATAGTCTGCAATTCACGCTTCGCCGTGTCGTTAAATCCCACGTCATCCCAAATGGTTCGCGGAGTAGATCCAAAGTCCTCCGGCACTCGTCCCTTAACTCGGATTCCACCGTAGCCACCCTTGGTGAAGAATACGTCGGGCCAGCATCCCTCCTTGTGGCGATCAAGAGCTTGGTTTACGACTTCTTCAGACCAGCTAGGAATAACAAGCGGACGAACATCTGTCCGTAGCTCGATGGACGGCCCTTCCACACGAGCTCGTTCCGTGAGTTCCTCGTCCGTGACTTCTCCCAACTCGTAGGGAGCCCATTCGCGAAGGCTATTCAGCATCTTCTCCTGAGAATACCTCCAGTTTGAGTTGCTCGGCGGGTACATCATCTCACCAGTAACAGGGTGTTGAATGCCGTAAACGCTTGGGTGCTGACGCCGCGATACAGAGTGGGCTGCGGCACTGCCGATGGACTGCCAGAGGTTTGGGTCACCGTCGTCCTGGCGGTATCTGCCGAGCATCTCGGAGGTCGCTTCGAGTTTGTTCAAATCAAATTCGGTGCGGTCCTTTGCGTAAACCGTGATGAAGTCGCTATCCGACGAGAAGTCGCCAGAATTATTGCGGACCTGAGCACCCTTCTTCCAAATGATTTCGGCCAGGAAATTCCCCGCCCCAAACACCTCATCAAGCAGCACCCTCATTCTGTGGTTCTCCACGTCATCAAGGTGAACCCAAATCGAGCCGTCCTCGCTGAGCAAATCCCGCATGTGCAACAACCGGTCTCGCATCATGGTGAGCCAGACGGAGTGCTCCAGGTTGTCTTCGTAATTGGCGAACGTCTGCGCGGTGTTAAACGGTGGGTCAATGTAGATGCACTTGACCTTGCCGACGTATTTCTCGGACCACTCGGGTACGCGGGTGAGTGCTTCGAGCACGTCGCCAGACTCGCCCAGAATAAGCAGGTTATCTTCTTGCGGCTCCAGGTCAGCTCGCTCGGAGTAGGTGGTGCCGACCTTCTTCTCCGCCCTCGTCCCGGTCACCGTCTCGTCAACCGTGAGGACCCTCGTTTCGCAATAACGCGGGTCGCGTGGGTCTACCCAGGTGTAGCCGTAGCGGCCTTGCTCGGTGGGAATGAGTGCCTTGTCCTTATTCGTCCAGGTCAGCTCAAGGCGTTGTTGTCTGCCCAACTGTGTCTCCTTCGCGCTAGTCGGGTGTATTTTCGTCGCCTACCAGAGTAGCCGGAGGTACGACACTGGCCCGACAAAACGGCCTATACGGCGAACCTCTTTTCGACACCGAAAAGTTCGTGCCACCGTCACATAAGTGAACCTGCATAATTCCCTCGGAATAGGTCAATCAAATACCACCGGACGGGGGGAATCCGCGAATGCTAACATGCACACTTTCACCGTTCCTGTCGACGTCGCTACGACCTCCCCTGTCGACACATCGAATCGGATCGACTTGCGCCTGCTAGGGGGTGTGCTTTTGCGAGTGTGCGAGCGTTTTAGCCGTGCGAAACAACGAAACTTTCGCCAGCATATACCCGCAAGGCTTACGGGTAGTCGTACCTGCCCTTGGACTTCAAACCCCTGCGCGGCGGAGCTTTCTGGTACGGCCACATCGGCATGTGGACCGCGGCCTCGACGGCGGCAACAGTGTCGGCGACGGCCACACGTCACCTGTGATCCAGCGCGAGAGTGAACTGCCCCCAAGGCTTCTTGCCCGAAGGTCTGCCAGCACCGCACCGTGACGCTGAAGAACACCGCCGAGGGCGGCGCGAAGTTCCTTCAGCACGGTCCGGCATTTATGACTGTGGAGTGGCGCAAGGAGTACGGCCGCCGCAACACCATTGAGCCCCGCAGCGCCATGCTCAAGAACGGCTCCTACCAAGGGCGCTGGCGACGTGACCATACGCCTTATGCGTGGCTGGGCAGCGCGAATGTTGTGCATGGCCATGGCCGCGGTGGGCGTGAACCTTGCCATGCTCGACGCGGCTGCGTGGTCACGCCCGCACACGAGCCAGAAGCCGACTCCGCCACCGCCGCGGGGCGGCCGCAAGCTCAGCTCGAACGACATGGAGCAATGGAAGTTGGGCGACAACGCGCCACCGAAGGCGGCATAACAACCGCAGGCCACCGGCTGAACCTTGAGTTTTCGAGGACCTCACGCCGAGTGGCCTACAGGTCGTGCAGAGACACCAGTTTCAACACAAAAAACCGGCCGGCAAAGCCTTTTTCAGGCTTAAAACCGGCCGGTTTTCGCGTTGCGGGAGATAGGTTCTCCAAAAGTTACCGAATTTTGAAAACCCGGGTTAACCTGGAAGGAGTTTCCTGAATTGAACGGAAAAGTTAACCGAAAGCCCCTTGTTGGGCAGTGCCCCAGAGTGGATTCGAACCACCGACACCGGCTTTAGGAGAGCCGTGCTCTATCCCCTGAGCTACTGGGGCCTAGGAAGCTAGGTTACCCGAGGGCGCGCGAGGCGCGGAAATCGGCTAGCGTTGGCGGTATGGAACACCAAGGCAGTGAGGTTGGCGGCGCGCCGCGGCGGGCGGACGCGGAATTCGTGGATGTCCAGCGCCGGGAGATTTTCACCCAGATCATCCAGCGCGATGGGGTGGAGGTCCTCGCCGTGGACAAGGCCATGCCGGGCGGGGAGCGCAAGCGCGTGCTGCTGCTCAACAAGTATGATGCGCAGCGCCTGCGCGCGGTGCTAGAGACCTACCTCAACACCATCTACAGCAAGGAGCTGGCCGGGATGGCCGGGACCTTGTCCCCGGCAGATATGGTGGAGCTCTTCGGGGAAGAAGAGGACGTAGAGGACTAGGCGATGAAGACTAGGCTTCCTCGCCGGTCAGCTCGCGCAGCTTGGCGCGCACGGCAGAGGCCTCCGGGTTGGTCTCGTGGGTGCCGTCGGAGTAGAGGACGGTGGGTACGATCCTGTCGCCGTCGTTGACGGACTTGATCCACTCGTTGATGTCCTCGGTGCCCTCGGCCTCCGCGTCGACCAGGGTGTAGGGGGTCTCCGTGCGGTCGAGGCGCTTAATCAGGCGGGCGGAAAACGGGCACCAGTCCGCGTAGAAGATGGTGACGTGATCGTTGGTTTCCGGGGTCTTAACGCTCATACTAAGCAGCGTCCTTTCGTTCGTAGGTTAAAAAGCGGTACTTCATAGGAAGATCGCTGGGCGGGGCGCCCGGGATGGTCAGCCGGCCCTTGTCGGAGGTGAGCCAGTCGCTGTCGCGGCTGAGCCCGAAGTGGGCAGGCACCGCGGGGGCAAAGACCGCCTCGTCGCCGTAGATACTACCGATGTTAACGCCCATCAAGGTGATTTCGATGACGTCGACGTCGTCGATCGTGGCGGCGTACAGCTGCCCACCGCCCATCACCCAGGCGGAGTCGAGCTCCGGCAGCTTATCAATGCCGGCCAGTACCTCACCGCCGGCGGACCACTCGCCGGGCGCGCGGGAGGAGATGATGAAATTCTCCCGGCCCGGCAGGGGGCGGAACTTCGGGTTCAGCGACTCCCAGGTCTTGCGGCCCATGACCACCGGGCTGCCCAGGGTGGTCTGCTTGAAATGCGCCAGGTCCTCCGGCACGTGCCACGGCATGTCCGTGCCGTCGCCGATGATGCCGTCCAGGGACTGCGCCCAGATGGAGCCCAAGCTTGTCATCTAGACCGCCACCGGGGCCTTGATGGTCGGGTGCGGGTCGTAGCCGATGACCTCGAAGTCGTCGAAGTCGTAGTCGAACATAGACGCCGCCTTGTGCAGCTTGAGCTGCGGGTAGTCCCGGGGAGTGCGCGAGAGCTGCTCTTCGACCTGGGCGCGGTGGTTGTCGTAGATGTGGCAATCCCCGCCGGTCCAGACCAGCTCGCCGACATCGAGGCCGGCCTGCTGGGCGAACATGTGGGTCAGGGCGGCGTAGGAGGCCAGGTTGAACGGCACGCCCAGGAACATATCGGCGGAGCGCTGGTAGACCTGCAGCGAGAGCTTGCCATCAGCCACGTAGAGCTGGAAGAGCAGGTGGCAGGGCATCAGCGCCATCTTGTCGAGCTCCGCGACGTTCCAGGCGGAGACCAGGTTACGGCGCGAATCCGGGTTGGACTTGAGTGTTTCCAGCGCCTGCGAGATCTGGTCGATGTGGCCCCCGTCCGGGGTGGGCCAGGAGCGCCACTGAACGCCATAGACCGGGCCCAGATCGCCGTTGTCGTCCGCCCATTCGTTCCAGATGCGCACGCGGTTGTCCTGCAGCCACTTGACGTTGGAGTCGCCGCGCAGGAACCACAGCAGCTCACCGATGACCCCGTGGAAATAGACTTTCTTGGTGGTCAGCAGGGGGAAGGACTCGGATAAGTCGTAGCGCAGCTGCCGGCCGAATAACGAGGTTGTGCCCGTGCCGGTGCGGTCGCCCTTGGGGGAGCCGTGGTCGAGGATATCGCGAAGCAGGTCTTCGTACGGGGTGTATGCCATAGCGCTAGTTTAGAACCCTCCGTATTCTTTGGCGTAGTCCGCCGCGTGGGCCAGGATATTGTCGGCCAGCTCCGGGCGGCAGACCAGCAGGTCCGGGATGAAGGTGTCCTCGTTGTTGAAGGTGATCGGGCTGCCGTCCAGGCGGGAGGCGTGCAGGCCGGCGGCCAGCGCCACGCCCACCGGGGCGGCCTGGTCCCACTCGTACTGCCCGCCGGAGTGGATATAGCCGTCGTAGTCGCCCAGCAGCACGTGCATGGCCTTGGCGCCGGCCGAGCCCACGCCGACGGTCTCAAATCCCATCTTCTCCGAGATATAGTCCGCCACCTTCGGCGGGCGGTTGCGCGAGACCACGAATTTGTGGGACAGCGGGCCGGTGACCGCGCGGACGTCGGAGGACTTGAACGTCACGCCCAGGTCCGGCAGGCCCACCGCGGCGTGCGCGGGGCGGCCATCGATGGTCAGGGCGATGTGCACGGCCCAGTCCTGGCGGCCCGTGGCGAATTCCTTCGTGCCGTCGAGCGGATCGACCACCCAGACGCGGTTCTTAGAGAGGCGATCCGGGTTGTCGGTGGCCTCCTCCGACAAGAATCCGTCGTCGGGGCGGTGCTGGGCCAGCACCCGGGAGATCCACTCCTGGGCGAGCTCGTCCCCGGCGTCGCCTAAGGCGCGGCTGCGCAGCAGGCCTCCCTTGCGGACCCCTTTCAGGATCTCGCCGCAGCCTTCGGCGATCATGTTGGTCAAGCGGGCATCATCTAGCTGGACGGTCATACCCGTAGAGTCTAGCCGCCGCGTTAAAGTAAGGCATGGCCGAAAACATCCTGTCGCGCTTCAGCCCGCCCGTGCGGGACTGGTTTACCGAGGTCTTCGCGCAGCCCACCGAGGTACAGCAGGAGGCATGGTCGGCTATTTCACAGGGCGACCACGCGCTGGTCGTCGCGCCGACCGGCTCCGGCAAGACCCTGGCGGCGTTCCTCTGGGCGCTCAACGGCCTAGTCGAGCGCGACGGCCAGACCAGCCTGCCCATCGGGCAGGAGGCCAGCCGCACCTCCACCCATGGCGGGGTGAAAGTGCTCTATATTTCCCCACTCAAGGCCCTCGGCGTGGACGTGGAGCACAACCTGCGCGCGCCCCTGGCCGGCATCGCCCGCGTGGCCGAGCGGCTAGGCTTAGACCACCCGGACATCTCCGTGGGCGTGCGCTCCGGGGACACCCCGCAGGCCGAGCGCAACCGCCAGGTTCGCCGCCCGCCGGACATCCTTATCACCACGCCCGAGTCGGCCTACCTCATGCTGACCTCCAAGGCCGCGGGCATCTTGAGCTCGGTTGAGACCGTCGTGGTGGATGAGGTCCACGCCCTGGCCGGCTCCAAGCGCGGCGTGCACCTAGCGCTGAGCCTGGAGCGGTTGGCGCTGCTGGCCGGGGACTTCCAGCGCATCGGGTTGTCCGCCACTGTGCGCCCGCTGGAGACGGTGGCACATTTTTTGGGCGGGTCCCGCCCCGTCGACATCATCGCCACGCCGGCCAGCAAGCGCTGGGACCTGGCCGTGCGCTGCCCGGTAGACGACATGGCGGACCTGCCCACCCCGGAGCAGGGCTCGCCCATCGGGGAGCTGACGGTGGATGATTCCATTGGCATTACCAGCGGGGACGACCTGCTGGAAGAATCCGCGCTGCCGACAGCGAAGTCCATCTGGCCCTTTATCGAGCAGGACGTCTACGCCGAGGTCATGGCGCACCGCTCGACCCTGGTCTTCGTCAACTCGCGCCGCACCGCGGAGCGGATGACCAGCCGGCTCAACGAGCTCTACGCGCAGGAACACGACCCGGAATCTTTGTCCGCGCCCACGCGCCGGGACCCGGCGCAGCTGATGAAGCAGGTCGACGTCGCGGGCAAGGCCCCGGCCGTTATCGCCCGCGCCCACCACGGCTCCGTGTCTAAGGACGAGCGCGCTATGACTGAGACCATGCTCAAGGAGGGCACGCTCAAGGCGGTGGTGGCGACCAGCTCGCTGGAACTCGGCATCGACATGGGCGCGGTCGACCTGGTCATCCAGGTCGAATCCCCGCCGTCGGTGGCCTCCGGCCTGCAGCGCGTCGGCCGCGCCGGGCACACTGTGGGCGCGGTGTCCACCGGCTCGTTCTACCCGAAGCACCGTGCCGACCTGGTCCAGGCCAGCCTGACCACTAAGCGCATGCGCGAAGGCCTCATCGAGCGTCTGCACACCCCGTCCAACCCCCTGGACGTGCTCGCGCAGCAGACTGTGGCCGCTGTCGCCGCCGCCCCGGACGGGCTGGGGGTGGAGGACTGGTACGACACGGTCCGGCGGGCCTGGCCCTACCGGGACCTGCCGCGTGAGGTATTCGACGCCGTGCTCGATCTAGTCAGCGGCGTTTACCCTTCGACGGATTTCTCGGAACTCAAACCCCGGGTGGTCTACGACCGCGTCGGCGGCGTGCTCACCCCGCGCCCGGGCGCGCAGCGCGTGGCGGTGACCAATGCCGGCACCATCCCGGACCGCGGCATGTTCGGCGTCTTTTTGGTCTCCGGCGCCGAAAACCAGGCCCCGCGCAGGGTGGGCGAGCTCGACGAGGAGATGGTCTACGAGTCCCGCGTGGGCGACATCATCACCCTGGGTGCTAGCTCCTGGCGGATCGAGGACATCACCCGCGACCAGGTGCGCGTTAGCCCCGCGCCGGGGCACACCGGGCGGTTGCCCTTCTGGAACGGAGACGCCGCCGGCCGCCCCTACGAACTCGGCCGGGCGCTGGGCGCCTGGCGCCGGGACGTCCACCAGGACCCGGGAATCCTCGCCGACGTCGACGTCCGCGCGCGGGACAACATCGTTTCCTACCTGGGTGAGCAGTACGAGGCCACCGGGCTCATCCCGGATGATACGACCCTGCTGCTCGAGCGTTTCCGCGACGAGCTAGGCGACTGGCGCGTGCTGTTGCACACCCCGTTCGGCCGCGGGGTCAACGCCGCCTGGGCGCTGGCGGTCGGCGCCCGCGTGGCGGAGAACACCGGCATGGACGCCCAAGCCGTGGCCGGCGACGACGGCATCGTCCTGCGCCTGCCGGAGGCCGACCGAGAACCGGACGCCAGCCTGTTTAACTTTGACGCCGACGACATCACCGACATCGTCACCGAGCAGGTCGGCGGCTCCGCGCTCTTTGCCTCCCGCTTCCGCGAGTGCGCCGCCCGCGCGTTGCTTCTGCCGCGCCGCAACCCCGGCAAGCGCGCCCCGCTGTGGCAGCAGCGCCAGCGCGCCGAGCAGCTGCTGGACGTGGCCCGGAAGTACCCGTCTTTCCCCATCATCCTGGAGACCGTGCGCGAATGTCTCCAGGACGTCTACGACCTGCCCGCCCTGCAGGAGGTCATGCGCGAGCTGGGCCACCGGCGCATCCGGATCGCAGAAGTCACCACGGACAGCCCCTCGCCGTTCGCCTCGACGCTTCTGTTCAACTACACCGGCGCCTTTATGTACGAGGGCGACTCGCCGCTGGCGGAAAAGCGCGCCGCGGCGCTGGCCCTGGACCCGTCCCTGCTGGCCAAGCTTTTGGGCACGGTGGAGCTGCGCGAGCTGCTGGATGCCGACATCATCGCCGAAGTCCACGCCCAGCTCCAGCGCACCGCCCCCGACCGCCGGGCCCGAACCGCCGAGGAGGTGGCAGACTTGCTGCGCACCCTGGGCCCGGTGGCCATCGAGGATCTGCCGGAGCGCACGGACGTTCCGTTAAGCTCTATCGATGCCGCCCTGGCCGGCCGCGTGATGCGCGTGCGCATCGCCGGGACCGAGCACCTGGCGCAGGTCAATGACGCCGCCCTGCTGCGCGACGGCCTGGGTATCCCGGTCCCGCCCGGGGTGCCGGCACAGGTGGACACGGTCACCGACGCGCTGCCGCAGCTGCTCAGCCGCTGGGCGCGCACCCGCGGGCCGTTCCTGATCAGCGAGGCCGCGGCCGCCTTCGGGCTGTCGGTCTCTGCGGCCTACGGGGTCATCACCGGCCTGGACAAGGTGGTTGAGGGCCACTACCGCGCCGGGGTGGAGGAGACCGAGTACTGCGCGGCCGAGGTCCTCAAGGTAATCCGCAGCCGTTCCCTGGCCGCCGCCCGCGCGGCGACCGAGCCGGTTAGCGCCACCGCCTTCGCCCGCTTCCTGCCCGTCTGGCAGCAGGTCGCCCCGGCCGGCACTCGCCCGGCGCTGCGCGGGGCCGACGGGGTCCTGGCGGTCATCGAACAGATCGCCGGGGCCAAGGCCCCGGCCTCGGCCTGGGAGAACCTCATCCTGCCGGCCCGGGTGGGGGATTATTCGCCCGCCCACCTGGACGAGCTCACGCTGTCCGGCGAGGTCCTCATCGTCGGCGCGGGCAAGGCTGGCTCGGCCGATCCTTGGATCATGCTCCTGCCGGCGGACTACGCCGCCCAGCTGCTGCCGCAGAACGAGCCGGAAGGCTATTCCATCCTGGAGCGTGCGCTCCTGGAACACCTGGGCACGGGCGGGGCCTTCCACTTCGGGGAACTGGCCGCCGACGCGCCGGGCACCGAGGAGGAGGTCCGCCAGGCGCTGTGGCAGCTGGTGGAGGCCGGCGCGGTCTCCCCGGATTCCTTCGCCCCGGTGCGCGCCCGCCTGGCCGGCAAGACCGGCGGCAAGGCAGCCCACCGCGCCAGGCGCCGGCCGAACCGCTCGCGTCTGCGAATGGGGAGGACGTCCTTTGCACAAGCGCAGCGGGTGAGCACCCCGCCGGACGTGGGCGGGCGTTGGGCGCTCACCCCGCCGGCCGCGCAGGATCCGACGGCGCGCTCGGTCGCGCACGGCGAAGCCTGGCTGGACCGTTACGGCGTGGTCACCCGCGGCAGCGTCGTGGCCGAGGACGTCCTGGGCGGTTTCGCCCTAGCCTACAAGGTCCTGTCCGGCTTCGAGGAATCCGGCAAGGCCATGCGCGGCTACGTCATTGAGGGCCTCGGCGCGGCGCAGTTTTCCGTGCCCGCGGTCATCGACCGCCTGCGCGGGGAGCAGGACAGTCCCGATGTCACCGGCTGGCCGTCTGGCCACGAGCCGGACACCGTAGTGCTCGCCGCCTGCGACCCGGCCAACCCCTATGGCGCGGCCCTGGCCTGGCCGGAGACCCCCGGCAAGCCCAACCGCGCCGCTGGCGCCCTCGTGACGCTGGTCGACGGGCTGCCCATCGTGCACCTAAGCCGCGGCGGCAAGTCCCTGACCACCTTCCCACACGTGCTGCCGGAAGGCGTCGACCCGGCCGAGGCATTGCAGCGGGCGTTAGGCGGGCTGCGCGAACTCATCGCCGCTGGCCGCCTCCAGCCCTTGATCGTCGAAAAGGTCAACGGCGTGGCCGCCTTCCAGGCCCCAGAGGCCGAGGCGCTGCGTGCCGCCAGCGCGGGTCTGAGCCCCCGCGGCCTGCGGATCGCCGCCACCGCCGCCGCGCCCCGCACCAGTGCGCCCCGCGGCAGCCGCCGGGCCCAGCAAAGCCCCGGGTCGGGATCCGTGCCGTCGCGGAAGGGCCGGCGGGTAACCGACGTGATCGCCAGCTTCGACGACGACGCGGTCGAGGCAGACAATGGGGAAGAGGATTACTAACTTAAGGAGGCGAGATGCCCGAAGGTGATTCCGTCCTGCAGCTATCCAGCCGCTTGCAGTTCATGCGCGGCCGGCAGGTCACACGCAGCTCCCTGCGGGTGCCGAGGTATGCCACCGTGCGCTTTGACGGGGAGATCTGCGAGCGCGTGTGGCCCTACGGCAAGCACCTGTTCATGCAGTTTGGGCAGCGCCTGCTGCACACGCACCTGAAGATGGAGGGGCAATGGGCCATCCATTATGTGGGGCAGCGTTGGCGCAAGCCGGGCCACAGCGCGCGGGTGGTCCTGCAGCTGGCGCACCAACCGCGCGATATCGAGCTGGTCGGCCACTGGCTGGGCCTGGTCGAGGTGATGGCCGCTGATGACTACGCCGGCTGGGTCGCCGGCCTGGGCCCGGACATCTTGGACCCGAATTGGGAGGGGGCCGGCGGGCGCGACGAGGCGCTGCGCCGGCTGGTGGCCCGCCCGGAGCGGTCAATCGGGACCGCGCTGCTGGACCAGTCCAACGTGGCGGGCATCGGCAACGAATACCGCGCCGAAATCTGCTTCCTGGCGGGGCTCCACCCGGGCACGCCCGTGGGGCGGGTGGACCTGGACGCCGTCATCGATATTGCCCGGCGAATCATGTGGGCCAACCGCGAAAGCCCCATCCGCGTGACCACCGGCGTGCGCCAGGCGGGCGAGACCTCTTACGTCTTCGGCCGCAATCGGGCACGCTGCCGGCGGTGCGGCACCCGCATCGAGAAAGGATTCCTGGGCGGGCCGGACCAGGGTGGCGACGAGGGGGAACTGGAGCGGGTCATCTGGTTCTGCCCGCACTGTCAGCCGAACTACTAGGGCAAGCGGGGCGTGGCTAGGGGCCGACGCGGCGGCCGTGAGCGCGCTAGGATCGCGGGTATGCGTTTGCTACTCAATATCATCTGGTTCTTGTTCGGCGGCCTGTGGCTCGCACTGGCCTATTTCATATTCGGCGTTCTGGCCTGCATCTTCATCATCACCATCCCGGCTGGCGTGGCCAGCTTTCGCATGGCGGCCTACGCCATTTGGCCGTTCGGCCGGGCCGTGGTCCAGCCGGTGGGCGGGTCCAGCGGCATGTCGACGTTTTCCAACGTCGTCTGGTTTATCGTCGCCGGCGTGTGGCTGGCGCTGAGCCACCTGACCACGGCCGCGGCCCAGGCGATCACCATCATCGGTATCCCGCTGGCTATCGCCAACCTCAAGCTCATCCCGATCACCTGCTTCCCGTTCGGCAAGCAGATCGTGCCGAACGACCGCATCCCCGCCGGCTTCGAGCCGATGATCCGGATGTAGCTAGTGGGCTAGCCCCGGTGGGCGCGGTACCACTGAATGAGCGCGTCGGTGGACGCGTCGCCCGAAGCGGTGGTGTCCTCGCCGCGCACGGCGGCGGCCAGGTCGTTGGCCTGCTGCTTGCCGAGCTCCACGCCCCACTGGTCGAAGGAATTCAGCCCCAGGATGACGCCCTGGGTAAAAACGATGTGCTCGTAGAGCGCGATGAGCGCGCCGAGCGCCTGCGGGGTGAGCTTCTCGGCCAGGATGGTGGTGCTCGGTCGGTTGCCGGGCATGACCTTGTGGGGGATAAGCGCGGCATCGACGCCCTCCGCGGCGAGCTCCTCGGCGGTCTTGCCGAAGGCGAGCACCTTGGTCTGGGCGAAGAAATTGCTCATCAGCAGATCGTGCATGGAGCCGGTGCCGTCAGCCGTCGGGAAATCCCGGTGCGGCTGGGCGAAGCCGATGAAGTCCGCCGGGACCAGGTGGGTGCCCTGGTGGAGCAGCTGGAAGAAGGCGTGCTGGCCGTTGGTGCCCGGCTCGCCCCAGTAAATCTCAGAGGTCGCCGTGTCCACCGCTGAGCCGTCGCGGCGCACCGACTTACCGTTGGATTCCATGGTTAGCTGCTGCAGGTAGGCCGGGAAGCGGGAGAGATCCTCCGAATAGGGCAGCACCGCGTGGGATTCGGCCCCTAGGAAGTTGGTGTACCAGATGCCCAGCAGCGCCATCAACACCGGGACGTTGGTGCTCAACGGTGCCTCGGCGAAGTGCTCGTCCATGGCCCGGAAGCCTTCCACAAAGCGCATGAAGTCCAGCGGCCCGATGGTGCACATCAACGACAGCCCGATGGCCGAGTCCACGGAGTAGCGGCCGCCGACCCATTCCCAAAAGCCGAACATGTTCTCCGTGTCGATGCCGAACTCGGCGACCTTCTCCGCGTTGGTGGACACCGCCACGAAGTGCTTGCGGATAGCCGACTCGTCGCCGTCGAACTGCTCCAGCAGCCAGCGCCGTGCCGCGTGGGCATTAGCCAGGGTCTCCTGGGTGGTAAACGTCTTCGAGGCGATGATGAACAGCGTCGACTCCGGGTCGAGGCGGTCCAGGACCGCGTCTAGGTCGGCCGGGTCGACGTTGGAGACGAACTCCGCGCTAATCCCGGCTACCTCGTAAGAGCGCAGTGCGCGGGCCGCCATGGCCGGGCCCAGGTCTGAGCCGCCGATGCCGATGTTGACGACCTTCTTGATGGTGTGGCCGGTGTGCCCCAGCCACTTGCCGGAGCGCAGCGCGGTGGCGAAATCGCGCATCCGGCCCAGGACCTCGTGGACATCGGCGGCAATGTCCTGGCCGTCGACCGTGAGGTCTTCTTCGGCCGGCAGGCGCAGCGCGGTGTGCAACACCGCGCGGTCCTCCGTGTTGTTGATGTGGGCGCCGGCGAACATGGCCTCGCGAACCTGCTCCACGCCGGCGGCCTCCGCCAGGGCGATGAGGGCGCCGAGGATTTCCTGGTCCACCAGGTTCTTCGACAAATCGACGTGCAGGCCCGCGGCGGCGAAGGAGAGGTTGTCCGCGCGGGATTCTTCCGCCCGGA
The DNA here is from genome assembly GCF_055700955.1 of Corynebacterium sp. 1103A. NCBI lineage: Bacteria > Bacillati > Actinomycetota > Actinomycetes > Mycobacteriales > Corynebacteriaceae > Corynebacterium > Corynebacterium sp. 1103A. The sequence continues at coordinate 52,958 of NZ_JASTTF010000009.1, forward strand.
AGATCTCGCGGAGGTTAAGGGCGGTTGCCCCGGCGGCGAGCTGCGAAAGTGCCTTCCACTCGGCAGTGCTGGTGATGGTCGAAACAGTGGCGTAGGCGGTGTTGGAATAATCCATGACGATTGGCTTCTGCGGCCTTTCTTCCGGTGTCTAAACGCTTGCTAAGTGCTAACCACAACCGTAGTCGAAGACTTCTGCGGGCGTCGTTAGAGGATGAGAGCGGCCGTCCAGCCCGCCACCAGCAGCGGGATGTTGAAGTGGAGGAAGGTTGGGATGACCGAATCCCGAATGTGGTCGTGCTGGCCGTCGGCGTTCAGACCCGCGGTCGGGCCGAGCGTCGAGTCGGAGGCCGGGGAGCCGGCGTCGCCCAGCGCGCCGGCCGTGCCGATGATGGCAACGGTCGCGGCGGGGCTGAAGCCCAGTGACACGCACAGCGGGACGTAGATAACGGAGATGATGGGCAAGGTGGAGAAGGAGGAACCGATGCCCAGGGTGACCACCAGGCCCACCAGGAGCATGCCGCCGGCGGCCCAGAACTGGTGCTCGCCGAAGATCTCGGCAGTGGCGTCGACCAAGGTCTCGACCTCGCCCGTCGCGGTCATGACCGAGGCAAAGCCCTGGGCGGTAATCATGATGAAGCCAATCAGCGCCATCATCTTCATGCCCTGGGAGAACACGTCATCGGCCTGGCGCCAGTCGACGGTACCCGAAATGAGCAGGATGCCCAGGCCGATCAGCGAGCCGACCAGCAGGCCGTCGGCCTCGAAGTCGAGCGCCTGCATGATGACCTGGACCGCGAAGGTCGCGATGATCGCGATGACGGAGATGGTCACCCGGTAGGGCGAGATTTCCTGAGAGTCCGGGGCGTCGTCCGAAATCGGGGTATCGGCGTAGTCGCGCGGCTTGCGGTAGGTAAAGAAGATGGCGATGAGCAGGCCGACCAGCATGCCCACGGCCGGAATGGCCATGATGGACATGATGGACAGGTCGCTGGTGTCCAAGCCGGCCTCGGAGATATTGAACAGCAGGATGTCGTTGAGGTAGATGGACCCGAAGCCCACCGGTACGAAGAAATAGGTGGTCACCAGGCCGAAGGTCAGGCAGCAGGTGATCAGGCGGCGGTCGAGGCGCAGCTTGTTCATGACGGTCAGCAGCGGCGGGACCAAAAGCGGGATGAAGGCGATGTGGACCGGGATGAGGTTCTGGCTCATCACGGCCATGGCGATAAGCCCCAGCACCAGGATCCACTTGGTGGTGGCCACGGCGGCCTTGTTGAGCTCGCCGTCTTGGTTGCCCAGGCGCTTGACCAGGAAGTTGGCCAGCAGGTGGGGGAGCCCGGCCGAGGCCACGCCCATGGCGAAGGCGCCCAGCAGGGCGTAGCTTAGGGCGATCTTGGCGCCGCCGCCGAGGCCGTCCTGGAAGGCGAGCATGGTGCCGTCCAGCCCCATGCCGGCCAGGAGCCCGCCGGTGAGGGCGCCGAGGAAGAGCGCAACGACCACATGAACTCGCAGGAGCGCGAGGACGAGCATGACGATGACGGCTATTAAGACGGCGTTCATGCGTATAGATTACTGTACGGATTGCCCAAAACGGGCGCGGGGGTAGGGACGATTATCCCAGGCGGCCGCGGCCCATGCGCAGCAGCGCTGAGGCGATGGCGGGGCCTTCTTCGCCCAGCTCGTCGCGGAACTGGTTGAGGATGGCGATCTCCCGCGTGTGCACCAGTCGGGTGCCGCCAGACCCCATGCGGGTCCGGCCGATGGCTTGGGAAACCGCGGTGCGGTGCTTGATAGCCTCCAGGATGATCTGGTCCATCCGGTTGATCTCTTCCCGGTATTTTTGGATTTCCTGATCCGAGAGGGGATCGTCCGTGCCCGAGGGCGTCCGGACCTCAAGGTTGGCGAGCTCGTTGTGTACCGCGTCTGACATAACCCAATTGTGCCACCTGGGCAGCCAAAAAGTAACTCCGCTCGGCTGTGTGTCGGGGCCGGCTAGTAGGTTGGTAGTCATCATGAATGATTCCTCGCCATTTTCCCAGCCCGCAGACCGCAACCCCTTCGGCCGGCCCGCCGCGCCCGCGGCCGCGTCCCAGCCCGGCCAAGCCCCGCAGCCTGACGTAGGCCCGCTCGTCGAGGGGCTGAACCCGCAGCAGGCCGCGGCGGTGACCCACACCGGCTCGCCGCTGCTTATCGTCGCGGGCGCCGGTTCCGGAAAGACCGCGGTGCTGACCCGCCGGATCGCCTTCCTGATGCGCTCGCGGAACGTGGCGCCCTGGGAGATTTTGGCTATTACCTTTACTAACAAGGCCGCCGCGGAGATGAAAGAGCGCGTCGGCCAGCTGGTCGGCCCCGTCGCGGAGCGGATGTGGGTGGCCACCTTCCACTCCATCTGCGTGCGGATCCTGCGCGCCCAGGCGCAGCTGGTGCCGGGGTTGAATACCAACTTCACCATCTACGACGGGGATGATTCCCGCCGCCTTTTGTCCATGATTGCCAAGGACCAGCAGCTGGATATTAAGAAGTTCACCCCGCGAGTCCTGGCCAACCAGATCTCGAATTACAAGAACGAGCTCATCGGCCCGCAGCGGGCCGCGGAGGAGGCCGCGGCCACCAAGAACCCGTTCGACACGACCGTCGTCGGGGTCTACGCGGAATACCAGCGCCGCCTGCGCGCGGCCAACGCGGTCGACTTCGATGATCTCATCGGAGAGGTCGTCCGGATTTTTCAGCAGCACCCGCAGGTGGTGCAGTTCTACCGCCGCCGCTTCCGCCACGTGCTCATTGATGAGTACCAGGACACCAACCACGCCCAGTACGCGCTCGTCGCCGCGCTGGTCGGCCAGGGCAACGGCGCCGCCACGGACAACGGGCAGGGGAGCCCGGACCAGGCGGTCCCAGCGCCGGAGCTGTGCGTGGTCGGTGACTCGGATCAGTCCATCTACGCCTTCCGTGGCGCCACCATCCGCAATATCCAGGAATTCGAGCGGGACTACCCGCAGGCCCGGACAATCCTGCTGGAACAAAACTACCGGTCGACGCAGACCATCCTGAACGCGGCGAACGCGGTCATCGCCAAGAACGAAAACCGGAGGGAGAAAAACCTGTGGACTGCCCACGGCCAGGGCGAGAAGATCATTGGCTACGTCGCGGACAATGAGCACGACGAGGCCCGCTTCATCGCCGCGGAGATCGACAAGCTGGTCGACGGCGGATGCAACCTCAACGACATCGCCATCATGTACCGCACCAACAACGCCTCCCGGGCGCTGGAGGATATCTTCATCCGCTCCGGGATCGCCTACCGCGTGGTGGGCGGCACACGCTTCTACGAGCGCAAGGAAATCCGCGACGTCGTGGCCTACCTGCGGATCTTGGACAACCCGGACGACACGGTGAGCCTGCGGCGCATCATCAACGTGCCCAAGCGCGCCATCGGGGACAAGGCCCAGGCCCAGATCGCGCTGCACGCGGAGAACCTCGGGGTCAGCTTCGGCAAGGCCCTGCTCGACGGGGCAGCCGGTAAGGTAAACGGCCTGGGCACCCGCGCGGTCAACGCCGTGAGCAAGTTCACGGAGATGATGGACGGCATCCAGGCCCAGCTGCCGGGTATGACCAACCAGGTCACCGGGCAGCCGGACCTGGGCGAGCTAATCTCCCTGCTGCTTGATGCCACGGGCTACCGGGCCGAGCTGGAAAACTCCAACGACCCGCAGGACGGCGCGCGCCTGGACAACCTCAACGAGCTGGTATCCGTGGCGCGGGAGTTCTCCTCTGAGGCGGCCAACCAGATGGCCTTCGACGGCTCCGATGCCGCGCCGGGGGCCGACCCGGCCGACGACGGGCAGGCAGCGCCGGGCTCCCTGCAGGCGTTTTTGGAAAAGGTCTCCCTGGTTGCTGACGCCGATCAGATCCCGGATGAAGACTCCGGCGTGGTAACGCTGATGACCCTGCACACGGCGAAGGGCCTGGAGTTTCCGGTGGTCTTCCTTACCGGCTGGGAGGACGGCCAGTTCCCGCACATGCGCTCGCTGGGGGACCCGAAGGAGCTGAGCGAAGAACGCCGGCTGGCGTATGTGGGCATTACCCGCGCGCGGGCGCAGCTCTACGTCACCCGCGCTATCATTCGTTCCTCCTGGGGCAACCCGATGACCAACCCCGCCAGTCGCTTCCTCGCCGAGATCCCAGAGGATCTTATCGACTGGCGGCGGGAGGAAAACGATAGCTCCCTCAACTCCGCGTGGGGTGATGATAGCTATCAGTACGGGCGCAACTTCGGGTCGTCCTGGTCCGGCTGGTCGCGCAGGTCCGGCTCCGCTGCGTCTTCCCCATCGCAACGGAAAAAGCCGGCGGCTGCTACGTCCATGCCGAAGAACAAGAATCTCAACCTGGCCGTGGGGGACCGTGTCAACCACGCCAAGTATGGCCTGGGAACGGTCATTAGCTCCGACGGTTCGGGTGCGCGGGCGACCGTCACTGTGGATTTCGGCTCTGCTGGGAAAGTCCGCCTGATGTTGACTGGCGGACTTCCCATGGAAAAGCTCTAGACGGAAATGCCGCGCTCTGCGAACCAGGTAACTGGGTCCACGGGGCCGCCACCGCCGGGGTGGACCTCGAAGTGCAGGTGCGGGCCGGTGGACACACCTTCGTTGCCGATGGAGGCGATCTGCTGGCCGGCGGTGACGCGCTCGCCGACGCCCACCAGCAGGGAGCTGGCGGCCATGTGGCCGTAGACGCTCACGGTGCCGTCGTCGTGCTGGATGCGGATCCAGTTGCCGAAGCCCTGCGCCGGACCGGAGGAAATCACGGTGCCGTCCATCACGGCGTAGATCGGGGTACCTACCGGGTTGGCAATGTCGATGCCGTTGTGCATCGCGCCCCAGCGGGAGCCGAAACCAGACGTCAGGGTGCCGGTGGTCGGGAACACGACGGTGTTGCCGTTGGCGTCCTGGGAGTGGGTGGCGCGCAGGCCGGAGTGTTCGCCCTCGGGCGCGAAGGCGTCCTCAAGTCCCGGTACGGCAGTCGGGTCGAGGACGATGTTGAGCCCTGCCTCGGTCTGGTTGACGGACGGGGTGATCGTGCCGTTGAACAACTGGGTAGTGGATTTAGCGAGGCCGAAGAGAGCATCGGTGAGGGCGTCGTGGTTGACGTCGCTGACGGTCGGCTCGGAGGAACCGTCCGACACGTTCACCGTCGCCGCGGGGGCGGCGCTGGCGGCCGTGGCACCAAGCGTGGCGGCCAAGCCGGTGGCCAGTGCCAGGGCACCGGCCATAGCGGCCCGGCGGGCGCGATGAGTGCGCTTCATAGACTACGTCCTTTATCAGCGTGAGGGTATGTGGTGGCGAGCCAGTCGGCGGGCAGTACCGCGAGGGGCACGCTCCAGCACAGGGACCGGCGCGGCCGCCGAAAGGCAACGAACTAAAAGTTAGCCCGGTTGGCGGGGGAGCGCAACGCTAAAAAGAGCAGGTAGAAGGCCACGTTTGTTCGAAAACAGTCGAACATGCCAGCGTGTTACGCGTGTTGTAATTGGGGCTAAAGGTACAAATGTTTTTAATGTCGCGAACGCGGGGGTGGCGCCTGGGGGTAGCGAAAAGCCCCTTGCTGCGCGGTGCAGCGAGGGGCTTTGAGGTTGGAAAGAAGCTGGCGACTTTTAGGAGATGGTGATGCCGTGCTCAGCGAACCACGGGATCGGGTCGACCGGGGTGTTGCCGTCCGGGTGGATCTCGAAGTGCAGGTGGGAACCGGTGGAGAAGCCGCGGGAGCCCATGCCGGCGATCTTCTGGCCGGCGTGGACCTGGTCGCCGACGGCGACGTCGAGGGTCTCCATGTGGCCGTAGACGGCGATGGAGCCGTCCTCGTGCTTGATGCGGATCCAGTTGCCGAAGCCGGAGGCTGGGCCGGAGTCGATGACGGTGCCGTCCATGGCGGAGACAATCGGGGTGCCGATGGCGTTAGCCAGGTCGATACCGTTGTGCATGGCGCCCCAGCGGGCACCAAAGCCGGAGGTGTAGGCGCCCTCGGCCGGCTTGGCGATGGAGGGGGCGCGGGAGGCAGCGTCCGCGGCGATGCGGGCGTCGGCGGCCTCGATGGCCTTGTTGAGCTGCTCCGAGAGGTTGTCGACCGGCTTGGACTCGGCGATGGCCAGGATCTGCGGGGCGGCGTTTTCCACGGCGGCTGCGCCGTTTTCGGCCAGCTTGTTGGAGTCCGTGGTCAGGTCGTAGTCGACGCTTTGCGCCTTGGTCTCGTGATCGGCGTTAGCCTGCATCTGAGCAGCTGCGGCGCCGCCAACACCCGCAGTAGAGGCCGCACCGGCAGCCACGGTTACTAGGGCGATACGGCCCTTGGCAGTTTGCGAGGTAGTGGTCTTGCGGTGGCGTCCCACACCAGCCCGCTGGGTCTTGCTTCGCATTAAACTTCTTCCCGTACTTGTCTTAAATCGTGTAACGCTGCTTCCGCGTTACTTAATCTCGCTCAAGGTTACACGATTGTGACCTTCTTGTTACCAACGTCTGGTAACAATAGCGGTTCGCACAGGGTCAAGCAAGCTAAATCGATGTTATAAAACCGCTGTAAGGGGGTTTGCACACGTCAATGCAGGAAACTTTTAAGTCACACTGCCGAGGGTGTGCGTCGCGCATTGACGACTCCCGTCCCTCCCGTAACACTACCGGAGCCGCTCGGCGGGCCGATAACGGGGGCGGAAGTTTGTTTCGGTGGGCCATTGCGGGCAAGAACTAAGAGATACTGGAAACCTGAATCTCTAAAGTTCTACGTGAGGGTTAATACAGTATATATAGGAACCCTCGCTGCGCCCTGCCGCCGGTGCCCCGTCGGGGCAGGGGATTCGCCGCCGGTGGGCCGTGCCAACCCGAAACCGCGCCGGTGGCGTGGCAAGGTAGAGGCGATGAATAAGAACACCAGCCCCCACTCGCGGTCGTCGTCGGGTCCGCGCAGCCAGGCCCGCGGACGCACCAGCCCCTCCAGTGCCGCCCAGCCGGCTGCCCGCGTGGCCTCCCGCGCTGGTGCGCAAGCTCGGTCCCGCACCGCGCCGAAGGCGACGGGCACCAAGGCTCGCCTCATCCGCATGCTGCTGACCGTCGGCGTGCCGAACCTGGCCGTCATCGGCACCATCGTGGTTATCGCGCTGGCCTCGGTCCTGCTTTCCAGCGCGCCGTTGGCCTGGCTGCCCTCGATCATCGGTGAGGCCTGGATGGTGCTCAACCTCGTGCCGGTGCACGCCGGGGGAAACACCATCTCCGTGCTGCCCTTCCTGCCCACCATCGGCCTGGTGTGGTTGCTGGCCGGGCGCATCCACCGCGCGGTCAAGTACAAGGTCAGCGTCAACGACTTGTTGCTGCTGCTGGCCTGTGCTGTGGGCGTGCCGGTCCTGATAACGCTCGTGGCCTGGTTCATGCTCTGGGACGCTGGCAAGGTCTACGATCTTGCCGCCCCGAACCTGGCCGTCGCCGTGCTGCGCGTCGCGGTCATCCACCTGGTCGCGCTGGCGCTGGGCATGGGCCCGCGCCTGTGGACCGCACTGCTGAAGCGCTACGGCCTGCCGGTCACGGTGGTGGCTAGCGCCCAGGTCGCCTTCCGCTTTATTGGCGCGCTGCTCGTGGCCGGCCTGGCCCTGCTGCTGGTCGTCGGTCTGTTCGGCTGGCAGCGCCAGGGCGAAATCTTAAGCTCCTACCCGGACCTGCCCGCGGCGGGCGCGGCTGTCCTCTACGGCCTGAGCCTGCTCTACCTGCCCAACGCCGCGCTGGTGGCCGGGGCGAACCTGCTGGGGGCGGAGTTTCACATGGGGCAGGCGAGCGTCTCACTGTTTAGCATCCACCTGGTGCCGCTGCCGCCGCTGCCGCTAGTGGGCGTTATCCCGGGCAGCGCGCCCGCCTGGGCGTTGATCCTGCTGGTCCTGGCCGGCGCGGCCGCCGCCTGGGCTTGGCGGGGCAAGAACCCCAGCCCGCGCACCGCGGTGGAGGTCTCCGTGCTGGCCGGCCTCAGCGTGGCGCTGCTCGCTGCGTTTACCACCGGCGAGGTTGGCGTCTACGACGCGACCGGCATCATGGTCGCCATGGCCGGCGCCCTGGCCGTCGTCTGGGTCCTGGTCATCGGCCTGGCCGCCTGGGGCATTAGCCTGTGGCAGAACCGCCGAGCCAAAGTATTGGCCGCCGCGCCCGCTGCCGCTCCGGCTGCCGCTGCCGCCTCCCCGAGCGCGGATGAGACACGCGCCCGTGAAGCGGACGCCGCCGAGATGGAGTCCGGCGAAGAGGCCCCTGCCGGGGCGGATAGCGCGGACAGCGCGGAAGAAGCTGGCTTAGGCGCGGACACCGCTGCCGACGCAGACGTTGCTGCCGATGTAGAGGTTGTGGATCCTGACGACGCCGACGACGCTGAAGCCGTGAACGCCGACGCGGAAGACGCGGCGCAGTCCGAACCGGATGACGCTCCGGAGATCATCGACGCCGAGGAGGTTGCGGCCGAAGAGGCCGCTACCGGCGAGGAGGCCGACGCCACCGCGGGGGCGGGCGGGGACGCCGGGCAGGCGGAGCAGCCGGCTGCCTCGACCGGGGTAGAAGCCGCCGAAGGTAGTGCCGATAAAGGACTGGACGAGGCTGCTGATCCGGCCGATGGGGTGGCGCGTGGGGGAAGCCAAAAGGACTGAAAGTTCCGCGGTCCTACCCTTTGGGGCTAGTCTGTTAGGCGTGACTTCACCCGCAGATGCTTCTGTTGATTTCATTGACTCCGACAATCAGGCCCAGCCGGCGGGCGTGACTGACGCCGCGGCATCGGGGCCCCTGCGCGTCGTCGTGCTGGTCTCCGGCACCGGCTCACTTCTCCAAGCGATTCTGGACTCGCAGGACGAGTCCTACCGCGTGGACAAGGTCGTCTCCGACAAGCCCTGCCAGGGCGTGGAACGCGCGGAAGCAGCCGGCATCGTCAGCGAGGTCGTGCCGCTGGGGCAGGACCGAGACTCCTGGAACCGGGCGCTTGCCACCGCAGTGGGCCAGCCTGACGTGGTGGTCTCCGCCGGGTTCATGAAGATTCTGGGGAAGGACTTCCTCGACCAGTTCGCCGGCCGCATTATTAATACGCATCCCGCACTCTTGCCCGCCTTCCCAGGCGCGCACGGTGTCAGGGATGCGTTGGCGTATGGGGTGAAAGTCACCGGCTCCACCGTTCACTACGTTGATGCTGGCGTGGATACCGGCCAGATCATCGCCCAGGAGCCCGTGCGGGTGCTGGCCGATGATGACGAGGCCAGCCTCCACGAGAGGATCAAGGTCGTGGAACGGCAGCTGATTGTCCGCGTGCTGCGCGCTGCGGTGCGCGGCGCGGACGCCGCCGCGGGCGGCATAACCTTTGATTGCTAAATTTTGGTGTCTATTTTTCTGTCAGGAAGGCAAGACAAATCCATGAGCGACGAACGCAAGCCCATCAAACGCGCGCTGATTAGCGTCTACGACAAGACCGGGCTGGAAGACCTGGCTCGCGCCCTAGCCGACGCCGGCGTGGAGATTGTCTCCACCGGCTCCACCGCCAGCCGGATCGCCGACCTGGGCATCGACGTGACCCCGGTCGAGAAGCTGACCGGCTTCCCGGAGTGCCTGGAAGGCCGCGTGAAGACGCTGCACCCGCGCGTGCACGCCGGCATCCTGGCCGACACCCGCAAGGAAGACCACCTCGCCCAGATCAAGGACCTAGACATCGAGCCCTTCCAGCTGGTCGTGGTGAACCTGTACCCGTTCGCGGAGACGGTGGCCTCCGGCGCGGATTACGATGCCTGCGTGGAAAAGATCGACATCGGCGGGCCGTCCATGGTGCGCGCCGCGGGGAAGAACCACGCCTCGGTCGCCGTCGTGGTCAACCCGAACCGCTATGACTCCGTCATCGACGCGCTGTCCAACGGCGGCTTCGACCAGCAGGAGCGCTTCCAGCTCGCCGCCGAGGCCTTTTCCCACACCGCCCAGTACGACGCGGACGTTGCCGGCTGGTTCCGCACCCAGGGCGCGGACGCGGATTCCGGCACGACCGCCCTGCGCTACGGCGAGAACCAGCACCAGGCCGCCCGCGTGGTGCGTAACCGCGACGGTAAGGGCCTGGCCAACGCCGAGCAGCTCGGCGGCAAGGAGATGAGCTACAACAACTACCAGGACGCCAACGCCGCCTGGCGCGCCGCCTGGGATCACGAGCGCCCGTGCGTGGCCATCATCAAGCACGCCAACCCCTGCGGCATTGGCGCCGACGACGAGAACATCGCCGCCGCGCACAAGGCCGCCCACGCCTGCGACCCGATGTCCGCCTACGGTGGGGTCATCGCCGCCAACCGCGAGGTCACCCTGGAAATGGCCGAGCAGATCAAGCCGGTCTTCACCGAGGTCGTCATCGCCCCCAGCTACGCTGACGATGCCCTGGAGCTGCTGCAGACTAAGAAGAACCTGCGCATTCTGCGCGCCGAGCGCGACGAGGCCGCCGAGGAGGAGCGCCCGATCTCCGGCGGCGTGCTGGTCCAGGACGTCGACGCCTACCAGGCTGAGGGCGACCAGGCGGAGAACTGGACCCTGGCCGCCGGCGAGGAGCTCGACTCCGAGGCCCTGTCCCAGCTGGAATTCGCCTGGCGCAGCGTCCGCGCGGTCAAGTCCAACGCCATTCTTTTGGCCCGCGACAACGCCACCGTCGGCGTGGGCATGGGCCAGGTCAACCGCGTGGACTCGGCCAAGCTGGCCGTCGAGCGCGCCAACACCCTGGGCGAGGACGGCGAGGAGCGCGCCCGCGGTTCCTTTGCCGCCTCCGACGCCTTCTTCCCGTTCGCTGACGGCCTGCAGGTGCTCATCGATGCCGGCGTGACCGCCGTCGTCCAGCCGGGCGGCTCCATCCGCGACGAGGAAGTCATCGCCGCCGCCCAGGAGGCCGGCGTGACGATGTACCTCACCGGCACCCGCCACTTCGCCCACTAGAGCGGCCCGTGTAATTCCCTGAGCGGGCCCGCCTGCGGCCGTTTGTGTGTACAGGCCGGGCCTGCGGGCTAGGTACGTGTTAGATTTACTAATCGCAGACCTAGACAAGGGAGAAACATGGCGCACACGCACGGCGCGGGACGCGGCTCGGGGCATGACCCCCAGGAGCCGGTCACCGCGGAGCTACCGGTGGTCAGCGAGGGTGAGGAGCCGCGCCGCGCCCCGGGACAGGGCGCGCTCATCGGGGCCTTTGGAATACTCGCGGCCATCGTCGTGATCGCTGTCATCGCCGCGCTCAGTCTCCAGCGCGGGTGGCTTGGCATGTCGTCTACCGACGAGGACGAGCCCGCCCCAGCACCCGCCTCCAGCTCGTCCAGCCAGGCTGACACCTCTGAGGCGTCTTCGGAAACGAGCAGCTCTAGCGCCGCCTCTACCGCCGCGGAGTCGAGTTCGTCTTCTGCTTCGCCTTCGGCTGCGTCCTCCGAGTCGTCCACGGCGGCAACTACGCCGTCTTCTGAGCGGTCCTCTGGGCGCTCATCGGGGTCCCGCTCCAGCGACCGGGCGGCCGCGGCCGCGCCGACGACGCGCGCTAGCGAGCCCACCCCGGAGGCTCGGCCGCCGCGGTATACCTCCGCCGCACCCGGCAGCAACCAGACCTCCGCTGCCTTCGCGGACTCGGTCTATTCCGCTTTCACCTCTGCCTATAGTCAGTCCGGCAACCCGAACACGCCTGTGGAGGCCTACAGCCCGGTCACGGGGCAGTGGTACAAGATGCAGTGCACCGGCGCCGCCAACGCGGTGACCTGCCGCGGCGGTGACGGCGCGGTGGTGTATATCTCGTGAGCAAGTACTGGGCCGCCACCGTTTGCGGGCTCGCCGCCAGCGCCCTGCTGGTCGCCTGCAGCAGGGGCGGCTGGGTAGAGGAGTCGAAGCCGCCGGCGCGCAGCACCAACGCGTCGCGCGCCGGGGCTTTCCCCGCCAGCATCGACCAGAAGGCGTTGAAGCGTGCGGTAGCCGTTGCAACCGAGAAATTCGGCGGCGACGTCGGCGTCGCGGTGGCCACCCCTGACGAGCTTATGAGCGCCGGCACCACCACGGGGTTTGCGGCCTGGTCGACGGCGAAGGTGCCGATTGCCATTGCCGCCTGCCAGGCCGGCACCGCGGACCCTGACCTCGTCGAGGCTGCCATCACTTATTCCGACAACGACTCTGCGCAGGCGCTCTGGGTGAGCCTGGGGGCCGCCGAGACAGCCGTGGAACAGACCCAAGCGGTACTGCGCGAGGGCGGCGACACCGTCACCGAGGTCCAAGGCAAGATGACCCGAGACGGGTTTACCCCCTTCGGCCAGACCGAGTGGGGGCTCAAGGAGCAGGCCACCTTCGCCGCGCAACTGCCGGAGGTCGATGACGCGGACTCGGTCATCGAGGCCATGCGGACCCCGGACCCCCTGCAGGATTACGGGCTGCGGGCCATCCCGGGCGCGGCCATCAAGGGCGGCTGGGGGCCGGATGATGACGACTTCTACAGCGTCGTGCAGCTCGGTCACGTGAAGTTGGACGGCAAGGAGATAGGCATGGCGGTATTCTCCCGCCCCGAAGACGGCACCTATGAGGCCGCCCAGGAGCAGCTCGACTACCTGGTCTACCTGCTGACCGGGGAGAAGACCGACAAGGCGGCCTAGACTCCTCCCGGGTGCAGGACGTATAAGGCTTAAGGCCTAGTCTGTAGGGAGGAAAGACGAGCTTTAAGGAGGCCCACACGGCATGACGCAGCACTATAACCTCTACGAGAGCCTGGGCCTTAACCCGGGCGAGTCCTCGGACCAGCTTAATGCCGAGCTCACTGCCGCGCTGCAAGCTCTCGAGGACCAAGGCGCCGGGATGTCCGATCCGCGCTTTCACGAGACTGCCACCGCCCGGGCCATCCTGGGCGAGGAGCGCCGGCGCGCCCAGTATGATGCCCGGCTAACCGATAGCGCGGCCCGCCCGATGAGCATCGGTGACCTCATCCACCTGGCCGAGCGCGGTCAATTCCCGGACGCCCCGGAGGAGAAGGCGCGGTATCAGACCCTGTCCATCGTAACCCGCCGGGTCGCCGAGGTTGAGCCCACCGGGGCGCCGCTGGCGCGCATCCGTGCGGCTCCGGGACTGGTCAAGACCGTGCTGGCCATTGCGGCCGTCATGCCGGCGGTGCTGCTGGTTGGCTTCGTGTGCATGGCAGTCATCTTCGCCGTCGACAGCGCCGGCAGCACCGTCTATAGCCACGCCGGGGTCGTCGACGAGTTCGCGGCGCTGCTGGACACGTCCTTCAACAGCCTCTACCTGCTGGTGCTGGCCGTCTTCGTCCTGGTGAACAACCTCTGGGCCGGGCGCGTGCTCCACGACGTGCTGTATCCCGCCCGCGGCGGCCAGAACGTACTGCTGGGGGTGGAAACCCTCGGCTTTGCGGTGGTGGAGCTTTTCGTGATGGTCGGCTTCGGCGCCGCGGACTGGGTCATGTTCACGCTGCCGTTTGTCGCCCATATCGCCGTCGGTGCCCTGCTGTTTAGCGGGGCCGTGGGACGCTGGTGCAAGGGCGAGATCCAGACCCGCGAAGTGGTCGAGGGGCCGCGGGATTAGCGCTTCTTTTTCTTCTTCCGCCGGTCGGCCGCAGCGGCGGCAGCCGCGGAGATGGAGTCCGAGCGGGACTCGAGCAGCTTCAGGGTGGCCGCGACGCGGTCATCGGGAAGTTCGGCGCCGAGGACGGCCAAGGAGGCATCGGCAAGCATGACGGCGGTCTCCGGCACGGTCTGATCGGAGGCCGCGAACGGGGGAGTGCCGTCGTTGCCGCGCATCTCAATAACCGACAGCGCGATGTGGAACGGCAAGGTGATGCGCAGGTCCTGCTCGCCGACCAACGCCGCGGCGAAGGTCTGGAAATGGTGCTCTAGCCGCGCGCGGGACTGGTGATACTCAGCGAATTCCTCCGAGTTCGCCACCGGCAGCTGGTAGAGCCGGCCGACGTTCCAGCCGCTGGTCAAAAGCAGGCGGGACTCCGCGGCCACCAGCGCCCACAGGCGCAGCTCCGGGGTGGTCTCCAGCTGAGCGAGATCATCGGCCAGGTCGAGGGAGGGTTCGATGGTCGAGTTCAGCAGCGTCAGAAAGATCTCGGTCTTCGACGGGAAATGGTAGTAGAGCGAGGCCTGCCGGATACCGACGGCTTCGGCGATCTGGTGGGTCGAGGTCGTGGCGAAGCCCTGGGTGGTAAACAGCTCGGAGGAGGCGTCCAGGATCTCTTCGCGCGCGGTGCTACCCCGACGTCGCGGAGAATTCTTCCGCGGCCTGCCAACTGCACCAGCCATAGACCTAAAACACCTTCCCTTTCGCCTGAGAGTCGGAAATCAACGAACCGAAGAACATATCAACCTTATATCTTAAAGGCCATCGCGCTAGGACGCGCGGGCGGCAATACCCTGTAATGTTGCCGACACCGTCCGGCACGCCGAGCCGTAGGCCGTGCGGTCCAACGGCGGTAGGTCCGCCAAGCGCTGCCGACGGGTGCCCGCGTGGTTGAGCCAGGCCCGCAGGTAGAGCTCCAGGCCCGTGCGCCAGGCCAGCGTCAGGGCCTCGCCCTCGGCGGGGGTCAGCAGCTGCTTCTCCGTGCCGATGGCCAGCCGGTCCGCCGTCGGCCGCGGCGCCGGGGCCGCCCAACGGGCCACGGACGCGATGGGCACCAGCAGGAAGCTATGGATGTCCACGGCCGCATCCGGGTCCGGCAGGCCGTTGACCAACTGCAGCGCCGGCGGCTGCGTGCCCAGCGCCTGGCGTAGCAGCGCTGCCGATGCCTCCTCCGGCAACGGCAGGCCCGCATCCGCTCGGTAGATCAGCGCGTCTTCTACGGCACGCGGCTCGATGTCGACCGAGGACAACAGGTCGTCCAAGTTCGCGTTAGCCGGGCCCAGGTAGTCCACGGGCAGGCCCGGCAGGCCGTCGCCGCGGGCGATGGGGCCGGTCAGGCGGACCGGGGAGTCGATCGCGGGGGAGTAGACCACGCCGTGGACCACACGGGAGTACCACGCGGCCAGCTCTTGCGCGTCCGCCCGGTGGTGCAGGGCGTTGCGGGCCAGCTCGTGGGACTCCGCCAGGATGCCGCGCGCGGCGGGCAGGGACTCGCAGCGCCCCGCCTCCTCGGCGAGTTCGACTAGTGACGGGTGCAAGGCCATAAGCAACGCGCCTTTCTTATGCGGGGTGGATGAAATCTGTCTACAGTCTAACGGGTGGTGGGGCGGGGTTGTACTCCGGATACGCCAAACGCCGCCGCGGCTACCCTGCCCGTGAAGGGCGGGGCGCCGGCGACGGCGTTCGGTTTAAGATTCTTTTACCGTGTCACACTTGCCAGCGGCAAAAGTGCGCTGTTGAAACCCTGCTACGTAATTGTTTAGCGGGTGGTGAACGGCAGGAGAGCCATTTCGCGAGCGTTCTTGACCGCGGTAGCAACCTGACGCTGCTGCTGCGGGGTCAGACCGGTGACCCGACGCGAACGAATCTTGTGGCGGTCAGAGATGAACAGACGGAGGGTCTTGGTGTCCTTGTAGTCCACCTTCTCGATGCCCTCTGCCTTCAACGGGTTCTTCTTCGGACGGCGGGTCTGCTCCATCCGGAACTTCTTGTGGTTATTGCGCTTCATTGTTGCAATTCCCCTTTACCAGCTGGACTTACGAACGCCCGGCAGCTCACCGCGGTGAGCCATGCCGCGCATGCGGACACGGGACAGGCCGAACTTGCGGAGGTAACCGCGCGGACGACCATCGTGGGCGTCGCGGTTACGGATGCGGGACTTGGAAGCGTCGCGCGGCTGACGGTTCAGCTCGAACTGTGCCTCCAAACGGTCCTCGTCCGAGGTGTTCGGGTTCTTGATGATTGCCTTGAGCTCAGCGCGACGCTCCGCGTAGCGGGCGACGATTTCCTTGCGCTGCTCGTTCTTAGCGATCTTGGACTTCTTAGCCATTGATTATCGCTCCTCGCGGAATTCGACGTGCTTGCGGGCGATCGGATCGAACTTCTTCAGAGTGATGCGATCCGGGTTGTTGCGCTTGTTCTTACGGGTCACGTAGGTGTAACCAGTGCCCGCGGTGGACTTCAGCTTGATGATCGGGCGAATATCGTTACGTGCCATCTTTAGATCTTCTCCCCACGTGCTCGGATCTTTTCGACGACGGACTCGATGCCGTCGCGGTCG
Source organism: Corynebacterium sp. 1103A (assembly GCF_055700955.1). NCBI lineage: Bacteria > Bacillati > Actinomycetota > Actinomycetes > Mycobacteriales > Corynebacteriaceae > Corynebacterium > Corynebacterium sp. 1103A. The sequence goes on from NZ_JASTTF010000009.1 coordinate 69,125, forward strand.
ATGATCTTCATGCCCTTGGTAGAGACATTCAGGGTGATGGTACGGCCCTCAGAGGGCAGGTAGTACCGACGACGCTGCACGTTGGGGTTCCAACGGCGCGAGGTGCGGCGGTGCGAGTGCGAGACCTGCTTGCCGAATTGCGGCTTGCGGCCCGTTACCTGGCAAATAGCCGACATGGGTCTTCTTTCTCCTAGCCGCCCACATCTTGGCTAATTAAAACCACGTGATCGAGCGCCTCAAAGGCTTGCTCCGCTCGGAATGTGAGGATGAGCGATTAAAATCACGCCGTTTCATCGCAGTAGACGGGGCGTAAACGTACATTGTGACAACAGCAAGGGAAAACCTTACCTCCTAACGCCCGAATTTCCTAATCGCCTCGTGCGAGCCTTCCTCGGGCTCCCGTTCGCGGCGTGCTCGGGGCTTAGGCGCTCCCGCTATACCTCTATGCCTTCACATTTCTTCATCGAGATCCTTTCTGTCGACGCTTTTGCGTACTCTCTCGCCGCGCGGCTCTTAGCGGCTTCTGTCGCCCGGGGAGTCCTGCTGCATGAGCTAGCTGCACAAGCCTGCTGTACGGCGGTGGTGGGCGGGGTGATTGTGGTTGCTGTGTGGCCTGTTGTTTGGTGTCGGCTGAGATTTGGGAAAAGGGCAGGTCGGCTGTATGATAGTTCGAGTTGCTATCGCGCGGGCTGGCTCCGCCGGTAGCTGTTTGTCCGTTAGAAAACCCAACTCGGGCACGATCCCCGCCGCCTAGGCCTAGTTTTTAGGCTCCGGCGATAGTGGGGAACCGACCCGAAGTTTCAACCCTGAGGGAATTCGCATGAAGAAAGATATCCACCCGGATTACCACCCGGTGGTCTTTCAGGACGCCGGTACCGGTACCCGCTTCCTGACCAAGTCCACCGCCTCCTCCGAGCGCACCGTTGAGTGGGAGGACGGCAACGAGTACCCGCTCATCGTGGTCGACGTTACCGCCGAGTCGCACCCGTTCTGGACCGGTGCTCAGCGCGTGATGGACACCGCCGGCCGTGTCGAGCGCTTCAACCAGCGCTTCGGTGGCATGGCTCGCCGCAAGAAGAAGAACGCGTAAGGAGGGTAGAAGAAAATGGCAACTCCTAAGTTCAAGATGTCCCGCGCGAACACCCGCTCGCGCCGTTCCCAGTGGAAGGCCGACAACGTCGACCTTCAGGAAGTCACCATCGACGGCCAGACCGTGCGCATCCCGCGCCGCCTGGTCAAGGCTGCTAAGCTCGGCCTGGTCGACGTGGAGCAGTTCTAAGAGTTTTTAGGGCGATAAGGCTGGGCCGGTAGTTACCCGACCCCTTGCGCCTCGAGTTACCCTGAATATGGGTAGCCGAGGCGCGTTTCTTATTATCTTACACTCAGCTTTGTGGGGGTGTTGCGTTGTTTCTGCAGCAGAGTGTCTCCCTGTTCGATCCTTAATTGGGCTTTGAACCTTAATAAAACTACTTTTATTTTCTGGGTTTCTGGAAAGACTCATCTTAAGGCATAATTGAGATATGAAAATTCTCGTAGTGGACGACGAACAACCGGTGCGTGAATCGCTTCGCCGTTCGCTGAGCTTTAACGGCTACCAGGTCATCTTGGCCGGAGACGGCGTTGAGGCGGTCGAGACGGTGCACCGGGAATCGCCGGATCTGATGATCCTCGACGTGATGATGCCCAACATGGACGGCCTGGAAGTGTGCCGTTCACTTCGCAGTGAAGGTTGGGAACGTCCCATCCTCATGCTGACCGCCCGGGACGGCGTGGCCGACCGGGTGGCCGGGCTGGACGCCGGCGCCGACGACTACCTGCCCAAGCCCTTCGCGCTGGAGGAGCTTTTGGCCCGCGTGCGCTCGCTGGCGCGGCGCGCGGCCGCCGAGTCCATCCAGGCCACGCCGGAAAAGGAGTCGAAGCTCGCCTTTGAGGATCTCTACCTCAACGCGGACACGCGCGAGGTCTGGCGCGGCAAGCGCATGATTTCGCTGACCCGCACCGAGTTCGCGCTGCTTCAGCTGCTGCTGGAAAACCCGCGCAAGGTGCTCGCCCGCGACGTGATACTCGAAAGCGTCTGGGGCTATGATTTCCCCACCTCGGGCAACGCGCTGGAGGTCTACATCGGCTACCTGCGCAAAAAGACTGAGGCCGAGGGCGAGCCGCGGCTGATCCACACCGTCCGCGGCGTCGGCTACGTGCTGCGAGAGAACACCCCTTGAGTTCTCGGAAGCCGGTGTCTCCGGCGCGGGCTTCCGCTCCGCCCGACAAATCCTCCGACGAGCCGACCGTCTATACGGGAAGCTCGCGCCCGTGGGGCTCTCGTACCTCCCTGCGCTGGCGACTAGCAATCCTGACCGGGCTTATCGTCGCGGTGACCTCGGCCATCATTTGCGCCGGTTCCTATGGGGTAGTGGCGGCCTGCCTGCGCGCCGCCGACGACGAGGCTCTGGAATTCCACGCCCAGGCCATGCTCGTGCGCACCCAGTCCAACGACGATCCCGACTACCTGCGCAGCGAGATCGAGCACTTCAAGGCCGTGCACCCGCAGGCTACGCTGACGGTCTCCCCGGCGGGCGACAGCCCCGCCTACGGCGACGACCAGGCCCCGCCCGAGAACTCGGTCTCCGCGGAGCAGGCGGGGGACATGCACATGGTCTCTCTGCGCGCTAACGATGGCTCCTGGGTTGTTCTGGCCAATTCCCGCGCCGATACTGAGGGCATTATCGACATCGTGGGCACGGTGTTGGTCGTGGTCTTCGCCATCGGCATCCTGCTGGCCATCGCCGGCGGCGTCTGGGTCTCCCAGACCAGCCTGCACCCCATCCAGCGGCTTAAGCGGGCCATCGACCACGTGGCCAGTACCGGCGAGCTGCGACCCATTTCGGTCGCGGGCACCGACGACATGGCGCAGCTAGCCGTGGCGTTTAACCGCATGCTGGACGTGCTCCAGGAATCGCGCATCAAGCAATCGCAGTTCGTCGCGGACGCCGGGCACGAGCTCAAGACCCCGCTGACCTCCATGCGCACCAACATCGAGCTGCTGATGATGCTCAACAAGTCCAACACCGCGGACAGTCTCAGCGAGCAGGACCACGCCGAGCTGGAGGTCGATGTGCTGGCGCAGATGTCGGAGCTGTCCGAGCTCATCGGGGACCTAGTCGACTTGGCCCGCGAGGACGCCATGGACAAGGGGATGGAGCCGGTCGCTTTGGACAAGGTCGTGGCCTCCTCGCTGAAGCGGGCCCGCCGGCGCCGTCCCGACGTCGAGTTTCAAGTCCAGCTCGAGCCCTGGATGCTGGTGGGTGACCCCTTCGCCCTGGGCCGCGCGGTGCTCAACCTGCTGGACAACGCCGCCAAGTGGTCGCCGGCCGCGGGCACGGTGCGCGTGCGCCTGCAGCGCCTCGAGGAACAGACCGCGCGCCTGCGCATCGACGACTCCGGCGTGGGTATCCCGGAGGCCGAGCGCGAAAAGGTCTTCGAGCGTTTCTACCGCACCGCCGAGGCCCGCAAGATGCCCGGCTCCGGCCTGGGCCTGGCCATCGTGTGTCAGGTCGTCGAGCGGCACAAGGGCACGATTACCATCGGCGACTCCGACGACCACGGCACGCGCATGGAGATCCTTTTCCCGGGCAGCCCTCGGGACACGGACTGCCCGGCTGACGATGCCACGGCCCATTCCGACCAGGCCACCGCCGGGTTGGGTGGCTCCTCGGCCTCGGGGCGGCGCAGGCGCGAGTTCGCCAAGCGTTGGTTCAACCAGCGCTAGCAGCGCCCGCCCCGCTAGCGTTGCTTGCCTTGACCTGCCGCACTAGCCGCAGGCAGCGGGTGCAATCCCGTGCCCAGGGCGGTGGCTGAATTGTGGACTTGTCACTAAGATCGAGAACCATACAGCAACCTGCCAGACACTCTTAAGCTGTTAGCAGTCGAGTGTCAGAGGCACCAAAGGTCAGGGAGGGATACTACGGCCATGAACAACAATAATCCCCATAACGCCGAGCCCACCGGCTCATCGAGCCCCTACGGTCAGCAGGGGCAGCACCAGTCGCAGTCGCAGGGCTGGAACCAGCCGCGCACCTCGGACGCGCAGCCCACGGAGACCACCCGGTCGTGGCAGTCAGCCGAGGCGCAGTGGGGCCAGCCCCAGCCGCACGCGCAGCCGCAGGCCCAGACTCAGCCGCACCCGCAGGCGCAAACTCAGGCCCAGCCGCAAGGCCAGCCCGGGGCGCCTGGCGCCGTCGCCGAGCAGCCCAAGGAGAAGCGCTCCGTGGGCCTGGGCACCGCGCTGGCCATGATGCTGGTCGTCGCCATTGGCGTGGGCGGGGTCACCGGCGCGGTCGTGGGCGGTTCCGACAGCAATGATTCGACCTCCACCGTCAACGAGGTCCTCAACCGGCCCGCGAAGAATGAGTCCGCCCCGGCCCCGGCCGAGGGGTCCATCGAGGAGGTCTCCCAGAAGGTCCTGCCCGCCGTCGTGGCCATCCAAGTGGTCACCCGGGCCGGCGCGGCCGAAGGCTCGGGCTCGATTATCTCCCCGGACGGCTACGTGTTGACCAATCACCACGTCGTCGAGGGAGCGGAGGGCTCGTCGGCCGGCGCCATCCAGGTCACCATGAACGACGGCTCCCGCAAGGACGCGGAGGTCGTGGCCTCCGACGCCAACACCGACGTCGCCGTCATCAAGATCAAGGACGCCGAGAACCTGCCGTACCTGGAGTTCGCGGACTCCGACCAGCTCAACGTCGGCCAGCAGGTCGTGGCCGTGGGCTCCCCGCTGGGGCTGAACGCCACGGTAACCTCCGGCATCGTCTCGGCCGTCAACCGGCCCGTACGCGCCTCCCAAGCCGGCGGCGAGCCCTCGCTTATCGATGCCGTCCAGACCGACGCTGCCGTCAACCCCGGCAACTCGGGCGGCCCGCTGGTGGACATGAACGGCAACATCGTGGGTATGAACTCCGTCATCGCCTCCTTGTCCTCCTCGTCCGGGCAGGAGGCCGGCTCCATCGGCCTGGGCTTTGCCATCCCGTCCAACTTCGCCAAGCGCATGGCGGACCAGCTCATCAACAACGGCGAGGTCAAGCACCCCATGCTGGGCGTGCAGGTCGACGGCCGCAATCTCACCCACGGCGCGCCGGTCGTCAAGGTCGAGGAGGGCAGCCCGGCCGCGGAAGCCGGCATCGAGGCCGGCGACGTCATCACCCGCCTGGGCGATCGCCCCATCGAGGACTCGGATACCCTCATCGCGGCGACCCGCTCCCAGGACTTCGGGGCGACGGTGACCCTGGAAGTAATGAATCCGGACACCGAGGAGACTCGACAGGTAGAGGTAACGCTGTCGAGCGAGTAGATTAAATCGCAAAGCCGCACCATCGTTAAGGAGAACAATGCCTGTAGACGCCAGCGAATCCGACCGCGCAGCCACGCTCGCCGACGCCCCGCGCGGCGGCGACCGCGACACCCTTCGCGACATCGCCGGTCCGGACGACGCCTACCTATTGGCCCAAGAGCGCGAGGAGTCCATGAACGCCCAGCGCCGCGCGCTCATCGTCATCGTTACGGACCATCCCGAGCAGCACGCCGAAGACAACCGGCGCCTGTGCTCGGAGCTGTTGGCCGAGGCTAACTTCCGCGTCGATGGGGCAGTGGTGGTGCGCGCCAAGAAGTCGAAGATTCGCCAGGCTATTGAGACGGCCGTGGTCGGCGGCGTGGACCTGGTGCTGACCGTCGGCGGTACCGGCGTGGGCCCGCGCGACAAGACCCCGGAGGCCACCCGCACGGTGCTGGACCAGCTGGTGCCGGGCATCGCCCAGGCCCTGCGGTCCTCCGGCCAGGCCTGCGGCGCAGTCGACGCCTGCACCTCCCGCGGCATCGCCGGCGTGTCCGGGTCCACGGTGGTGGTCAACGTCGCCGCCTCCCGCGCAGCCATCCGCGACGGCATGGCGACCCTGACCCCCTTGGTGCACCACCTGGTCGACCAGCTGCAGAAGTACTCGGTGGACTAAGCGTTAAAGTGCGATGACTGATTCACATTCCCGGCGCAAGAAGCGGCGGCGCGCGGTGCGCCCCAGCGACTGCCCCGACTACGACCGGACGGCGGACCGGGCACCGTTCGTCTCCGCCTTTGACTCGGCGGACTCGGCCGGCTCCGCAGACGCAGAAAGGGCCGTCGAAGTAAACGACGGCCCTGTGGACGACGGGCTACGCGGGGAAGCTTTCTACCGCGAGCAAATCCCGCCGCACTATTAAACCTGCGCGCTAGGCGCGGTGCTTGCCGGAGGCATCTCCACCGGCGGCGCCGGGCGCGCCGGGCACGACCGGCGCGCCCGGGGTATCGGCCGATCCCTCGGCCAGATCGCTGGTCTGGCCGGTGACCTTGTCGCTGACGTCGTTCTGCGCGGCGAGCAGGTCGCGGATTTCGATGAGCAAGTCGTCGGTGGTGGGGGTGGCCTCCTCGGGGTCGATGCCCTTGCGGCGCTTGGCGGCTTCGGCCAGCTTGTTCATCGGCATGACGATGAGGAAGTAGACCACGGCGGCGATGATCAGGAAGTTGATGGCCGCGGTGATGACTGCCCCCAGGTCAATGCGGGTGGTCGGGTCATCAGCCTTGATCTGGAACGCGAGCCCGCCGACATCGGCGGAGCCGAAGGAGTTAATCAGCGGCTGGATCAGGGAGTCGGTGATAGCCGTAACGATGGCGGTAAACGCGGAGCCGATGATGACTGCGATGGCCAGTTCAATCACGTTGCCGCGGAGGATAAAGTCTTTAAAGCCCTTCAACATGCGGAAGTCCTTTCGGTGGTTAGCCTGCTCGGTCTCCGGTGACCACCACGGTGAGCGGATAACTCAGCGAAGCGGCCGCCACTTTCTTCGCGGCGGGGGCCGGCAGTGCAATCAGAATAGTAGCCGCTTGGGAGCCCGCGGTCTCTCCCGCGGCGGCCGTGGAGACGATTTTTCCCTCCTGCGCCACGACGGTTTCCGCCGCGCCGGGCCCGGCTAGCTCGCCGCCGTCACCTGTCTCACCGTTGCTGACCACGCTGACCGTATCCCCGTGCGCCAGCAGCGCGGCGATGTCCGGCTCCGCGAGCTTAATCGGCACCAAGTGGTAGTCCTGGCCCTCCGATTCCCCCAACGCGTGGGTAAGTTCCTCGCCCAGCAGGCGGGACTCCGTGACCACCTCGCCGGCGGAGCCGGCCGCCACGACCACCCGTCCGGCCAGGTCCGCCGGGTCGTTTTCCGCGGCCACGCCGGCCGGGATCGCATCACGCGGCAGGGAGCGCCACTCGATGTCCTCGGCCGCCAGCTCTTGGCCGGCCACGACCTCTCGGGCAAAGACCGGCACCCGCGGGTTTTCCTTCCAGCCGCTCAGCCCCACCAAACCGGCGGCGATAACCAACGCGCCGGCCACCAGCTTCTTTAAAAGCGTCGCGCGCGGGTGGCCCGGGGTGGCCAACGTGTGTCTCAGGGAAGAAAAAACAGCTAAACTCCGCATGCCTTTATAGACTGCGCCCGCCCCGCCCCCGGTTCCCGGGCGACCGACATAAGCGGCGCGGAAACTCAGCGCCTAGAAGATCTCCACGCCGGCGTCGGTGAGCGCGCCATCGCAGGGCACGTCGTGGGCATCGGACGGCAGCTGCTCCACGACCTCGCTGGAGCGCACCACAGCCAGCTTCAGCGGCCCGCCCGCGCGCAGGTCGGCCAGCGCGCGGTCGTAGTAGCCTGCGCCCTTGCCCAGCCGAAAGCCGTGCCGGTCCACCGCCATCGCCGGCACCAGCAGCACGTCCAGCCCGGATAGCACCGTGGAATTGAACTTTGGCCCCACCGGCTCCGCGATGCCCAGCGCCCCCGCCCGCGTGGCCTTATCGCCGTGGTAGCTTGCCCACAGCAGCGTACCGCCGGGCATCGACAGTGGCAGCCACACCTGCTGGCTGGCCGCCGCGACCGCGGCCAGCCACGCCTTCCCGCCCGGCTCGCTGTCCAGCGGGGCATAGGCCGCCACGCGCGGGCGGCCTAAGGCGCGCAGAAAGCTGTCGGTGTGGGCGATGAGGGAGGCATCGTCGGCCGGGGCGCGGCGGGCGGCGCGGAAATGCTCGCGCAGGGTCTGCTTGTCGGCGTCGGGGGAGGAAAAATTCATAACTTAAATACTAATAGGGCGTATCGGTGCCCGACACGGATAAGACGAGCAGGTAAGGTCAGTTCCATGTCTAACGAGCGCGAGAATACCCCGCACGGGGTGAAAACCGTAGTGGTTCCGGCCGCCGGCATGGGGACGCGTTTCCTCCCGGCCACCAAGACCGTGCCGAAGGAGCTGCTGCCAGTAGTGGATACACCTGGCATCGAGCTCATCGCCGAGGAAGCCGCCTCCGTCGGTGCGCAGCGCCTGGCCGTTATCACCGCCCCGAACAAACAAGAGGTCATGCGCCACTTCGAGCGCTTCCCCGACCTGACCGAGACCCTGGCCGCGCGCGGCAAGGACGAGCAGGTCGCCAAGGTGCAGCGCGCCGCGGACCTCATCCACCCCATTGCCGTCGAGCAGGCCGAGCCGCTGGGACTCGGCCACGCCGTCGGCCTAGCCGAGTCCGTGCTGGACGAGGACGAAGACTTCTTCGCCGTCATGCTGCCGGACGACATCGTCCTGCCTGCCACCGTCATGGAGGACATGGCGCGCGTGCGTGCGGCCTTGGGCGGGTCCGTCCTGTGCGCCTTCGAGGTCGACCGCGAGGAGACCTACAACTACGGCGTCTTCGACGTAGAAGACACCAACGCACCGGGCGTGAAGAAGGTCGTCGGTATGGTCGAAAAGCCCGATCCCGCCGACGCCCCCTCCAACCTCGTGGCCACCGGCCGCTACCTGCTGGACCGCAAAATCTTCGACGCCTTGCGCCGGATCGGCCCGGGCAAGGGTGGCGAGCTGCAGCTTACCGACGCCGTTGAGCTGCTCATCCAGGAGGGCGAGCCCGTGCACGTGGTGGTCCACCGCGGCAAGCGCCACGACCTGGGCAACCCCGGCGGCTACATCCCCGCCAACGTCGACTTCGGCCTGCGGGACGAGAAGTACGGCCCGGCGCTGTATAAGGCGATCAAGCATATTATTGCGGAGTACGAGCAAGAGACCGGGTTGGCGGAGAACTAACCAGGGAAAGGCGGCGCGTTGCTATGCGTTCTGTGGAAGAACAGCTGGAGTTTGTCACCGATGCGGCGGTCACGCCCGAGCCGGTACGGATCGCCATCGCCAACGCTTTGGGGCTGAAGTGTGCCGAGGAGGTCCAGGCGCACCAGCCGCTGCCGGGCTTCCCGCAGGCGGCCATCGATGGCTACGCGGTCCGCGCGGTTGATATCGGCGGCGAGCGCGGCCTCGGTCGGCGCGACCCGGATGCGGAGGAGGCCCCAGAATCGGAGACGGAGCGTTCCGTGCCCGTGGTGGGGGAGGTCCCGGCCGGTTCCCGGCAGCCGCTGCGCCTCCAGCCGAAGCAGGCTGTGCGCGTCTACACGGGCGCACCCCTGCCCACGCTTGCCGATGCCGTCCTTCCCCTTGAGTGGACCGACCGCGGGCGCAAGCGCATGGTCGCCCACCGCCCAGTGCGCTCCGGTGACTTCGTGCGCCGCGTTGGCGACGACATCCAGCCCGGCGACGTCGCGGTGTCCGCCGGCACCATCCTGGGCCCGGCCCAGATTGGGCTTCTGGCCGCGGTGGGGCGCTCGAAGGTGCTGGCGTACCCGCGCCCGCGCGTGACCGTGATTTCCTTCGGCCGTGAGCTGGTGGATATCGACCGCGAACCTGGCCTGGGCCAAGTCTTCGACGTCAACTCCTACGCGCTGGCGGCCGCCGCCCGCGAGGCCGGTGCCGAGGTCACCCGCGTGGGCATTGCCGAGGGCGAACCGCGGCGCATCCGGGAAAACCTGGAGGCCCAGATAGCGCGCAGCGAGGTCATCGTGATCTCCGGCGCAGTGGGCGGCGCCGGCTCCGCGGCCATCCGCGAGGTGCTCGACCAGCTCGGCGACATCGACACCACGCGGGTGGCCATGCACCCGGGCTCCGCGCAGGGCTTCGGCCTGCTGGGCGACGAGCGCATCCCGACGTTTTTGCTCTCGTCCAACCCGGTTTCGGCCCTGGTGGTCTTTGAGGTCTTCGTCCGCCCGCTCATCCGGTTGGCGCTGGGCAAGCGCAACGCCGCGCGCCGCGTGGTGCGCGCCCGCGCCGTTAACCACATCGACTCCCGCCTGGGCCGCCGCGGCTATATCCGCGCACGCCTGATGCGCGACGCTGACACCGCTGACTACCTGGTCGAGGGCCTGTCCGGCGCGGGCGGGGCGCCGGCCCACCTGCTGGCCGGGCTGGCCGAGGCTAACGCGCTCATCCGCGTCCCGGAATCCGTGACGGATATCCGCCCCGGCGACGTCGTTGACGTTATGTTTATCACCCAGCGCTCATGATCGACCCCTTCGGCTGGGCGTGGCATAGCTGGCAGCGCCACGCCGGGGCGAGGGAGTCGCGCGCTATCGAACACCCCGGGTGGCCGGAGGTTACCGAGACCGTACACATCCGCCCGAACGCCGCCTTCCCGCGCGGGGCCGAGGTGCGCCTGCGGCCGCTGCACCGCGCGGACGGTGCGGACTGGCGCGCGCAGCGCCTTCACGACGAGGCCTACCTGCGCTACGTCGAGCCGACGATGCCCACCAGCTGGGCCGCCGCCCACAGCTCTCAGGCCTGGTGGAACCACCTGTGGTACCTGGGCGCGGCGGCGCGCCAGGGGGTGGTGGTGCCCTTTGCTATCGAGTGTAACGGGCGGTTTGCCGGGCAGATCACGCTGGGCAATATCCAGCACGGCAGCGTGAGCGAATGCTGTATCGGCTACTGGGTCTTCTCGGAGATGACCGGCGGGCACCTGGCGACGGTGGCCTGCGCCTTGGGCACCGACCACGCCTTCCGGCGGGTGGGCATGCACCGGGTGACTGCCACGTTTTTGCCAAACAACGCCGCCTCCGGGCGGGTGCTATTTAACAACGGCTTCCGCGAGGAGGGCATCGCGCGCCGCAGTCTGCACATCGACGGCGAGTGGCGCGACCACCACTTCGTCGCCTTGGTGCGCGACGACTTCCCGGATACCTGTGTTTCCCGGCTGCGGGCGGGCGGCGTGCTGGATTAGCTCGCCGGATTGGGCGTGGCGCAGGCCGGCCGGGCGGCCGCGCCGAAGTACTGTGGTTGTGACAATCGTCAAACTATGAAAGAGGTAGCGCGTAGTGTCTCCTGGCCTCATTCTAATTCTGATCCTGGTGGTCTGGCTCTTCGTCCTGGCGCCGTGGCTGCTGCGGGGCCAGCGCCCGGTCAGCCATACCGGGGACGGCTTCGAGGACACCCGTGTGCTCTTCGAAGGTGACCAGGGCAAGGTCGCCGGCCGCCGCAAGCCGCGGGTGACCGCGCAGGACGTGCACCGCACCAACGCTGACGACGGCTACGAGATCGTCGACGCCGAGCCGGCCAGCCTGGCGGTGCCGGTCTCCGCGCAGGAAGAGACCATTGACGGCGAGGTCGTGGATTCGCCCCTGATCGACGATGCCACCGACGAGACCACCGCCAACGCGGAGGCCCACTCGGACAAGCAGACCGCCGGGGCCGGCGACGCGGCAGCGGCGGAGGCAGACGCCGAGGAGGTCGCGGAGTACTTCGACCCGCCGCAGGTCGACGAGGTCGCCGCCGATGCCTACTCGCTCGACGCCTCCTACACCTCCCCGGTGGATCTGATGTACCCCGGCGCCGTCGATGCCGATGCCGCCGCCATCGCCTCCGCCGCCGAGGAGACCGCTTCCTCCGCGGATAACGCGGAGGAAGCGGACATCAGCGGCGACGACGAGCTGTCCGCCGAGGAGCTGGAATTCGCCAAGCGCCGGCTGGGCCGCGGCGGCTGGGACCCAGAGGCCGACGAGGCCGCGTCCACCGACCGTTACCAGCGCCGCCAGCGCACCCTGCTGGGCCTGGCCGTCGCCGTCGTGGCCACGGTCGCGCTGGGCATCATCGTCGGCGGCTGGGGCTGGCTGCCCGCCGCCGTGGTGGGTGTGCTCTCCGTGGTCTACCTGGTGGCTCTGCGCACCCAGGTGCGCCAGGAGCAGGCCTTGCGCCACCGCCGCGTCCGCCAGCTGCGGCGCGCCCGGCTGGGCGTGCGCAACGCCGCCGACGAGGAGCTGTCCATCCCGCGCAGCCTGCGCCGCCCGGGCGCGGTGGTCCTCGAGGTCGACGACGACAGCCCCGACTTCGACCACCTGCCGGTCTACTACCACGACGACGACACCACCGGCGACCGCGCCCCGGTCCGCCGCGACGACTTGGCCGCCCGCCGCGTCAGCTAGCCCCAGAGGCCTAGTCCGAGAGCTTGGCCTTCCAGGCCTAGTCCCAGAGTCCCGAGCACCCGCGCCGGTGCGAGCCCATCAGGTGGGTATCGACCATCCCGATGGCTTCCATCAGCGCGAAGCAGGTGGTGGGCCCGACGAACTTAAATCCCCGCTTCTTCAGAGCCTTCGACATCTTCGTCGATTCCTCTGAAGTGGTGGGGATTTCTTCTACCACCTCGGGCCGTGGAGTATCTGCCGGCCGGAAAGACCAGATGAGACCGCTCAGGCCGCCCTCGGCGCGCAGCGCCACAGTGGCGCGGGCGTTGTCGATGGCAGCCTGGATTTTGCGGCGGTTGCGGATGATGGTGGCATCGTTAGCTAGGCGCTCGACGTCGTCGGTTCCGAAAGCCGCCACCGCGTCCGGATCGAAGCCGGCGAAGGCCGCGCGGAAGGCCGGCCGGCGGCTCAGGATAAGCCGCCAGGACAGGCCCGCCTGGAAGCCCTCCAGCACGAGCCTTTCGTAAAGCTCCGCCTCTGAGTAGACAGGCAGGCCCCATTCGGTGTCGTAGTAGTCGCGCAAAAACTCGTCTGCAGCCGCCCACGGGGTGCGCGCGAGCCCGTCGGGGCCGGTGAGCGGTCCGGTGCCTGTGGTATCCATCGGTAGTGTCTCCTAGAGATGAAAGTGCGTGGTTGCTACCGTTTTAGACTGCCGCCGGGCCCGGTTGGGCTCCCGACCCGGCTTCTAGCTCCAGCAGCCAGCGCTTGGCGGCCAGGCCGCCGCGGTAGTTGCCCAGGGTGCCGTCGGAGCGCACCACGCGGTGGCAGGGCACGAACAGCGGCAGGGGGTTGCGCGCGCACGCGTTGCCCACCGCGCGCACGGCCGCGGGCTGGCCGGCCCGGGCGGCCAGCTGGCCGTAGCTGAGCGTCTCGCCGTAGCCCACGCGCGCCAGCTCGCGCAGCACCGCCGCGGTAAAAGGCGGCTGTCCGGAGTGGTCCAGAGGCGCGTCGAAGGGAGCGGAAGAGCCCGCGAAATAGGCCCGCAGCTGCGCGGCGGCCTCCTCTAAGACGGCGGTGGTCCCCGGGGTAGCATCGGCCGGCAGTTCGTCGCCGGGCAGGGCCAGCTGGGTGAGGGCGGCGTCGGAGCCGGCGAGCGCGAGGCGGCCCAGCGGGCTATCGAGCAGGTACACGTGAGTCATCGCGGCGCCTTTCTTTAGCAAAGTTGTGGTACCAAGGTAGTCTAATGCTCATGAATAAACCCGCCGTTAGAGATGCCGCGCTGCTCCTGCTGCGGCTGATCCTCGGCCTCGTCTTCGTCTGCCACGGGGTGACCAAGCTGTTTATCAACGGCATGGACGAGACAGTCGGGCAGTTCTCCGCCCTGGGCGTGCCCCAGCCGCAGATTCTAGCCTGGCTGACCACGGTCGGGGAGCTAGCGGGCGGCACGCTGATGGTCATCGGCCTGCTCACGACGGCAGCCGCCGCGGTGCTGATGATCCTAGTCGGCGGGGCCTTCTACTTCGCCCACTGGGGCAATGGCTTCTTCGCCACCGACGGCGGCATCGAATACGTCAGCGTTCTGTTCGTTTCCCTGCTGATGGTCGTCGTCTTCGGCGCGGGGCGGGCCAGCCTGGATGAGGTGCTCAACCGTGTTGACGCATGAGCAGGTCCAGGCCGCCATCTCGGCGCGCCTAGATGGGGAGGACCACGGGCTGGACGATAACGTTGTCGACGCCCACATCGCTGAATGTGCCGAATGCCGCGCCTTCCAGGACAAGGCGGCCCGGCTGAGCCGCTCGCTGAGCTTCGTGGAGCCGGCCGACACGGGCATGGCCCCACCGCAGGACCTGTCCGATCTCATCTTGGGCGGCGTGGAATCCGAATGGCAGCGCACCGCCGGGCGCCGGCATGCGGGGCTAGCGATGGCGCGCATCCTCCTGGTGGTCATCGGCATCATCTGCGCCGCGTGGGCCGTCGCGATGGTCGCGCAGTCCTCCGGCATGGTGCCGGGCACCGGCGAGGTCCTCGACCCGACGGCGGACCCGGACGGCGCGTCGGCGCTCATCGAGGGCGCGGCCCTGCGCCTGGGGCTGGCCTCCGGGCTTATCTTCGCCGCCTGGCGTCCCCGCTTAGCACCCGGCCTGATGCCGCTGACGTGCACGCTGTTTGCCTTCCTGTGCGGCTTCGCGATGCGCGACATCGCCCTAGGCAACCTCGTCATGGGCCAAGTCTACGCGCTGCTGGCCACCGGCCTGTCCACGGCGGCGCTGGGCTGGGCCTGGGCCGCCGACCACGGCTTCAGCCTGCGCGGGGCCTGGCGCGTTTTGGGCGCGGACCCGAACTAGCCCGGCAGCACGGCCGGCCCCGGCCAGCCCCGGCTAGGTCCAGCTGGGCAGCCACATCATGGACTGGTACCAACTCTCCGGTACGTTGAAACCGTAGAGAATGGGCGCGAAATAACAAAACATCGCCACGACGGCGGCGACGTAGACGACCACGGCCACCGTGCCCCACCGCAGCGGGCGGGCCCAGCTGGCCACCGGCCCGCGCCCGGCCAGCTGCCCGGCTATCAGCGCTAGGCCGACGATGACGAAGGGGATAAGCGCGGCGGCGTAGAAGAAATACATCTGCCGGTCGTAGGCGGCCAACCACGGCAGGAAGCCGGCGGCGAAACCGATGAGCACTGGGGCGAATCGGCGGTCGCGGCGCACGAACCAGCACCACGCCGACCACATCAGCACCGGCACGATGAGCCACCAGATGATGGGCGTGCCGAACAGGAAGAGCATTTGACGGCACTCGATGCCGCCCGTACACGTCAGCTCCGTATGCGAGTGGTAGAGGATCGGGCGGGCGCCGACCAGCCACGCCCACGGCTTGGAATCCCACGGGTGCGAGTGCCCGCCGGAGGTGGTCAGGGAGGCGTGGAACTCCAGCACCGAGAGGTGGTAGTAGAGCCAGCTGGCGAGGGCATCGGGAAGCAGGTGCAGCCAGGAGCCGGCCTCGATGGTGCCGTCGGTGGCCGCGTGGCGGTAGACGGCGGTCTCGCTGGTAAACCAGGCCCGCCAGGACCACACGTACAGCGCCGCCGGCACCGCCACCAGCGAGGCCAGCGCGGCCGGGGTATCGCGCACGAGGGCGCCCAGCACATAGCGGCGCACCCCGTAGCGGCGGCGCAGCCACAGATCCGCGAAAACGCTGGCCAGGCCGAAGAACATGAGGTAATACAGCCCGGACCACTTCACCGCCAGCGCCAAGCCCAAAAAGACGCCGGCGCTGAAGCGCCACCAGCGGAAGCCGAAGCGGGGGCCGAAGGCGGCATCGTTAAGCAGGCCCGCGCGCCAGGCGTCGTCGAGGCGCTGGTGGACCTGCTTGTGGTCGTGGACTAGGGCCCAGGCCGCGGCGACGATGAAAAATACCTGGAAGATGTCCAGCATGCCGAAGCGGGAGGAGACCAGCAACACGCCGTCGCAGACCGCGATGAGGCCGGCGATGGTAGCCACCACCGTCGAGTTCGACAGCTGGCGGGCCAGCGCCATGATCAGCAGGACGGTGCCGACGCCGAAGAGTGCGGCCATCGTGCGCCAACCCAGCGGGGTGTAGCCAAAAATCTGCTCCGAGACCGCAATCAGCTGCTTGGCTAGCGGCGGGTGCACCACCAGCCCGTAGCCGGGGTTCGACTCGATGCCGCCGACAAAGAGGTTGTCCCAGCTGCGCACCATGTCCCAGGCCTGCGGGGCGTAGTGCTTCTCGTCGAAAATCGGGGTGCCACTGGCGGTAGGGTACTGGAGGGCGACAAAGCGCGTGATGAAGGCCAGCGCGGCGATGACAAGCGTGGTGACCGTGTCCGCCCGGGTCCACGTGATGGGCCGCGGTACAGCGGCCGGCCGGTTGTGGGCACCGCGCGGGACGGCGGCGGGCTGGGCGGAGGAAGTACGGATACTCACCCCAGATAGTTTAGGGTACGGCACTGTGCCATGCTATTAGGCATGAGCTTTGAGTTTTCGCTGGAGCCGCTGCCGCGCGGCGTCGTGCTGGCCGCCACCCCGTTGGGTAACCCGGGGGACGCCAGCGCGCGCCTTCTGCAGGCGCTGAGGCAGGCCGACGTTGTCGCGGCGGAGGACACCCGCCGCGTGCGGGCGCTGGCCCAGGCCCTGGGCGTGGAGATTCGGGGCAAGGTAGTCTCCAACTTCGACCACAACGAGGACGCTCGCGCCGCCGGGCTTATCGATGCCGCCCGCTCCGGCACCGTCCTCGTCGTCACCGATGCCGGCATGCCGATTGTCTCCGACCCGGGGCACTCCCTGGTGGTCGCTGCCGCCGAGGCGGACGTGCGGGTGACCTGCCTGCCGGGCCCGTCCGCGGTGACCACCGCACTGGCGCTGTCCGGGCTGGGTGTGGGGCACTTCATTTTCGACGGTTTCGCCCCGCGCAAGGGCGGGCCGCGGCGCAAGTGGCTCGAGTCGCTGCGCGGGCAGGAGCGCGCCGTGGTCTTCTTCGAGTCCCCGCACCGGCTGGCTGAGACGCTCGAAGTGGCCGCCGAGGTGCTGGGGGAGGGCAGGCCCGCGGCGGTCTGCCGCGAGCTGACCAAGACCTACGAGGAGGTCAAGCGCGGCACGCTGGGTCAGCTGGCCGAGTGGGCGGGCGATAACGTGCGCGGCGAGATCACCGTGGTCATCGAGGGCGGTAGCGCCGCCGCCGTGAGCGTGGACGAGCTGGTGCCCAAGGCCCAGCAGCTCGCCGCGGCGGGGCTGCGGCTCAAGGCGGCCTGCAAGCAGGTCGCCGGCGAGGCGGGGGCGTCGAGCCGCGAGCTCTACGATGCCGTCTTAGCCGCCCGCGACTAGCCGCCCGGAACGGGCCTTTCGGGCCCGTCGCCGTGGCTGGCAGTTCCCTGAGACCGGCGGCCGAAAAATACTGTGTTTTTGGTCTACTTGCAGGGAAAATAACCGTCCACAGCAATTCTTAATCCAATTGTTACAGAAACGTTTTGTTTCACCGTCGGAAAACTTAAAGACTAGCGGATATGCCGGACCTTGTGATGGTTACGACGCGGCGAAAATCGGTGATAAAGCCCGGAGATTAAGGAAAAACGCGGTCCGCAATTTGAAAGACTTTCCGGTTTCGAACAACCTAGATTGCATGACAAATTCGGAAAACAACGTGCCTGAAGGGGCGGATCCGCACGATCCGGACGTGCTGGATTCCAAACCGGTAGATCAAAAATACGAAACCGTTGATGAGGCGCTGGATGGTCAGTCGGCAACCAGCCAGCTGGCTTCCATGCTGGACAACAAGAGCCTTTCCTCCGAAAGGCACGAGGAAGAGCCTGTTGAGATGGCCGCCGATGGCGACGCCAAGATCGACTGGACCGTGACCGGCATTGCCGGGGCGTTGGTTCTGGCAATCGTCATCTGGGGCCTGGCCGGCGCCGACAGCTTCGCTGAGTTCTCCAGCAAGGCCCTGACCCTGGTCGTCGATAACTTCGGCTGGGCCTACGTGCTGTTTACCACCATCTTCGTGGTCTTCGTCGTCGCTATCGCGGTCTCCAAGTTCGGCACCATTCGCCTGGGCCATATTGACGAGGAGCCGGAGTTCTCCACGCCGTCGTGGATCGCGATGATGTTTGCGGCCGGCATGGGCATCGGCCTGATGTTCTACGGCGCGTCCGAGCCGCTGGCCTTCTACCGTGACGGGGTTCCGGACCACAACCCGCACGAGGTCGACACCGCTATGGCAACCGCCATGTTCCACTGGACGCTCCACCCCTGGGGCATCTACGCCATCGTGGGCCTGGCTATTGCGTACTCCACCTTCCGTATTGGTCGCAAGCAGCTGCTGTCCTCGGCCTTCGTGCCGCTCATCGGTGAGAAGGGCGCTGCCGGCCCGGTCGGCAAGCTGATTGATATCCTGTCGATTTTCGCCACCGTCTTCGGCACCGCCTGCTCCCTGGGCCTGGGCGCCCTGCAGATTCAGGCTGGCCTGTCCGCCTCCGGCATCATCGAGGATCCGGGCAACGGCGTGGTCATCGGCATCGTTCTGGTTCTGACCCTGGCCTTTATCCTGTCCGCTCTGTCGGGCGTGGGCCGCGGTATCCAGTACCTGTCCAACGCCAACATGGTCATGGCCGCGCTACTGGCTATCTTCGTGTTCATCGTTGGCCCGACCGTGAACATCCTGAACTTGGTGCCGGGCTCCATCGGCGCCTACCTGGATAACTTCACCGAGATGATCGGCCGTACCGCCGAGTCCGCCAACGGCGAGGCCGGCGAGTGGCTCAGCGGCTACACCATCTTCTACTGGGCATGGTGGGTGTCCTGGTCGCCGTTCGTCGGTATGTTCCTGGCACGTATTTCCCGCGGCCGTTCCGTCCGCGAGTTCTGCGTCGGCGTCCTGCTGGTACCGGCTGGCGTGTCCACCCTGTGGTTCGCTATCTTCGGCGGCTCGGCCATCCACGCCGAGCAGACCGGCAACTCGATTTCCGGCGAGAGCGCCGAGCAGGAGCTGTTCAACCTCCTCAACGGCATGCCACTCGGGGCCATCGCGTCCGTCATCGCCATGATTTTGCTGGCGACGTTCTTCATCACCTCCGCGGACTCCGCATCGACGGTGATGGGCTCGATGTCGCAGAACGGCAAGTCCGATGCCCAGCCGTGGCTGTCCGCCATCTGGGGCGTGCTGACCGCCGCCGTCGGCCTGACCCTGCTGCTGGTCAACGAGGACTCGCTGAATAACCTGCAGAACGTCACCATCGTGGCCGCTGCGCCGTTCCTGGTGATTGTCGTGCTGCTGATGTTCGCCATCGTCAAGGATCTGCGCAACGACGTCATCTACCTTGAGTACCGCGAATCCCAGGCCTTCCAACGTAAGCTCGCCCGCGAGCGCCGCCTGCACCGCGAGTACCAGCGTGCACAGGAGAACAAGCGCCGCCGCGCCGAGCGCCTCAAGCTCAAGCGCAAGCACTAAATCTCTCGCGCACGCGACGAAAGCGCACCGACCCCTTTGCGGGCGGTGCGCTTTTTCTGGTTGAGGTACGCCGAGTAGGCGCTACGGAGTGGTTTCCGTGGCGCCTTTTCGCGTGTTGAGGCAGTCGTGGGGCTTGGCTGGCCT
>NZ_JASTTF010000010.1:0-86293 GCF_055700955.1 Corynebacterium sp. 1103A
CGATGGTCGCCTCATTGTGCACCGGCACAAGGCCAACCGCGGGCTACAGATACACCACGCTAGCGGACGCAACCCCAGCATCAAACAGGCGCTTAACCAGGTCAGGAAGGTTCGACCCGTGCTCAGGCTGGATAGTGGTCACAGGCGCGAACCTCCGGGGCGAGATTCCTTCAACACCCATCAGCCGCATCCTTTTGGCAACAGTCTTACGGTCAACGATAAACCCGTCATCGGCTAGCGCCACGGTGATCCGTGGTGAGCCATAGACTTCATCTGATTCATCCCAAATCTTCTTGATCTGCCTATCTAGGGCATCCAAGTAGTTCTGGCGTCTATCCTTGCCACAATCGCGTTTGTGCTGTGCCTGGGCCCATTTGTAGTAGCCGGAACGAGACACCTTCAAAAGCCTGGCCGTGCGGCTTGATGCTGTAATTTGCCTTCTCCTGCCGCATTAATTCGAATCGCTCTGCCGTCGTTGCTTCGCAGCGAAGAAGGCTGTTGCTTTTGGCAAGAACTCGTTATCTATCCGAGCCTCAGCCAACTCACGGCGCAGCCTGGCGTTCTCAGCACGCAGATCAGACTCGCTCATTCCATCGGCATCTCCCTGGCGTTCGCGCTCGTTTTTGACCCACCTGCCCAGTAAACCGGCGCCGACTCCGATTTCTTTAGCAACGTGAGCAATCGGCCGACCAGTCTCAATGACCAACCTGGCCGCCTCAGCCCGATACTCCGGGGTGTACTTACGGCGTGTTTGACTCATAATGAACATCCTCTCTGACGGACACAAGAGCCGTACTAATAGGGTGTCCACTACTCGAGGGTAACCTCAGCCGGTACTGGGCGGGTGCTCACCCAAGTTGCTGGTAGATTCCCGAATGCCGAACTGTTTGCCATCGAACCAGACGAAAAATTCTCCCAGCCATTCACTGAAATCGATGCCAACTTTTTCTCGGGCACTGTCGAGAAAGCTTTTACAGCAGAAGCCATCACGAATATAGATTTGATTTTCGTAACCTACGGATCATTACAGTACATATCAAGCTTGGGCGAGCTCATCGAGTCGCTAAAGAAAGTTCGCAGAATGATGACCCGTGGAGGAATTGTTGCGGTGGAGCTATTCGCCTCCGAGATAAATCGCGCCCCTGTGCAGCCCAGCCCTATGAGTTTGAAGCTAGGCGAAGAACCGCATACGATGAGTATGTCTTCCCTCCAATATCCACATGGAATAGTGGCAGTAACAACGCAAATTAAGCGCCAATCTGACGGAAAAACTGGAGTAATGAAAGAATGCGTTTTGCCTGTAACTTGTCAAGAAACAGTCGAAGCCCTTCATGCAGCTGGATTTTCATCTGTCCAGGTTAATCTCAAAGGCGCGTATCACCGATGTACAGTAAAAATATGTAGCCTTAATCCATAAACTCTATATTTAACTCTCTGAAAGGACTATTATGACGCGTTATTTCACAGCTTTGATAGCCTTTATGGCTGTATTGTCGATTGCTGGAATTATGTTTGAAGGAATTGACTCGAAGCAAGGTATTGCTATTACTGTCATCGTTTCTTTAGCTTCTGCTGCCGTAATCTATTGGCTATATCCGTTCTTCACTGATCGAGAAAAATAGTCAAACAATTTGTATTTTTAAAGGGTAATAGTGAAGGCAGTATGGAATATTGCAATGAGGGGCCAATACGGCTCATACTCAACCCTGCTAATTCTTGCGTTCACCGCCGGCATTATAACGGCCACATAGCCAGACTTAACAGGGCAAATCCTACAGATTCTGTCAGGTAACGAATGCGATGCAGCGCGCGCGTCCATTTTATTGCTGACTTGCGTTTTCTCTGTGAACTTGTTCTCTAGGTTCTAATATCTTTGCTGCAGGCGCATATCGGAGGGCGATGTGTCAAGCCCCGGGTTTTGTAGAGGGTGATTTACTTGTCGGTCAGGCCGCGCGGGCTTGAAGCATCTGCCATTCTTGATGAACCTCCCGCGGTGGGCGATGCCCCAGCGCGGAGTGCAGCCGGCGGTTGTTGTACCACCCGATCCACTTCGAGGTCTCCACGATCACATCGGTCAGCGCCGGCCAGGTCCGCCGGTCAATCAACTCGGCCTTAAACACTGAATTAAGAGCCTCGGCCATCGCATTGTCATAGGAGTCACCCCGGGATCCGACCGAGGCCACGACCTTCGACTCGGCCAATGCCTCGCCGTAGGTAATGGAGCGATACTGCACTCCGCGATCCGAGTGATGGATCAGCCCGGAGACGTCCTCACCAGCACGAAGACGCGCCGATAAGGCCATATCCAAGGCGTCGCGGGCCAGCGAAGCCCGCATGTGGTTCGTCACCTGCCAGCCGACGATCTCACGTGAGTAGGCGTCCAGCACGAACGCCGCGTACACCCACCCAGCCCGGGTGGGAATGTAGGTGATGTCGGCGACCCACAACATATTCGGCGCGGTCACGTAGAAGTCCCGGTCGACCAGGTCCACCGGGCACTGCTCGGCGTCCGCGCTGCGCGTCGACGGTTTTTCTTCCGTCGCCGGATCCCCACCAGCCCGGCGGCAGCCATGAGGCGTTCGACGGTGCAGCGGGCGACGTGCCCGAAGCTTCCTTCGCGGTTGATCTCCGCCCACAACTTGCGGGCACCGTAACAGGAATAGTTGTCGGTGAAGATGCGGCGCAGCGCGCGGGTGATTTGCGTGTCCCGAAGAGACCGGGCCGACGGCGGTCTGGATTTGTGGGCGTAATAGGTGCTCAGGGCAATCTTCGCGCTGGTGGTAGCTAGGACGCGGATGATGGGCTCGACCCCGAACTGGGCACGGTTGTCGTCGATGAATGTGACGATCATTTCTGTGGGCGGTCGAGCTCCGCCGCGAAAAAAGCCGAGGCCCTTTTGAGGATATCGTTGGCGCGTTTGGCTTCCGCGAGTTCGGCCCGCAGCCTGCGGTTTTCTGCTTCCAGGTCGACCGACTCGGCCGGTGTGCCGGCCCCGGTTTCCTTGTGCTTGCGGACCCAGACGCGCAGCGTTTCCTTACTCACGCCGAGCTCTGCGGCGATGCGGGTGAACGCGCCGCGGGCGGTGACGGAATCTGACTGGGCGTGGAGCACGAGTTCTATGGCGCGCTGTTTGAGCTCCGGGGTGTATTTGACGGGCATGTGAGAGTTTCCTTTTCCAATTTCCTACCCTCCATTAAACCCGGGGCGAACCAACCGCTAAGCCTAACGTGCCTGATCTGCGCCCGGACTTGGTTGAGCGTGAATTCAAAGCCCAGGGCCCAAACAAACTGTGGGTGGCTGACATTACGTATGTGCGCACGAAGAAAGGCTTTGTGTACGCCGCGTTTGTCACCGACGTCTACTCTCGACGGATCGTTGGGTGGGCGTTATCAGATTCCATGCGCACGGACCTGACCCCTTGGTGGTGGACACGCTGAAACCAGCATGTCGCTGGGGAAGTGAGGTATCTTTCCACCATGCCACGCAAGACCTACACCGAGCAGTTCAAGCGTGACGCAGTCTCGTTGTACGAGTCGACTCCCGGAGCAACGATCAACGCGATCGCCTCCGATCTCGGAGTCAACCGCAACTTTCTGCGCACCTGGCTCGACGCCTTCGGCACCGGCACCAAAACCAACGCCAACGGCGAGAAAGTCGCCAGCCCTGTCGCCGCCGCCAACAGCGCACGCACCCTGGCTGAAGGACTCTCCGATACCGAGCGCATCCGCGTGTTGGAACGCGAAAACGCCACACTCCGCGAGGAACGAGAAATCCTGCGCAAGGCGGCTAAATATTTCGCGGAAGAGACGAACTCGTGAACCGCTTTCAGTTCGTTGATGACCACCGAGGCTTCTACGAGGTCAAGCGGTTATGTGAGGTCCTGAAGATCAACCGGTCCTCGTATTACACATGGAAATTTGCTGCTCCTGCCCGCCGGCGACGCCTCGTCGCCGATGCGGTGCTGGGAGCTCAGATCACGGCCGTGTTCACGGCCGAGAATGGCTGTTACGGGGCGAAACGTGTGACTGCGACCATCAACTCCAGCGACGGCACCTTTGCCGGCGGCGTTGCTGTGCAGCGGGTCAATCACAAGCACGCTGCCAGGTTGATGCGGCAGATGGGTCTGTTCGGCTACACGAAAAAACGCCGGGTGAAAACCACCGTGTCTGCGAAACGGGTTCCGAAGTTCCCGGACCTGTTGAAACGCCGGTTCACCGCAGCCAAGCCGAACACGGTCTACGTCGGCGATATCACGTACCTGCCGATCGCGGACGGGTCGAATATGTACCTGGCCACCGTTATCGACTGCTATTCGCGGCAGTTGACCGGTGTCGCGATCGCCGACCACATGCGCACCGAGTTGGTCGAAGAAGCCCTCATGATGGCTCACGGGGTCCGAGGTAGCCTGAATGGGGCGATTTTTCACTCGGATCACGGCAGTGTTTATACCTCTGAGCAGTACCGGAGGTTATGTGAGCGGTTCGGTGTCACCCAGTCGATGGGTACGATCGGGACGAGCGCGGACAACTCGTTGGCGGAGTCGTTCAACGCCTCGTTGAAGCGGGAAATCCTGAAGGACGAGCCTGTTTTCGCCAGTCAGCTGGTGTGCCACCGGGATGTGTTCCAGTGGTGCATCCGGTACAACACCCAACGGCTGCACTCGTGGTGTGGCTACCGCTCGCCGAACGCCTTTGAAGCCGCCGAATCAGCTACACTTACTATCGCATCTTGATTAAATCCCCGTGTCCACTTTCCGGGGTTCGGGCCCGGGTTCACAAGACAGCTTTAGAAATATATTCTTTGCTGACTAGAGTCTAAACTCCCCGCTGAAGAAGGGAAACCATGCTCTATATAGTTCCTGGAATACTAGTTGGAATAGTTTTCTATCTTATTCTTACAGTAGTGAGCTGGTTCCTTGGAAATGTATGGCCAAAGAATCAGGGGCTGCGTGCACATAGTCGTCTTACCGTCCATTGCCTAGCTGCTATAACGTTTACTATTTTTCTTGTTGCTTCAGGCGGCGGTGGGAATTGGGCTACTCACTTGCAGATTAGCGGTTTCCTATTTGCTGGATGCATATTGAGCTTCATAACATCAATCCGAGACAATCGGGCCTAACCCCCGACGTGCCCACTTTCCGGGGTCAGGCCCGTGGTCTTCCACGCCGATCGTGGTAGCCAGTTCACCAGCGAACAACTGTGGCAGGTCTGTCAAGAACTAGGGATTGCACAATCGGTCGGCCGTACCGGTGTCTGCTTTGACAATGCGATGGCCGAGTCGTTCTGGTCGACATTGAAGACCGAATTTTACGATCGGAAGAAATGGCGAACCCGTGACGAAGCCCGGAAGGCGGTGGCTCGCTGGATTGAGATTGTCTACAACTGGCGCCGTCGCCACTCGTCCATCGGGATGGTAAGCCCCGTCGATTTCGAAGCCCAGCTCGCTGATCAAAATGGTAATAAGAAGGCCGCTGCTTAACCCCTAAGCAGCTTAACAACGTGTCCACGATTTGCGGGTAACCCCACAAGAAACTAGGGAGGTTTTCTTCACGTGAGATTCTATCTAACTGCCTAACGGCAGGGGAACCGTATATTACTTAGGGCATGTTCCACTTTCAACTAGATAAGACCGGCTTCACGCAGATCTTTCAGATGACGGTTAGCTTGCTCGCGGCGGTGGCCCCGCCGTCGCGGAAGTCCTTGCAATGGTCTTTCTGGCATCTGATGGCGGGGATGCTGCAGTCCGGATACCGGCAGCAACCGTCCCGGCCGTTGAGGAAGGCCTTGATATCCTCCGGGGGCTGGTAGTTCGGGCTGCGCTTCTCGGCCGCGGCCGCTATGTCGCGCCGGTGGTCGGGTTTTTCGGCCATGCGGTTGGCGGTGTCCGCGTCGACCCAGCCGTATCCGTCGATGAACCCGCCGCTGTCCGGGAGGTCTTGGGTCATGAACATGTTGAGGACGACGCGCGGCAAGCCGCACTTGCCCAGGACGAGGCCGGCCAGCGCTTTGGCCGGGCTGACGTTGTTGTTCTTGGCGACCTTCCGGATGGCCGCGTCCATGGCGGCGGTGGTTTCCGCGTCGTATTCCGCGACGATCTCGCCTCGGTTGGCGCCGACGGGCCCGGCGGAATAGTGCGGTGGGGGCGGCTCGTGGGAGGGTTGGGTAAGTTCCAGTTCCGCTGGGCGAGACGGTTGAGCTTCCGGCAGAGGTTCTCGTGGGAGGGCAGGGCCTGGGCGGGCTGGGTTGGGGTGAGGTAGCTGATAATTCCGGCGTCGATCCGCGCGAGCGAGTCCGGGGACGGGGCGGTGGCTAGCTTGTTGAGGACGGAATCAATGAGGGTGAGTTGCTTGAATTCGATGTGGTGAAGGGTTTCGACTAGTTGTTTCAATTCTGGCAAGGTGTCGAGCCGGTCCAGACTCTCGCAATAATCCCGGGCGCGCCCGAAAGAGAAGCTGGTTTTTAGGGCTAAGCGTTTGATGGCGAGCTCGTCATCTTCGCCGCGAGCAGAGCGGAGGTCTTGCCAGAGGTGATAGTAGTTGCGGCGGTAGGTGGTGCAGGCGGTAGCGGTCGGACAGTAGGGAGTGTTGACGGTGTAGTAGGGCTGCATTATTCCCCCGATGGTTAGTTAGCTAATCTGTTCTAACTAACTCACACGATATGCAACTGTCCGACATTGCGCTACCCTTTTCGAAGAAATATACGAATTATTTTCCGAATTCTTCCTGCAGGTGATCCACTAGGTCCTTCGCGGAGAAGGCGTCAATCCGGAAGAACTCGCCGTCCAGCGGGTAAACGTGGTTGTTTCGGACGGACTCGGTGTCGGCCAGCTGGGGATCCTTGCGGACCTTCTCATCGGCCGGCTTGCCGCCCAGGTTGAGAACGAAGGTGCTCTTGCCGTCCAGGGCGAGCGGGAGATTCTCAGTGTTTACGGCCTTGACGTCGCCGCGCTTGGAGCCCTGTGCGGAAGTGCCGACGAGATCCTGGTCCGGGGTGGCCACCTCAATTCCTAGGTCGCTGAAGATCTGGCCCTGGGCGGATTCTTCGGTGAAGAAGTTCATGCCGTCCTTGGTGGGGGAAACGATGTTGACGGGCTGCTCGATGTCCAGGTTGCCCTTGGTCTTCTCCGCGGCGGCGTCGTAGTCCCCGATGACCTCATCGGCCTTGTCTTCCAGCCCGGCGGCCTCGGCGACCTCCCGGGTAGTGTCCTGCCAGGACTGGTCGGAGTAGTCGATGACCTGGACCGGGACGATGTCCTTGAGTTGGTCGTAGATTTCGGCGCCGGAGTCATTGCCGACGTTAGACATGACCACCAAGTCTGGATCTTGGGCCAAGACGGCCTCGGCAGAGGCGGAGCCGATGGTGTAGATGGAGTCGATACCCTTCTGCTGGGCGACCTCGTCCCAGGCCAGTCCGAAGCCGGTGCCGTCGGCGAACATCGGGGCGTCCGGGTTGCCGCCGGCCGAGGCGACGACGGGAGCGTCGAGGGAGAGTAGGGCGCCGGTCAGGGTGACGGAGGCGGAGACGATCTTCTTGGGCTGGGAGTCGATGGTGAGATCGGTGTCCTGGCGGTCCTTGTCCTGCGTTTTGATGGTTCGCGGGAAGGCGCTGTCCGCAGCGCTGGAGGAACCAGCCTCCGAGTTCTCTGCGTTCCCTGTGTTCTCTGTGTTGTCGCTGCAGGCGACGAGGCCGAGCGAGAGGGCGGCGGTGGCGGACAGGGCGAGGATGCGTCGTGCGACGGTCAAGGGTACCTCCTAGGTAGTGGACTATTTCCTTGAAGGTTAGCCTATCCTATTTCGGTACGACCAAGGGTCCCCCACTTACGGGGTCAGTAGCAATCACCGCGTCGAGGCCGAAAACTTCGGCCAAAAGGTCCTCGGTGAGCACCTCGGCCGGGGTTCCTTGGGCAGCCAACTTTCCGTCCGAGCCGAGCAGAATCAGGCGATCGGACCAACGGGCCGCCAGATTCAGATCGTGGAGAACCATGATGGCGGTGCTGCCGCGGGCGTCGACTAGCTGCCGGATCAACCGCAGGACGTCGACGGACGTGGCCAGGTCGAGGTACGTGGTGGGCTCGTCGAGCAGCATCACGGGGGTATCCTGCGCGATGGTCATGGCAATCCAGGCGCGTTGCCGCTGCCCGCCGGAGAGCTGGTGGAGGGGCCGGTCCGTGAGTTCGCTCAGTCCGGTGGTGGTCACTGCGTCGGTGTAGACGGCGTCGTCGCCGGCGGACCAGCGCTGGTACCACGTTTGGTAGGGGTGCCTCCCGCGCGCGACCAGCTGACCGACCGTCAGTCCCTCCGGCGCCACGGGGGATTGCGGCAGCATACTCAGGTACCGGGCGCGCTCCCGTCGGTTCCAGCTGCCCAGATCGCGGTCATAAAACTCCAGCTTTCCGCTGTGCGGCAAGAGCCCGCACAGGGACTTGAGCAGGGTGGATTTGCCGCAGCCGTTCGGGCCGATGAGGCAGGTGATGCCGCCTTCTGGCAGGCGCAGGTTCAGGTCCGTGATCACGGGTTTGTTCCCGTAACCGACGCTGGCGTTGGCCAAAGAAAAGATATCCATCACACAGTTTCCTTTGCTCTCGTGCGCAGGACCAAGATAAACAGCAGGGGTGCGCCCAGGAAGGCGGTTATCACGCCCACCGGCAGCGGCCACGGCAACACTACGCGGGCGACGATGTCCGCCCACAGCAGCGCGGTAGAACCCACCGCCGCGGAGAAAAGCAGCGGCGGGGTGGGGGCGCGGGAGACCATTCGCGCCACGTGCGGGCTCACGAAAGCCAAAAAGCCGATCGGGCCCGCGGCCGCGACGGCGACGGCGGCTAGCACGACTGCTACCAGCAGCTGGATGAGCTGGGCTAGGCGGACGTTGTGCCCCAGGATATGGGCGGTGGCATCGCCGAGGCTCAGCGCGGCCAGCTGGAAAGTAAGCCAACCCGCGATCGCGACGGCAATGATAACTGCGGCCAGGGGAGCCCACGCGTGGTGCCAGTCCCGCCCGTTGAGGGAGCCGGCCATCCACATGCGGGCGCTGGCCGCGCGATCCAGCTGCGCGTAGGCCAGAAGCCAGGTGGTCAGCGAGGACAAAAACATCGACAGGCCCACGCCGACCAGCACGATCTGCACCATGCTGCGCCCCCGGCCGGCCAGAAATACCATGGCCACGGCGGTGAGAGCCGCGCCGAGGATGGCGGCTACCGGCGTCATGCCCCAGCCAAAGACGATGGCGACTACCGCGGCTAGCGATGCCCCGTTGGTCACCCCCAGGATATCCGGGCTGGCAAGCCCGTTGCGGGCGACGGACTGGGTGAGCGCGCCGGAGTAGGCCAGCGCTGCGCCGACCACCAGGGCAACGACGGCGCGCCCGAGCCGGAATTCCAGGATGACCGCGCGGTGGGCGGCCGAGCCGCCGCCGGTGAGGACTGCTAGCACGTCCGAGAAGGAAAGCGCTAAGTCGCCCTGCATGACGGAGACGACCACACCGAGGGCGGCCAGGATAATGAGGATCAACCAGCGGATCATAGGTTGCCCCCAATCTTGTTGCCGCGCACCAAGAGAATGAAGATCGGGACGCCCAGCAGTGCGAGGACAATGCCCATGGGCAGCTCCCCGGGGCGGGCGAGCAGGCGGCCCAGGATGTCGGCCACCAGGGCGCAGACGCCGCCCACGAGTCCGGACAGGGGGACAATAAAGCGGTAGTCCACGCCGGCTAGCCGACGGGTGATGTGCGGGGCGGCTAGGCCGATGAACGCCACTGGGCCGGCCGCCGCCACGGCCGCGCCGGTTAGGCCGGCGATGACGATGACGCCCCCGGCTTGGACCGCCGAGACGGGGACGCCCAGGGACTGCGCGGTGGCATCGCCGAGCAGCACCAGGTTGACCAGCGGGGAAAGCAGGATGGCCGCAACCAGGCTGACGATGCCGATGGGCGCAGTGACCTCCACTGTGCCGAAGTCGCGGCCAGCGACGGAGCCGGTGGCCCACTGCCGGATGGCGTCGAGCACCTCATCGTTCGTGAGGACTAGGGCGTTGACCAGCGCCATGAGGACGGCGGATAGGGCCATACCGGCGAGCACGAAGGTCAGGGGGCTACCGCGGGAATTTAGTGCGAAAAGCAGGCTGGTGACCAGGACCGCGCCCAGGATGGCGGGCCAGACGAGGGAATCCGTCACGCCGGTCGACACGGCCAGTGCCACCGCCGCGGCCGCCCCGGCGGTTACGCCCAGGATGCCGGGATCGGCCAGCGGGTTGCGGGTAAAGGCCTGGGTGAGCGCGCCTGCGGCGCCGAGGCAGGTGCCCGCGGTAAGGGCAAGCAAGGTACGCGGGAGCCGCTGGATGCCCAGGAGCATCTCGAATTCGTCCGCGGGCGTGCCGGGGTCGATAGCGTAGCGGACACCACCCGGGATAGCCTCCCACACTTGCGCAAAAGTGGTCGCCCGCGCGCCGACAAAAAGACTTGCCAGACACAGGGCGACCACGAGCGCTAGGCTCAAGGGTGCGACTAACCTAAATCTGAACACAGTTAGGTTAGTATACCCTATACGCCGATGTTGCCGTTATCCTTCCACACGACGACGACAGCCGGGCGCGGGGTGGAGTTTCCACCGTCCGGCCAGTGGGAGGAGGGCTCGTCGAAGGCGGCCTCGTCGTCCTCGCCCGGGTGCTGCACGTTGACCATGACGCGCTCGTCGGTGACGATGGGCCCGCAGGTCTCCGCCCCGGTCGGGACGGTGAGGAAGCACTTGAGCTCGCCGCGGGTCTCGCCTTCCGTGGTGACCGCGTACAGGCCGTCGTTGGACTCCAGGGCGTTGCCGTCGGTGGAAATCCACAGGTTGCCGTGGGAGTCGAAGGCCAGGTTGTCCGGGCAGGAAATCGGGGAGACCTTCTCCTTGTCGAAGCCGCCGAAGTAGGAGTCCGCGGTGGCAGGATCGCCACAGACCAGGAAGAGGTTCCAGGTGAACTTTTCCCCGGCGTGGTCGTCGGAGACCTCCATGACCATGCCGTTCTTGTTCTCCTTAACCGGGGCCCATTCCTTCGGGTCCTCCTGATTCTTCTCCGCGTCCTCGCCGGTGGCGCCGCGGTAGGAGTTGTTGGTCAGGGCGGCGTAGACCTTCCCGGTCTGCGGGTGGATGTCCACGTCCTCCGGGCGGTCCATCTTGGTCGCGCCCACTTTGTCGGCGGCCTCGCGGGTGAAGATGGCGACCTCTTCAGCGCTGAAGCCGTCCACGTGGGACTCGGCCTTGTCGCCGTCCACGGTCAACAGTTTGTTCCACACGCCGGTGCCGTCGAACTTGCCGTCCTCAGGCAGGACGCCGGAACCGTCGATCTCCTCCTCCGGAGAGTTGCCCTTTAGCTCGGCGACGTAGAGGGTGCCGTTGTCCAGGATGGTCATGTTGTGGCGGGTGTCGCCTTCCTTAATCTTGCGGGAGGAGACGAACTTGTAGATGTACTCGAAGCGGGCGTCGTCGCCGGAGTAGGTGACCACCGTGCCGTCTTTGGTCACGTGCACGTTGGCGGCCTCGTGCTTGAAGCGGCCTAGGGCGGAGTGCTTGATGGGGGTCGACTGCGGGTCGAGCGGGTCCAGCTCGATGACGTAGCCAAAGCGGTTCGGCTCGTTCGGGGTCTTGGAGATATCGAAGCGGTCGTCGAAGCGCTCCCACTTGCGCTGGGAGGGCTCGTCCTCGAAGCCGAAGCGATCCAGGGACTTCTGCGCGCGCTCGTCGTCGACCTTGGCGTTGGCGAAGTAGGCGTCGAAGTTCTCCTCGCCGGACAGGATGGTGCCCCACGGGGTAACGCCACCTGAGCAGTTGGCCATGGTGCCGGAGATGGTGGTGCCCTCCGGATCCTTGTCCGTCTTTACGTACTTAGACCCAGCCGCCGGGCCGGTCAGGCGGAAGGGCGTGGTCAGGGTGATGCGGCGGTTGAGCGGGCCGAACTCGCGCTTCAGGTTGCCGCCTTCGGCCTTGGAGACCTCCAGCACGGTCAGGCCGTGGTTGGCCCAGCCGATCTTCGCGTGCTCTTCGGTGGGGTTCTCGGCGTCGTAGTCGGGGAACATCTGCGGCTCGGTGGTGTATTCGTGGTTGCAGACGTAGACCAAACGCTCCGGGTCGTTGGGGTGGTCCACCAGGCCGGCGAAGTCATTGTTGAAGCCGAACTGCTTCTCCGCGTCCTGGGAGGTCTGGTTGTGGACGTCGAATTCCGGCGCGCCCTCGATGACCGGATCGCCCCAGGCGATGAGCACGGACTGCTGGTAGCCCTCTGGTACGACGACCTCGTCCTTGGTGTTGGGCTCGACCGGCTCAAATTTCATGCCTTCGGCGGAGGTCAGCTCCACCTCAGCCTCCGTGGTGGTAGTAGAAGAAACGCCGCCGGCGTTATCTTCTGGGGCCGAGCACGCTGACAGGGCGGCGCTGCCGCCGACGGCGACAACACCCAGGCCGCCGGCGCGCAGCGCGGTGCGGCGGCTGAACTGATCGCCGAAGTACGGGTTGGTGGTGGGGTTGTCCGCCTCGCCGAAGCAGGCGTTGCCGCACTTGTAGGTGCAGGTCAGGCTGGAACGGGAGGAGGTGAACAAGGAACTGAGAAGGTTGCGGCCCTTTAGTGCCATGGGTGAATGCTCCAAATTCGATTACAGAGAGTCATGGAAAGTTGCGCCTAGAACTTAGTTCAGTGAGGTAACTAAGGAGTGAGGTTCACGTTGCTAGTGGACGACGTTTTCATGAAGTGCGGGTTAACACCGCGGCTGATGGCATGCGGTATCCTGTTGGGCGTGAGCGAGCAAAAGAAGAATGAGACCCCAGACATCCCGGAGCAGCTACGGATCCGCCGCGATAAGCGCGCCCGCCTGCTCGCTGACGGCACCGAGGCTTACCCGGTGTCGGTAGCCCGAACCACCTCCCTGGCCGACTTGCGTGCCAAGTACCGCGTGCTGGCTGAGGACGAGGCCGCCGGTTCGGAAGAAGGCGTGACCTACCTGGCGGTAGGGGAGGAGACCGAGGACGTAGTCTCCATCGCCGGGCGCCTTATCTTTATGCGCAACACCGGCAAGCTGTGCTTTGCCACGCTGCAGGACGGCGATGGCACCCAGGTACAGGCCATGCTCTCCCAGGCCGAGGTGGGCAAGGAGCGCCTCGACGCCTGGAAGCAGGACGTCGATCTGGGCGACTTCATCTCCGTGACCGGCCGGGTTATCTCTTCCCGTCGCGGCGAGCTGTCCGTGATGGCCACCGAGTGGACCATGGCCTCGAAGTCCCTGCGCCCGCTGCCGGTCTCCTTCGCCGACATGGCCGAGGACACCCGCGTGCGCCAGCGCTACAATGACCTCATCGTGCGCAAGGAGGCGCGCGACAACGCCATGATCCGCATCAAGGTCGTCCGTGCCCTGCGCAACTACCTGGAGTCCCAGGGCTTCAACGAGATCGAGACCCCGATGCTGCAGACCCTGCACGGGGGCGCGGCGGCACGCCCGTTCGTGACCCACTCCAACGCGCTGGACATCGACCTTTACCTGCGCATTGCGCCCGAGCTGTTCCTGAAGCGCGCCGTGGTCGGCGGCATTGATCGCGTCTTCGAGATTAACCGCAACTTCCGCAACGAGGGTATCGACAAGTCCCACTCGCCGGAGTTCGCCATGCTCGAGACCTACGCGGCCTGGGGCGACTACAACGACTGCGCCCGCACCACCCGGGAGTCCATCCAGGCGGTGGCCCAGGAGGTCTTCGGCTCGCAGAAGGTCACCCTGGCAGACGGCACCGAGTACGACTTCGGTGGCGAGGAATGGCCGGAGATTGAGATGTACCCCTCGCTGAACGAGGCGCTGGCGCGGAAGTTCCCGGGCCAGCCGGAGGTAACCATCGACTCCTCCGTGGAAGAGCTCAAGGGTATCGCCGACGTTATCGGCCTCGAGGTCGGCACCGGCTGGGGCCACGGCAAGCTGGTGGAGGAAATCTGGGAGGTGCTCTGCGAGGACCAGCTCGAGGGCCCGATCTTCGTCAAGAACTTCCCTGTGGAGACCTCCCCGCTGACCCGTTCGCACCGCTCCCAGCCCGGGGTCACCGAAAAATGGGACCTCTACGTGCGCGGCTTCGAGCTGGCCACCGGTTACTCCGAACTCATCGACCCGGTCATCCAGCGCGAGCGCTTCGAGGATCAGGCCCGGCTGGCCGCCGGCGGCGACGAGGAGGCCATGGTTCTGGATGAGGACTTCCTCGCTGCGATGGAGCAGGGCATGCCGCCGACAGCCGGCACCGGCATGGGCATCGACCGCCTGCTGATGGCCCTGACCGGCCTGGGCATTCGCGAGACGGTTTTGTTCCCCATCGTCAAGCCTGAGCAAAGCTAAAGGCCTTTTGCGCAGAGCAGTGAAATGCGGCTAAAATCTCTGGTCTGCGTTTTTATTTTAGCTTTTTCTAAGGGGGGCCTCAGGTGAAAGATGCCGCATTGAGCCGGGAAGTTGTCAACAACCTGGTGGTATTGGTGCTCGCCGCCACCATCATGATTCTGAACGAGACATCCCTATCCGTCGCCCTGCCGTCCATCATGGCGGACTTTTCCATCCCGGCTACTTCCGCTCAGTGGCTGACCACGGGCTTCATGCTGACCATGGGCGTGGTCATCCCGACCACCGGCTTCCTGCTGGAGAGGCTGACCACCCGGCAGATCTTCGGAATCGCCACCGGGCTCTTCCTAGTCGGCACCGTCGTGGCCGCGCTCGCGCCCGTCTTCGCCATCCTGTTGCTCGGGCGCGTCATCCAAGCCGCGGGCACGGCGCTCATCCTGCCGACGCTGATGACGGTCGCGATGACCCTGGTCCCGCCGCAGCGCCGCGGCACCGTCATGGGGGTCATCTCCGTGGTCATCGCGGTGGCGCCCGCGCTTGGCCCCACGGTCGGCGGCGCCATCCTGAACACCTCCAGCTGGCACTTCATCTTCTGGTGCATGGTACCGCTGCTGGTGCTGGTCCTGGCCGCGGGTATCAAGCTGCTGGCCAACGTGGGTGACCACCGTGACACCCCGTTGGACGTGCCCTCCGTTATCCTTTCCGCCCTGGCCTTCGGCGGCTTGGTCTACGCGCTGTCCTCCATGGAAAAAGCCGTGGAGGGCGCTGCCACTCTGCCGCTTATAGTCGGGATCGTGGGCGTCGTCGCGCTGGTGGTCTTCGTGCGACGGCAAAACCGCCTGGCCCGCGAGAACCGCGCGCTGCTGGATTTTAGCCCGTTCAAGGTGCGAAACTACACCCTGGCCGTGGCCGTGATGCTGTTGTCCTTCGGCCTGATGCTGGGCTCGGTCACGGTCCTGCCCATCTACCTGCAGTCCGCGCTGGGGGTGTCCGCCCTGGTCACCGGCCTGGTGGTCATGCCGGGCGGACTGCTGCAGGGCGTGATTTCTCCGTTCGTCGGGCGCATTTTCGATGCCCGCGGGCCGCGCCCGCTGCTCATCCCCGGATCCATCATGTTCGCCGCCGGCGTCTGGCTGATGACCCTTCTGGGCCAAGACAGTAAGATCTGGATGGTGGTGGGCATGCACGTGCTCTTCGCCGTGGGCATGGGTATGATGATGACTCCGCTGATGACCACCGCGCTGGCCTCCCTGCCCAACGAGTACTACGGGCATGGGTCGGCCATCATGAACACGCTGCAGCAGCTGGCCGGCGCCACGGGCACGGCCTTCCTGGTGGTCTTTCTGACCCGCGGCACCCAAGCCGGCCAAGACGCCGGGCTGGACGTGGCAGCCGCTACGTCCCAGGGGGCTTCCTGGGCGTTCCTTTTCGCTGGCGTGGTTTCCCTCGCCGTGGTGGCCTTGGCCCCTCTGCTTAAGCCAGTGCGCGGGGCGAAGGCTTAAAGCAGTCTGACGGCGCTAAGGACATTTTCGGCAGAAATGAGGCACATCGGTACCCCCACTCCGGGAATGGTCGTGGCCCCGGCATAAAACAGGTTGTCAATCTTTTTGGACTTCGTGCGCCCCCGAAAGAAGGCCGACTGGAACAAGGTGTGTGCGGGACCGATAGCCCCGGCGGAGAGCGAATGGTAGCGGCTGACAAAGTCGGCGGGGCCGATGGTGTGCTGGGTCAGGAGGCGGCCGTGCAGATCCGGGATCTCCGCCCACTCGGCCAGCTGCTGGAGGGCCCGGCTAGCGATTCCGGCTACCTTCGCCGATTCCTCCCCGTAGGCGCTGCCATGGCCGAGGGCGGCATCGGCGGCGGTGGGCACCAAGATGAAGAGGTTTTCGCACCCTTCCGGGGCCACGGAAGCATCGCTGGCCGAGGTCTTGCAGACGTAGATGGAATTCGATGCGCCACCTTCTCGGAAGACGGAGTCGAAGTCCGGGTCCCAGTCGCGGCTGAACAGCAGGTTGTGGTGGGCCAGTTCGGGGAGCTGCCCGCGCACGCCGGCCAGAACGAGCACGGTCGAAAGCCCCGGGTCGCGGCGGGCGAAGAACCTATCGGAAAAGGTCCGTTGGTGGGCGGGCACCAGGTGGGTCTCCGTGTGGTGGAGGTCGGCGGCGGAGACCACCAGGTCCGCCGGCAGCGTGCCGCGGTTCGTGGTGACGGTTGTTGCGTGCGTGCCGTGCGTGACGATGGCGGTGGCCTCGGTCTCCCACTGGAAGCGCACGCCGAGTTTGGTGGCGATGGCCAGGAGTGCGTCGATGATCGCGGCGAAACCGCCCTGCGGGTAGCGCACGCCCTGGGTGAGATCGGCGTGGCCCATCAGGGAGTACAGCGCCGGGGCGGCGGCCGGCTCGGTGGACAGGAATACCGCCGGGTAGGTCAGCACCTGGCGCAGCAGGGGATCGGTAAAGCGCGAGCCGACGTAGCTTTCCAAGGATTGGCCAAGAAGTGCGGCCAGGCGCGGCAGGCGGCGCAGGATATCGGGGTGCGTCAGATCGAGCGGGTTACTGAACGTGGTGTAGAGGAAGTGCTTGAGCGCCACCTGGTAGGTGTCGCTGGCGGTGGCCAGGTAGTCGTTAAGGCGCCCGCCCTGCCCAGGCGAGCGTTGGTCGAAAAATTCGACCACGGAGTCATCGATGTCGGCAGCGCGGCCGGCTTCGTTGAAAAGCCGGTAGACGGGGCTAAGCTTGGTGAGCTCGAAGAAGTCGCTGGTTCGGTAGCCCAGTCGGTCGAAGAAACGGTCGAAGGCCTCGGGCATCAGGTACCAGGACGGTCCGGTATCCCACTGGAAGCCGGAGTCGGCGAATCTTCCTGCCCGGCCGCCCGGCTCCGCGAGGCGGTCGACTACGGTCACCTGAAAGCCTGCGTCTTGCAGGAGGCAGGCGGTGGCCAGGCCGGCCACGCCGGCGCCGATAACAAGGCAGTTGCTCATGCTTTCCTCCAGAGGCTAGCGGCCAGGATCTGGGCCTTGCGGGGCGCGGGCACGCGGATCCGGCGCGAGCGCAGCTCGTCGACGCTCGCGCTTTCGATGCGCTCGTTCAGCTCCGCGAACAGCCCCGTCGCGGCGAGAACTCCTCTCCGCGCGCCGGGCGGCAAGAGCAAGGCGGCGCGGCGCGCGCGGGCGAGCTCGGTGCGGATCTCCGCGCACCACTGCCGCTTGGTGTCCGCGTCCAGTTGCCGGAGGTAGTCCCGCCCCAGCCAGTCGGTGTCCTCGGCCAGATCCCGGAGGAAGTTGACCTTCTGGAACGCCGAACCCAAGGACTGTGCCCCGTCGGCCAAGGTGGCTTTGTCTTTTTCGCTGGGGTTATGGCCGACCAGGAAGATGTCCAGGCATATCAGGCCGATGACCTCCGCCGAGCCGTGGATATAGCTTTGCAGGCTCGCCGCGTCATGCGGGGCGGGGTCGAGGTCCCTACGCATGGAGGCAAAGAAGGCGCGGAGGTGGTCCTCGCTGATCTGGCAGCGGCGTTGCGTGTGCGCCCACGCGTGGAGGACGGGGTCGGTGTGGAAGGTGGCATCGGCAGCGTGGACGACCTGTTCCTCGTAGCCGTCTAGCAGGGCGCGGATGTCCGGGCTGTGCGCCTCCGCCGCTGCGCCGTCGACGATCTCGTCAGCAATGCGCACCACCGCGTAGAGGGCCTGGATATCGCGCCGGATCTGGGCGGTAAAGAGCCGGGTACTCCACGAGAAACTGGTGGAGTAGTAGCTGATAATGCGGCCCGCGGATTGGCTGGCAGCGGCGTGGTAGTGCTGGAGCGCCGAGCGGTGGGAGATGTTCACTACGCCTTTCAGAGTTGGGCTTTTCCCTAAAGTCTAGTGCGGGCTAATCCACCCCGCTAAATTCCGCTGTTCGCTACCGGCGTACAGCCCTTTGACCTGTGTGAAGGGCGTAAATTGAGACGGTGTTGTGAAAAGTGAGAATGGAGGCTGTGGAAAGCGCGTTAGAGTGGATAGAGAATTTAGGAGAA
The DNA here is from genome assembly GCF_055700955.1 of Corynebacterium sp. 1103A. Classification (NCBI taxonomy): domain Bacteria; kingdom Bacillati; phylum Actinomycetota; class Actinomycetes; order Mycobacteriales; family Corynebacteriaceae; genus Corynebacterium; species Corynebacterium sp. 1103A. Next base: position 18,353 of record NZ_JASTTF010000010.1, read on the forward strand.
ACCACAAGGGGTAGATAGCAGATGTTCGAAAGGTTTACTGACCGTGCCCGCCGCGTCATTGTCTTGGCGCAGGAAGAGGCACGCATGCTCAACCACAACTATATCGGCACCGAGCACATCCTTTTGGGCCTTATCCACGAGGGTGAAGGCGTAGCCGCCAAGGCGCTGGAGTCCATGGGGATTTCCCTGGAGGACGTGCGTCGCGAGGTCGAGGAGATCATCGGCCAGGGCACCCAGCCGCACACCGGGCACATCCCGTTTACCCCGCGCGCGAAGAAGGTCCTGGAGCTGTCCCTGCGTGAGGGGCTGCAGATGGGACACAAGTACATCGGTACTGAGTTTCTGCTGCTGGGCCTTATCCGCGAAGGCGACGGCGTCGCCGCGCAGGTGCTGACCAAGCTGGGCGCGGATCTGCCGCGCGTGCGTCAGCAGGTTATCCAGCTGCTGTCCGGTTACGAGGGCAACAACCAGGAAAACGACAACAGCAACAAGGGCGGCGGCCCCGTGGGCGCTGGTGCCGGCGGGCGCGGTTCCCAGGGTAGCTCCGGGGAACGCTCCAACTCCCTGGTGCTGGACCAGTTCGGCCGCAACCTGACCCAGGCTGCCAAGGACGGCAAGCTGGATCCGGTCGTGGGCCGCGAGTCCGAGGTCGAGCGCATCATGCAGGTGCTTTCGCGTCGCACCAAGAACAACCCGGTGCTCATCGGTGAGCCCGGCGTTGGTAAAACCGCCGTCGTCGAGGGCCTGGCCCTGGACATTGTCAACGGCAAGGTCCCGGAGACCCTGAAGGACAAGCAGGTCTACTCCCTGGACCTGGGTTCGCTGATCGCCGGTTCCCGCTACCGCGGCGACTTCGAGGAGCGCCTGAAGAAGGTGCTCAAGGAGATCAACCAGCGCGGTGACATCATCCTGTTCATCGATGAGATTCACACTCTGGTCGGCGCCGGCGCCGCCGAGGGCGCTATCGATGCCGCCTCGCTGCTCAAGCCGAAGCTGGCCCGCGGCGAGCTGCAGACCATCGGTGCGACCACGCTGGAGGAGTACCGCAAGCACATCGAGAAGGATGCGGCGCTGGAGCGCCGTTTCCAGTCGGTGAAGGTGGAAGAGCCCTCCCTGGACGACACCATCAAGATTCTGAAGGGCCTGCGCGACAAGTACGAGGCGCACCACCGCGTTTCCTACACCGACGACGCCCTGAAGGCTGCCGCATCCCTGTCGGATCGCTACATCAACGACCGCTTCCTGCCGGATAAGGCGGTGGATCTGCTGGACGAGGCTGGTGCCCGCATGCGTATCAAGCGCATGACCGCTCCGGATTCCGTCCGCGAGGTCGACGACCGGATCGCCGAGGTCCGCCAGGAGAAGGAAGCGGCCATCGACGCCCAGGACTTCGAGAAGGCCGCCGGCCTGCGCGACAAGGAGCGCCAGCTGGGCGAGGAGCGCGCCGAGAAGGAAAAGCAGTGGCGCAACGGCGAGCTGGAGGACATCGCCGAGGTCGACGAGGACCAGATCGCCGAGGTGCTGGCGCACTGGACCGGCATCCCGGTCCTCAAGCTCACGGAGAAGGAGTCCTCGCGGCTGCTACACATGGAAGAGGAGCTTCACAAGCGGATCATCGGCCAGGACGAGGCCGTCAAGGCCGTCTCCCGTGCCATCCGCCGCACCCGCGCGGGCCTGAAGGACCCGCGCCGGCCTTCCGGTTCCTTCATCTTCGCCGGCCCGTCAGGCGTGGGCAAGACGGAGCTGTCGAAGTCGCTGGCTAACTTCCTCTTCGGTTCGGACGATGACCTCATCCAGATCGACATGAGTGAGTTCCACGACCGCTTCACCGCCTCCCGTCTGTTCGGTGCCCCTCCGGGGTACGTCGGCTACGAGGAGGGCGGCCAGCTCACGGAGAAAGTCCGCCGTAAGCCGTTCAGCGTCGTTCTCTTCGACGAGATCGAGAAGGCCCACAAGGAGATTTACAACACCTTGCTGCAGGTTCTCGAGGACGGCCGCCTGACCGACGGCCAGGGCCGCGTGGTGGACTTCAAGAACACCGTGCTGATCTTCACCTCGAACTTGGGCACCCAGGACATCTCCAAGGCCGTGGGCCTGGGCTTTACCGCCGACGCCGCCTCGGATCAAGACGCGCAGTACGAGCGGATGAAGACCAAGGTTAACGACGAGCTGAAGAAGCACTTCCGCCCGGAGTTTTTGAACCGTATCGACGAGGTCGTGGTCTTCCACCAGCTCAACGAAGAGCAGATCATGGAAATGGTCGACCTGCTCATCGGTCGCGTGTCCAAGTCCCTGCAGGAGCGCGACATGGACATCGAGCTGACCGAGAAGGCCAAGCGCCTGCTGGCCAAGCGGGGTTTCGACCCGGTGTTGGGTGCGCGCCCGCTGCGCCGCACCATCCAGCGCGAGATCGAGGATCAGCTCTCGGAGAAGATCCTCTTCGGCGAGATCGGGGCTGGCGAAATCATCAGCGTCGACGTGGAGAACTGGGACGGCGAGTCCAAGGACAACTCCCAGGCCACATTCACCTTCAGCCCGCGCCCGAAGCCGCTGCCGGAGGGCACCTTCGAGCAGGAGCTGGACGAGGACGAGGTCCGCGAGAACGAGGAGCCGGAGCAGATCACCGCGGATACCCTGCCGGAGACCCCAGAGGTCTCCGAGGACTACGGCGACGAGGACGGCCCTGCCGGAGCCGGCCAGCCGATGTAATCAGTCACTGAAGTGAGAAAGCAGCCTCCTGCGGGAGGCTGCTTTTTTCGTGCCTTCATATCGCTTCCTTGAAGTGAGTTAGAATCACTGGCATGGGATTGCAATACCGTTCACGCAAGAAGACCGGCAAGAACAGCTGGATCAACTTCTCCGGCCGCGGGGCCTCGGCCTCGACCAAGATTGGCCCGGTGACGTTCAACTCCCGCGGCGGGTTCTGGGTGAACCTGCCGGGCGGGTTCAACTGGCGGGGACGCTGGCGCTAAAGTGACCCCGCCGCCGTACGAAAAGCACCGCCGCATGGGCGTCGAGGCCGACGTGGTCTTGCGCCTGGGAATGTTGCTCATGGGGGCGGGCACGTCGGGCTACCGTGTGCTGCGCGGGATGAAGCGCGCGGCGCGGGCGCTCGGCTTCGACCGGCTGGATGCCACGGTCGGGCTCACGCAGATCACCTGTACCTTCCACCGGGGCGAGATTTTCCGCACGGTCATTTCCCGGCAGCACTCGCCGGCGGTGGATGCCTCCCGGATTGAGGCCATCGAGGACCTGACCCGGCACCACCTGCATTTCGGGATTACGGCCGAGGAGCTATCCGAAAAGCTCGACCAGATCGAGCACAACGTGCGCAAGCGCTGGAACGGGTGGGTGCTTTCCGCCGCCGCGGCCGTGGCGTGCGCGGCTTTTGCGCTGCTGAATTTCTTTCCCTTGGCCGCGGTAGGGATCGTCGCCTTGGCCGCTTTCAGCGGCCAATTCGTGCGCCATTTCGTGCTGAGCAACCACGTCCACCAGATTGGCGGCATCGTCGCCGGCGGGGCGACGGCCAGCTTGGTCTTCTTCCTTGTTACCGAGTTCGTCGGCGCCTTGGGACTGGCCGACCCAGGCGATTTTTCCTCCGGCTACGTGGCGGCGGTGCTCTTTTTGATCCCGGGCTTTCCGTTGTTCTCCGCGCTGATTGATATCGCGCGCTTCGACTTCGACGCCGGTATGGTGCGCTTGGCTTATGCTTTCACCGTTATTTTCGCCGCCACCTTCACCGTGGCCATGGTCAGCTGGCTTACTGACCTGAACCCGGCCCCGCCGGTGCCGGCTACCGATGCCACCTGGTACACCATGGCTGTTTTGGCCAGCTTTTTCGGCATCGCTGGCTTCGCCTTCTTGTTTAATTCCTCCCGCCGGATGATTCTGGTAGCCGCGGTGGTGGGCACCGTGGCGAATGCGGCGCGGCTTTTCCTGCTGCACCTGGAGACCACGGGGTATTTCGCGGCGTTTTGCGGCGGGCTGGTCATCGGCCTGCTGGGTGCGCTGGCCTCCCGGAAAGCGCGGCTGCCGCGGATTACCACGACGGTGCCAGCCGCGGTCATCATGATCCCCGGGGTGACCATGTTCCGGGTGGTCTACTACCTCAACGAGGGGCAGATGGAGCAGGCCCTGGCCAACCTGGCCACCAGCATGATGGTGGTCGCCTCCATCGGGGCCGGCCTGGTCTTGGCCCGGCTATTCACGGACCCGGACTGGGCGCTGACCCGGCTGATCGACTTTTCCGTCCGGGCCTAGCGCGGCAGGTGGAACAGGCCTAGCTCGTCTTGTTCTGCGAGCCCGTCGGCCAAAAGCGAGGCCAGCGCCCGGGCGCGCTGCGGGGCGTCCGGCCAGACGACGTCGATGTCGGCCTGGGGGACGGGGGCGTCGGCAGCGCGCAGTACGTCCATGATTTTGCCGCGCACCTGCCGGTCGGTGCCGGCGAATTTCTGGACCCGCTTCTTGGCCTTGCTCAGCTCCTCCGCGCTGGGGCTGGGGCAGCCGGCCGCCTGCCAGGCGCAGGTAGCTTTTAACGGGCAGGCGGGGCAGTCCGGGGACTTGGCGCGGCAGACTAGCGCGCCTAGTTCCATCAAGGCCACGGAGACGGTGGGGCCATTATCTTTCGGCAGGAGCTCGGCGACTTGGTCCAGCTCCCTCTTCGACGGGTTGGGGGCTAGGAAATTGCCGTTCTCGGCGCGCTCAACCACGCGACGGACGTTGGTGTCTACCACCGGGACGTTGTGGCCGTAGTGGAAGCAGGCTACCGCGCGGGCGGTGTAGTCGCCGATTCCCGGAAGGCCCAGTAGGTCGTCGACGTCGTCGGGGACCTCGCCGGCAAAGTCGTCGCGAACCACCTGCGCGCACTCCCACAGGCGCAGCGCGCGGCGCGGGTAGCCCAGCTTGCCCCAGGCGCGCAGGACCTCGTCCCGGCTGGCGGCGGCGAAGTCGGTAGGGGTGGGCCAGCGGCGCATCCACTCCTGCCAGACCGGCGCGACTCGGGCCACGGGGGTCTGCTGGCTCATGACCTCGCTGACCAACACGCCCCACGCGGTCGTCGACGTCGCCCGCCAGGGCAGGGGCCGGCGGGCGTGGGCGAACCAATCGAGCAAAGCACCAGTATCCATATCTGTGCAGGAGTCTAGTAGGCGCCGCGCGCAGGACTATAATTTGAGCCATGCCACTGAAAGATAAAAAGCAAAGCCCTCGGGAAGTCTGGGAGACCCTCCAAGCCGGCAACGCACGCTTCCGCGACAACTCTCCGCTGCACCCGCACAATGACGAGGAACGGCGCGCCGGCCTGCGCGACGGGCAGGATCCCCGCGTGGTGGTCCTGTCGTGCTCGGATTCCCGCGCGCCTGTGGAGATCCTCTTCGACCTGGGGCTGGGGGATGCTTTCGTCATCCGCACCGCCGGGCACATCCTGGATACCGCGGTGAAGGGCTCGCTGGAATACGCCCTGGAAAACCTGAACTGCAACCTGGTGGTCATCTTGGGCCACCAGTCCTGCGGCGCGGTGGCCGCCACCGCTTCTGTGGTGGATCAGCAAGCCGAACTGCCCGCTGGCTTCCAGCGCGCGATCATTGAAAAGGTCGCCCTGTCGACGCTGAAGTCCAAGCGCGCCGGCAGCTTGAGCACCGACGACTACGAGCGCCAGCACGTGCGCGAGACCGTCGACCAGCTAGTGGCCAGCATCTCGGTCCTGGAGCGCAAGGTCGAGGAGGGCACCGTCGGCGTCGTCGGCGCCCGCTACCTGCTGGAGGATTCCACGGTCGAGACCCTGGTGACTCACGGGCTGGACTGAGCTGCGAGACCGCTGGTCATTTGAAGACACGCCCCACCAGCTGCCAGCCGTCGCCGCTGCTGAGGCAATAAACTATAAGCCGTGACTAACCGTAACCCCCAGCAGAAGCGCCCCCTACCCAACGAGATCTACCAGCGCCGCCGCGTCGCGGCGTTGGTCATCATCGTCGTGGTCGTCGTTCTGCTGGTCTGGGTGCTGAGCATGGTCGGCGGCTCCGGCAACGACGAGGCGACCGAGCCGGCCGCCGAGACCACCTCGGAGTCGACGCCGGCGGCGGAGACGGAAACCACCGCGGTGGAGTCAGAAACTGAGTCCGAATCTCAGTCGGAGACTGAGTCCGAGACCGAATCCGAGTCTGCCCGCGAAAGCGAAGACGCGGAAGCGAGCACGGAGCCGGTGGCCGCTGATGCGAAGGACACCTGTCAGCTGGCTGATCTGAAGATCACCGCGAGCAGCGACAAGGCCACCTACGGCGAGGGCGAGCTGCCCACCTTCTACATGACGGTGGAAAATCCCACCAAGGCCGACTGCCAGATCAACCTTGACGATCAGGAGCTGCGTTTCGAGGTCTACAACCTGGGCACCAACCAGCGGATGTGGGCGGACACGGACTGCTACCCGTCGGTGCAGGAAGGTGAACAGGCCTTCGAGTCCGGCAAGAAGCGCCACTTCCAGGCGACCTGGTCGCGGCAGACCTCCGCCCCGGAGCAGTGCAACGACCGCTCCGCCGTGGAGCCGGGCGGCTACTACCTCCACGCCGTCATTGGCGACAACCCGTCGGCGGCCTACACCTTCAACCTGTCCTAGGGGCTGACCAGCTCGATGGCCTCCCGCAGCGTCTGCGCCTGGCGCACCTGCAGGGTGGTCTCCAGGTTCTTCGTGGCCGGGACGATGGCGGCCTCGTAGCCCAGCCGGGCGGCCTCACTCAGCCGGCGCGCCAGGTTGGGCACCGGGCGCAGCTCGCCCGCCAGGCCGACCTCGCCGATGACGACGGTGCGCGGCGGCAGCGGCTGCTCGTGCAGGGAGGACCACGTGGCCAGCGCGACCGCCAAATCCGTGGCGGTCTCCGAGATACGCACGCCGCCGACCGTGGCGACGTAGGCGTCCTTATCATTGGTGCGCTGGCCGGCCCGGGCCTGCAGGACCGCCAGCACCATCGGCACCCGGTTGGTATCCAGGCCGGTGACCACGCGGCGCGGGTTCTTGGCCACCGGGTCCACGGTCAGGGCCTGGACCTCGGCCAGGATGGGGCGCACGCCGTCCATGGCCACGGTCACCGCGGAACCGTCCGGGGTGGTCCCGCGGTGGGAGAGGAAGAGCCCGGACGGGTCGGCTACCTCGCGGATGCCGGTGGCGGTCTGCTCGAAGCAGCCGACCTCATCCGTGGCGCCGAAGCGGTTCTTCATGCCGCGCAGCATTCGCAGGCTGGACTGCTTGTCGCCCTCGAAGTTCAGGACCACGTCGACCAAGTGCTCCAGCACCCGCGGGCCGGCCACGTTGCCGTCCTTGGTGACGTGGCCGACCACCAGGATGGGGATGCCCGTCGATTTGGCGAGGGTGGTCAGCGCCGCGGTCACGGCCCGGGACTGGGCCACGCCGCCGGCCACGCCCTCCACGCCGGGCGCCTGCATGGTCTGCACCGAGTCCACGATGATGAGCGAGGGCTGGGTCTGTTTGACGTGCCCGAAGACGACGTCCAGGTTGGACTCGGCCGCCAAGTACAGGGTGTCCTGGAGCGCGCCGGTGCGCTCAGCGCGGGCGCGGACCTGGCCTGCGGACTCCTCCGCGGTGACGTAAAGCGCGGTGCGGTCCTGCTGGGTCCAGCGGGAGGCGACCTCCAGCAGCAGCGTGGATTTGCCCACGCCGGGCTCGCCCGCCATGAGCACGACGGAGCCGGGGACGATGCCGGTGCCAAGCACCCGGTCCAGCTCCGAGATGCCGGTTTTTTGCGTGCGGGTGGCCGAGGCGGTGATTTTGGTCATCGGCTGCGCCGGGCTGGACGGGGTCAGGCCCTGCGGCGCGCTGGTGGTCGCGGCCGCCGAGCTGGCCGGCGTGGATTCCTGGAACGTACCCCACGACCCGCACTCCGGGCAGCGTCCCAGCCACTTCGGGGAGACGTAGTTGCACTCCGTACAGGTATGGATGGGACGCTGCTTCTTTGCCATGCCCCTAGCTTAAAACACGCCCCGGACATTACCGCAGATACAACAAATCCCCCGGCCGTAGCCAGGGGAGATGGGAAAGCTAGTGCTTAGTGGCCGGAGGGCTCCTCGGTGGTGTAGCCCTCGGTGGACTCGACGTCGCGGTTGTACTCGCCGGCTTCCTTCTGGGAGGCGGCGATAGTGGCGTTGACCTCGATGTCGCCGTTGGAGAACTGGAAAACCACGGTGCGGTGGCCGGCGTAGCCGAAGTCGTCATCCTGCATGGTGGTGGCGACGTACTGGATGTCCTCGGACTCAGCCTGCGGCATGTTGTCCAGGTTCTCCTGGGAGTCGCCCACCAGGCGCTGGTCGCGGTTGATAGGCTTGAGGGAAGCCGGCTGCAGCTGGACTTCCTGGCCGTCTACGGTGACGGACTCCAGCTCGGCCGCCTGGTCCTCGTAGCCCTGGTTCACGGCGGTGAACTTCAGGGAGGCGTGCTGGTCGTCCGGCTCGACCAAAATGGTCACGTCGCGCACCGCAATCAGGCCATCTTCGGTGGAAGCTTCGGAGCCGTCAACGGCAGCGACCTGGTCGGCGGTCTGGGTGACTTGGCCGGCGGAGCAGGAAGCCAGCGCCAGCGCGGACGCAGCGGTAACCGAAACGATGACACCGCGACGGGCGGCAGACTTCAGGGACTTCACTTTGGGTTGTCCTCCATCAACTAAAGATCACAGGGATTTGTCGATTATCAAGCCTAGTATTTTTTCCAACCAAGTACACAGTTTTCAACCCCAACGTGACCTAGCCCCCGCTCTAGGGAGGGCAATTGGGGGTGTACTTTTGGGGGATGTAGCCGGCCGGACCCGGGGAGGTGCCGCGTGGTAGAATATTTGTCCTATGTGCCTGCCGGGCAGGCTTTAGGGGTACCTCTTTAACAATCGAGCAAGGAGTGGCAATGGAGTTCAAGGTCGGAGAGGTGGTTGTTTACCCGCACCACGGCGCCGCGGTGATCGAAGACATTGAGCAGCGCGAAATGGGCGGCGAGAAGCTGGAGTACTTGGTGCTCCACATCAACCAGTCCGACTTGGTTGTCCGCGTGCCCTCCAAGAACGCCAAGAAGGTCGGCGTGCGCGACGTGGTGGGCAAGGAAGGCCTGGAAAAGGTCTTCTCCGTCCTGCGCGAAGAGGACGTGGAGGAGGCCGGCAACTGGTCTCGCCGCTACAAGGCCAACCAGGAGCGCCTGGCCTCCGGTGACATTAACAAGGTCGCCGAAGTCGTGCGCGACCTCTGGCGCCGTGATCAGGACCGGGGCCTGTCCGCGGGCGAGAAACGCATGCTGGTCAAGGCCCGCCAGATCCTCGTCGGCGAGCTGGCCTTGGCCAAGCCGGTCGATGACGCGAAGGCGGACAAGATGATGGACGAAATCAACGCCACCATCGAACGCCACCGCGCCGCCGGCCTGGTTGAGGACAAGTCGGTGACTACCGACGTCGACACCGACGACGTCGACTTGGGCGACCTGTCCTTCGACGACGAAGACTAATGACTCGCCGGGTTATCGCGCTCATCGCCGCCGCCGGCAGCGGCACGCGGCTGGGCGCTGAGCTACCGAAGGCCTACGTCGAGCTGGCCGACCGCAGCCTGCTGGAACGCTCCGTCCAGGCGATGATTAACTCCGCCGTGGTGGACGAGGTCGTTGTCCTCATCAACCCCGTCATGCGCGCCCACGCCGAGCGCGCCCTAGCCCGCCAAGCCAAGGAGATCCCGCTGCGCTTTGTCGCCGGCGGCGGCGAACGCGCCGACTCGGTCTGGGCTGGGCTGCAGGCCATTGAACACGAAGACGCGGTCGTGCTGGTCCACGACGCCGCCCGCGCGCTCACGCCCCCGGGGATGATTAGCCGGGTCGTGCGCAAGGTGCTGGACGGGGCGCCGGCCGTCATCCCGGTGCTGCCGGTCGCCGACACCATCAAAGAGGTGGCGGCCGGGGAAACCTCCCGGGTGCGCTCAACGCCGGACCGCAGCCTGCTGCGCGCGGTCCAGACCCCGCAGGGCTTCGACCTGGCCTCCCTGCGCCGGGCCAACGAGGCTTATTTTTCCGACAAGTCCCGCGAGTTCGTCGCCACCGACGACGCGAGCCTCATGGAATGGTTCGGCTGCCCGGTCGTGACGGTGACAGGTGATGCCATGGCATTTAAAATCACTACCCCTATAGATCTGCGGCTGGCTCAAGCCGTAGTATCTGAGGCTGAACCCACAGTTTTTGAGGTGCCTAATGAACGAACCGATTCTGCCCAAGGTGGGCATCGCTAGTGACGCCCACCAGATCGAAGCCGGCAAGCCTTGCTGGATAGCCGGTCTGCTCTTCGCCGACGACGACGGCTGCGAGGGCCACTCCGACGGGGACGTGGTTTCCCACGCCTTGGTCGACGCCCTCCTGTCGGCCGCGGGGCTGGGGGACCTGGGCTCGTTCGTGGGCGTGGGCCGGGCCGAATACGACAACGTATCCGGAGCCCGCCTGCTCACCGAGTGCCGGGAATTCTTGGCCGCGCACGGCTACCGGATTGGCAACGCTTCCGCGCAGCTCATCGGGCAAACCCCGAAGATGGGGCCGCGGCGCGAGGAGGCCGAGCGCACCCTCACCGAGGTCCTGGGCGCTCCCGTGAGCGTTTCCGCTACCACCACCGATCACCTGGGCTTTACCGGCCGCAAGGAAGGCCGCGCGGCCATTGCCACCGCCCTGGTGTATTCCTGCCGGGACTAATCTTTCGGTTTTTCAAAAAAGCTAAGGAGTAAAGCGCCATGGACAAGGTCATGGGACCGCTGCAAAAGCTCGGAAAGGCGCTGATGGGCGCGGTGGCGGTGCTGCCGGTCGCGGCGCTGATGACCGGCATCGGCTACTTCCTCGACGCCCGGGGAGGTGAACGCTTAAGCTTCTTGGCCTCCGTCTTCCAGCAGGCCGGCGGGGCGGTGCTGGATAACCTCGGCGTGCTCTTCGCCATCGCCATCTCCTTCGGGCTAGCCAAGGACTCCAACGGCGCGGCCGCGCTGTCGGGCTTCCTCGGGTTTTTCACCGTCACCAAGCTGGTCGGTCCGGAGGCCGTGGCCAACTACCGCAGTATCGAGGACCCTGCTGCCCTGGAGGGTGACCAGGCCCTCGAGTGGGCGGCGCAAGGCTGGGACGCGGTCGGCCCGGCGAACGTGCTGCTGGGCATCTTCGTCGGCGTGCTCGCCGCGTGGACCTACAACCGCTTCCACGCCACCAAGCTGCCGGACGCGCTGGCGTTCTTCTCCGGCCGGCGCCTGGTTCCCATCTTGACCTCCCTGTTTTCCATAGTGCTGGCCGGGGTATTCTACTTCCTCTGGCCGGTACTGTATACCGCCTTCTTCAACTTCGGCCAGTGGATCCAGGGCATGGGCGCCATCGGCGCCGGCGTCTACGGCGTGTCCAACCGCCTGCTCATACCGACCGGCCTGCACCACGCGCTGAATGCCATCTTCTGGTTCGACGTGGTCGGAATTAACGACATCGGCAAGTTCCTGGGCGGCGCGGACACCCTGGCCGCCGCCCAGGCGGCTGGCGATGCCGCCTCCTGCCCCGGCGTCTGGGATGGATCGAGCTGCGAGGTCGTAGGCGTTATCGGCCAGTACCAGGCGGGCTTTTTCCCCGTGATGATGTTCGGCCTGCCGGGCGCGGCGCTGGCGATGACGCTGCGGGCCAAGTCGACGCGCCGCAAGGTGGTCGGCTCGCTGATGCTGGCCGGCGCGTTGGCCTCTTTCCTTACCGGTGTCACCGAGCCCATTGAGTTCTCCTTCATGTTCGTAGCACCCCTGTTGTTCGTGGTGCACGCGATCCTTATGGGGATTTCCATGGCGATCGCCTCCTTCTTCGACTGGACGGCGGGCTTCGGCTTCTCCGCCGGCTTCTTCGACATGCTGCTGTCCTCGCAGAACCCGCTGGCCAACCAGTGGTGGATGCTGCTGGTGATGGGCGTGGCCTACTTCTTCATCTACTTCGGGCTCTTCTACTACCTCATCGGCAAGTTCAACCTGAAGACCCCGGGCCGCGGCGACGACGAGGAAGACGGATCGAGTCACGAGGCTGACGGCGCGGAAGGCGACGACAAGCTGGCCGCGCAGGCCGCCCGGATCCTCGACGGCCTCGGCGGGGCGGAAAACCTTAACACGATGGAGTACTGCACCACGCGCCTGCGCACCACCGTGCACGACCCGCAGCTGGTTAAGGAGCAGGCGCTCAAATCCGCCGGCGTGGCCGGGGTCTACCGACCTTCGGCCAAGGGCGTGCAGGTCATCATCGGGCCCAACGTGCAGTTCGTCCACGACGAGGTGCGGCGCCAGATGGAGCACCCGGTGGCGGTGGCGGCCCCGGCTCCCGCTCCTGCTCCCGCTGATTCTCCGGAAAAGGCGGGCGTGACGGAGCTGTCCGCTCCCGCCGAGGGCAAGGCCATCCCGCTGGAGGAGGTGACTGATCCCGCCTTCGCGGGCGGCCAGGTGGGCCCCGGTTTCGCCATCGTGCCGGGCAACGAGGACGAGCTGGTCGTGGCCTCCCCGGTGGCCGGCGAGGTCACCATGGTGGCCAAGACCAAGCACGCGGTCGCAGTGCGCAGCGCCGAGGGCCTGGACGTGCTGGTCCACATCGGCATGGACACCGTGGGCCTGCGAGGGGCGGGCTTCGAGGTGCTAGTCAACCGCGGGGACGCGGTGGAGCCGGGCCACCCACTGGTGCGGGTGGATGCGGCCGCCCTGCGTGAGCGCGGCATCGACCTGACCACCCCGGTGGTCGTGACCAACAAGAAGAAGGTCTCTTCCACCGCGCTGATGCACGCCGGGGACGTGGCCGTGGGCCAGCACGTGATGGAGGTAGAGTACCGATAATGGCCGGTTGTACTATCTCCGCCCGGCTCACCGACGGCCGGGCCGAGCCCTACCCCGCGCGGGTGCGAGTGGATGCCGAGGGCGTTGTCGAAAGCGTGGAGCGCCTCGAGTCTTCCCCCGACAAGCTGGGGGTAGTCGCGCCGGGCCTGGTGGACGTCCACAACCACGGCGGGGCGCGCGGGGCCTTTCCCACGGGCACGCTCGCCGAATGCCGGCAGGCAGCCGAATTCCACCGCCAGCAGGGCAGCGTCCACCTCCTGGCGAGCTTGGTCTCCGGGACGGAGGAGGAGCTGACTCGCCAGGTCGGCGTGCTGGCGCCGCTGGTGGCCGAAGGCGTGGTGGACGGGATCCACCTGGAGGGCCCGTTCATCCACACCGCCAAGTGCGGGGCGCAGGCCCCGGACCGCATCCAGGACGGCGACCCGGCCATGTTGCGACGCATCCTAGAGCGTGGCGCCGGGACGGTCCGCCAGCTGACCTTCGCCCCGGAAACGCCCAACGCCCGGGCGCTGGTGGACGCGTGCGTCGAGTACGGCGTCATTGTCTCCCTGGGGCACACCACGGCGGACTTCGCCACCACCACCGGTGTCCTTGACTACGCGGTCGCCCGCGGGGCGACGGTCACGGCCACGCACCTGTTCAACGCCATGCCGCCGCTGCACCACCGCCAGCCCGGGGCCGTGGGCGCCATGCTCGCGGCCGCCGCCCGCGGCGAGGTGGCCGTGGAAGCCATCGGCGACGGGGTGCACCTGTCCGACGGGACCGTAGACGTCATCGCCTCCTGCGCCGGTGAGGGCCTAGTCCTGGTCACCGACGCGATGGAGGCCGCCGGCATGCCGGACGGGGCCTACCGGTTGGGCCCGCTCGACGTCGTCGTTGCCGACGGGGTGGCCCGGCTGGCCGGCGTCGGCGGCGCCATCGCGGGCGGGACGAGCACCCTGGCCCAGCAGTTCGTGCGGTTTAGCGCCCGCCACGGGGCGGCCGCCGCGGCGCGGGCAGCAGCGGTGAACCCCGGCCGCCTGCTGAGCCTGGACCAGGCGCGCGGCCTGCAGGTCGGCCAGCCCGCGGAATTCGTGGAATTCGACCCCGCCGGGGCCGTTCGCACCGTCTTCGCCGGCGGCACGCGATTGCGGGGATAATAGGGGGCACGCGGTAGTAGGCGGAACAAAAGGACGGGAGGCGGCAAGCATGGAGGTCATCATCCGGGACAGCGCGGCGGAGGTCGCGACGGTGGCCGCGGACATCCTGGGCGGGTATTTCCGCCCCGGCGGGGTCATCGGGGTGGCCACGGGATCGACGCCGCTGGCCACCTACGCCGAGATCATCGCCCGCGCGCGGGCCGGGCGCCTGAAGACCCGCGGGGTGGATTTTTTCGCCCTGGACGAATACGTCGGGCTGGGCCGCGACCACCCGCAGAGCTACTACCAGACGCTGCGCTGTGAGCTCATCGACCCCCTGGGGGTTGAGCCGGCGCGGTTGCACGTGCCGGATGCGGCCGCGGCGGAGCGTTACGAAGACGAGATCGCGGCGGCCGGCGGAATCGACTGCCAGCTGTTGGGGGTGGGCAAAAACGGGCACATCGGCTTCAACGAGCCGGGCAGTTCGCTCAACTCCCTGACCCGCTGGAAGACGCTGCACCCGCAGACCGTGACGGATAATTCTCGCTTCTTCGCCTCCGCCGAAGAGGTTCCGCGTCACGTCGTCACGCAGGGCCTGGGCACCATTCAGCGCGCCGGCCACCTGCTGCTCATTGCCACCGGCGCAAACAAGCAGGACGCGGTCACCGGGCTGGTCGAAGGACCCTTGAGTGCCGCGTGTCCGGCCTCCATCCTGCAGTGGCACCGGCACGCCACGGTGGTGGTGGACGCGGCCGCCGCGGCCGGCTTGCGCAACCGCGAATATTACGAGTTCGCGGAGGCGAATAAGCCCAACTAGGACGGCAGATACGGTTAGGTAGAATTGCTGTTGTGACTTTGCGTATCTATGACACTGCGTCCCGTAACCTCCGCGATTTTGAGCCGCTTCGCCCCGGCCACGTGTCGGTCTACCTGTGTGGGGCCACCCCGCAGGCCAAGCCGCACATCGGGCACCTGCGGTCGGGGGTCGCCTTCGACATCCTGCGCCGCTGGCTCATGGCCAAGGGCTGGGACGTGGCTTTCGTGCGCAACGTGACCGATATTGATGACAAGATCCTGACCAAGGCCGCCGACAACGGCCGCCCCTGGTGGGAGTGGGTGTCCACCTACGAGCGCGAGTTCACCGCCGCCTACAACATGCTGGGCGTGCTGCCGCCGTCCGTGGAGCCGCGCGCGACCGGGTTCGTGACCCAGATGGTCGACTACATGCAGCGGCTCATTGACAACGGCTTCGCCTACGCGGCCGATGGCTCGGTCTACTTCGACGTTAACGCTTGGACCAGGGCGGAAGGCTCCGACTACGGCAGCCTGTCCGGCAACCGCGTCGAGGAGATGGAGCAAGGCGAGACGGACAACGCCGGCAAGCGCAACGCGCTGGACTTCGCGCTGTGGAAGGCCGCCAAGCCGGGCGAGCCAGCCTGGCCAACGCCGTGGGGTAAGGGCCGCCCCGGCTGGCACCTGGAGTGCTCGGCGATGTCCACCTACTACCTGGGCTCCGAGTTCGACATCCACTGCGGCGGCCTGGATCTGCAGTTCCCGCACCACGAGAACGAGGTGGCGCAGTCCCACGCGGCCGGGGACGGCTTCGCCCGGTACTGGATGCACAACCACTGGGTGACCATGGCGGGCGAGAAGATGTCGAAGTCCCTGGGCAACGTGCTCAGCGTGGACAACATGCTGGAATTAGTCCGGCCTGTGGAACTGCGCTATTATCTAGGCTCCGCGCACTACCGCTCGGTGCTGGAATACTCCGAGGCCGCGCTCACCGAGGCCGCGGCCGGCTACCGCCGTATCGAGGACCTGGTCAACCGCTTCCCGGACCTGGCGCTGGGGAAGTGGACCGACGCCTTCGGTGCCGCGATGGACGAGGACATCGCCGTGCCCAAGGCGCTGGCCGAAATCCACACCACCGTCCGCGCCGCGAACAAGGAACTGGCGGCCGGCAATGAGAGTGCCGCCAGGAAGCTGGCGGAATCCGTGCGCGCCATGGCCGCGGTGCTGGGCTTCGATCCGCTGGATGAGAAGTGGGCGGCGGACACGGGCTCTTCGGCCGCCGATGCCGCCCTGGCTCAGCTGGTCCAGGCCGAACTCGACCGGCGCGCCCAGGCCCGCAAGGACAAAGACTTCGCCACCGCGGACGCGGTACGCGACCGGCTGGCCGCGGCGGGCATTACGGTCACGGACACCCCCGACGGCGCCACCTGGCAGCTGTCTTAAGACTTTTGAATACCTAGGAAGGACCACCAATGGCACGCACGCACGGTCGAGGCGGGGCTGGCACCCGCAAGACCAACAAGAAGGGCCAAGTTAAAGGCTCCGGCGGCCAGCGCCGCCGCGGCCTGGAGGGCAAGGGCCCGACGCCCAAGGCGGAGGACCGCGTCTACCACGCCAAGCACAAGGCGAAGCTGGCCCGCCAGCGCCGCGACTCCGGGCGCCACGTCAAGGAGACCCCGGAGATGGTGGTGGGCCGCAACCCGGTCATCGAGTGCCTGCACGCCCGCGTGCCGGCCACGGCGCTCTACATCGCCCAGGGCACCAAGAACGACGAGCGCCTGTCCGAGGCGGTGGCCATCTGCAACACCCGGAACGTGCCCATCCACGAGGTGCCGCGCCACGAGATGGACCGCCTGACCGGCAACGGCATGCACCAGGGCATCGGCCTGCAGATCCCGCCCTACAAGTACGCCGAGGTCGAGGATCTCATGCAGCAAGTCCGCGACACCGGGGATACCGGGATGTTCGTCATCCTGGACAACATCACCGACCCGCGCAACCTGGGCGCGGTGGTGCGCTCGGTGGCGGCCTTCGGCGGCCACGGTGTCATCATCCCGGAGCGCCGCTCCGCATCCGTCACTGCGGTGGCCTGGCGCACCTCCGCGGGCACGGCGGCCCGCCTGCCGGTGGCGCGCGCCACCAACATCACCCGCACGGTGCAGCAGTTCCAGAAGAACGGCTACCAGGTCGTCGGCCTCGACGCCGGCGGCGATCACACCCTGGACAGCTACGACGGCGGCACCGACCCGGTGGTCATCGTCATCGGCTCCGAGGGCAAGGGGATCTCCCGTCTGGTGCGCGAAAACTGCGACGTCATCATGTCCATCCCGATGTCCCCGGGCGTGGAATCCCTCAACGCGTCTGTCGCGGCCGGCGCCGTGCTATCCGAGTTCGCCCGGCAGCGCCGCGCGGCCCGCTAGGCCGAAGAAATCCGCGGCCGCCTCGGCCGCGATAAAATCCTGGGTGTTGGGGCCCAGCCGCGGGTCCACCTCGTTGCCAGACGGCACCACGTGGCCCAGCCCCTCCATGGTCCACAGCACCACGGGGGAATCTCCGCCCCAGGTCTCGGCGCGCACGCCAGGGTAGGGGCGGCTGGTCTCCGGCTCGGGGGAAGCGCCGTTGAGCTCGGCGAGCCGGGTGGCGGTCTCTGCAGCCGAGGTCACCTCGCCGCGGGTGCGCCGGGCATCCAACCCGGCAGTGCCGCCGGCGTAGGGGGCATACGGATCCTCGGTGCCGTGCAGCAGCAACACCGGGGTCGGCTGCAGGGCGGAGTCCGGGTTCTTGGGGCGGTGGTTGTCGCCGCGGCCCAGCGTCGAGGCGAAGATGCAGGCGGCGCTGAGCAGCCCGGGGGCGTCGAAGAGCAGACGCAGGACCATCTGCCCGCCGTTGGAATACCCGCAGGCGAAAACTCGCCCGGCGGAGTAGTCGCGGCGCAGGCGCTCGACCAGCGCCCGGGTGAAGCCGACGTCGTCGACGTTTTCCTCGCGCGCGGTGACCGGCAGGATGCCGCGGGCGTCGTTGAAATGGCGGTCCACGCCGTCCGGGTAGGCCACCAGGCAGCCGCATTTTTCGGCCAGCTCGTCGAAGGTGCCGTTGGTGAACCGGCGGGAGACGTTGGCAGACTGCAAGGAACCGTGGAAATACAGCACAATGTCCGGGTTGTCCGGGAGGTTATCGGGCTTAATGAGCAGGTATTTGCGCGTCCTAGATTGGTGTTCTAGTTCTTCCCGGTGCAGCATGTATCCCATAGCTTGCCAGTCTAGTCCCTACTCCTGCGCCGAACAGTGCTGCTGGGCGGCTGTCTCGTCGCGCTGGGCGTGGCGCCCGCGGCGCCAGCCGATGGCCCGGCAGACCAGGTAAATGACAAAAGAAATAGTGGTCACGAACACGGAGACCGGTAGGCCCGGCGCCAGCGAGAGCACCAGGCCGCCGACGGCGGAGATCTCGGCGAAGACGGTGGCCCAGAGCACCGCGCGCACGGGCGAGGAGGTTATCTGGACCGCCGCCGCGCCGGGCGTGATGAGCAGTGCCATGACCAGCAGGGAGCCGACGATCTGGACCGACTGGGAGGCTGCCAGGCCCACCAGGATGGCGAAGAGGACGGAAAGGCTGCGCACGGGCACGCCGGCGGCCGCGGCCATGGCCGGGTCCGCGGAGGCAAAGAGGAGGGGGCGCCAGAACAGGGCCACCGCGCCGACGACTAGGGCGGTGGTGCCGGCCAGCCACCAGACCGAGGCCTGGGACACGCCGACGATCTGTCCGGTCAGCAGCGTCATCGCGGTGGTGGCGTTGCCGGGGTAGAGGTGGATGAAGAGCACCGATAGGCCCAGTCCGAAGCTCATCACCACACCGATGGCGCTGTCCTGCTGCCCCTTGAATCCGAGCGTGGCCAGCACGATGGCCGCGACGATGGCGCCGGCCACCGCGCCGAAGCCGATGTTCAGGCCGAAAAGCAGGGCGGCGGCCGCGCCCATCAGGGCGAGCTCGGAGGTCGCGTGCACGGAAAAGGACATCTGGCGCAGCACGATGAGCGAGGTCATCACGCCCGACAGCACGCCCAGGAAGGCGCAGGCCACCAGGGAATTCTGGACGAAGTCGACGCTGAGTAGGTACTGGGTGTCCTCGACAAAGCGGGAGAAATCCATCTAGATCACCAGCATCCTTCCGTCGATTTCAACAACCTTGACCTCCGCCCCGTAAAGCTCGGAGAGCACCTCGGAACGCATCACCTCGTCCACGGTGCCGAAGACGTGGCCCTGCGGGGCGAGGTAGAGCACGTGGTCGACCACGTCGAGCACCGGGTTAATGCTGTGGGTGACGAAGACGATGGAGGTATCGTGCTCTTTCCTTAGGCGCTGCAGGTGGGCCACCGTGGCCTGCTGCCGGGCGGGATCGAGGGAGAGCAGCGGCTCGTCCGCTAGGATGAGCTGCGGGTCCTGGGCCAGGGCCTGGGCCTGGCGCACCAGTTGCTGCTGGCCGCCGGAAAGGCGGCCGACCCGGCGGTTAGCGATGCCGGTGGCGCCCACCGCGGCGAGCAGCTCGTCCACTCGGGCCCGGTCGGCCCGCCGGTTGCGGACCACCCCGTGTGCGAGCGCTAGGGAGACCAAGTCCCGCGCGCGCATGGGCAGTTCGGCCGGGAACATGCGCTGCTGCGGGATAAACCCCACGCGCGCGTTGACATCGACGCGCCCGCCGGTGAGCTGGCGGGTGCCCAGGATGGTGCCCAGCAGCGTGGATTTGCCCACGCCGTTCGGGCCCAGCAGGGCGATGAAATCGCCGGGCTGGATGTCCAGGCTGAGCCCGGACCACAGCGGGTCAACCGCGGCGTCGGTGAAGCTAACTAGCGCCATTTATTTGCTCGCCGCGGCGAGATCATCCACCACCTGTTCGTAGTACTCCAAGAAGTTCGTGTCCTTCGGTGGGGTCTCACCGATTTCGACGATGGGCAGGTCCTTGTCCTCGGCGGCGTCCTTGATGCGGGCGGTGAGATCCGTTTCCGTCTGAGGATTATAAATGAGCACGTCGACCTTGTCCTCGTTGACCTCGCCCAAAAAGCGCGCCAGGTCCGCGGCGGTGGGCTCTCCCTCGGCGACGGTGGCCTTGCGGTACCCGTCCGGCGTGGAGTCGGTCGCCGGGGTGTACTTCATCAGGTAGTCGGCGATCGGCTCGGTCTGCGCGTAGCGGAACGAACCGATACTCGCCAGCTTGTCCTGGATGGCCTCGGCCTCCTGGACCACCGCGTCCGCGGAGGCGTCCTTGGTCTCGGAGAGCTCGTTGAGGCGGTCGGCGGTTTCCTTGGCGACCTTCTCGATGGCGGCGGCGTCGTACCAGATGTGCTCGTTGCCCTCGATGTTGGTCACCTCGCCCGGGTGTTCCTTGGCCTCGGCGGCCGGCATGACGCCCGGCTCCTCGTCGAGGGCGCCGTGGTCAGTCAGCGGCAGCGCGGAAATGATGTCGTCCTGGTTGGACAAGGCCTGGTACATCCAGGCGTCGTAGCCGCCGCCGTTGGCGATGACAACGTCGGCCTCGTTGGCCCGCGCCAGGTCCGCTGCAGTGGGCTCGAAGTGGTGCGGGTTGACGTCGTTGCCCTCGACCAGGGCCTGGACCTCGACGTCCAGTTCCGGCGAGCTGTCCGCAACCGCCTGGGCCACATCCGCCCAGATGGAGGTGGAGGCGACCACCTTCAAGGTGTCAGTGTCGTTGCTGTCCGCGCCCGGGCCGGAGCAGGCGCTTAAAGTTAGCGCGCCGGCGGCGAGAACGGCGACGGGGATGAGTTTGTTTTTGGCAACATGCATGTTCCCCAGTTTGCACTTGTTGAAAATTGTTGTCAAATGGAAATGAGTTGAAAATACGGGGCGTCGGCAGCCGGTAGGGTAGGAGGCATGGTCAAACGCAGTCCGCAGCGCAAGACGCTGGCATCACTAGCCGCTGAGCTGGGCGTTTCCCGTACCACGGTCTCGAATGCCTACAACCGGCCGGACCAGCTGGCCCCGGCCACCCGGCAGCGCATCCTGGCCGCCGCGGCCGCCCGCGGCTACCCCGGCCCCGATCCGACGGCGCGCAGCCTGCGCACCCGCCACGCCGGGTCCTGGGGAGTGGTGCTGACCGAGCACCTGTCCTACGCCTTCGAGGATATGGCCTCTGTGGACTTTCTGGCCGGGCTCTCCGAGGCGACTACCGGGACGGACTTCTCGCTGACTCTTATCCCCGCCGGTCCGGACACCACCGGCCGGGAGGCCAGCGCCGCAGAGCTGCTCGGCCGCGCGAGCGTCGACGGCTTCGTCATCTACTCGGTGGCCGCGGGGGACCCTTACCTGGCCGCCGCGCAGGCCCGCGGGCTGCCCGTCGTGGTCTGCGACCAGCCGGTGGACACCGGCCTGCCGTTCGTCGGCATCGACGACCACGCCGCCATAGCCCCAGCGGCCCAGGCGCTTATCGATGCCGGCCACCGCCGGATCGGCATCCTGTCCATCCGCCTGCGCCGCGCGCGCCTCGACGGGGCCGCGAGCCCGGCGGACCTGGAGGCGGCCGAGATGCACGTGCAGCGCTCCCGCGTGCAGGGCGCGCTCGAGGTCTTCGCCGGCGCCGGCGTCGATCCCGCGGGGGTGCCCGTGGTGACCCGCCACCTCAACACGCCGGCCACCGCCCGGGAGGCCGCGGCGAAACTGCTGGAGGGCAACCCGGGGCTGACCGCCGTGCTGTGCACGACGGACTCCATGGCTCTTGGCGTTTTGGACTACGCCGCCGAGCGCGGCTGGAGCGTGCCCGGGGATCTCTCCGTGACCGGATTCGACGGCATCGAGGTCGCCCGCCTGCGCGGGGTGGCCACGGTCCAGCAGCCGAACAAAGCCAAGGGCGCGGCGGCCGGGCATCTGCTGGCCCGGCTCATCGCGGGGGAGCCGGTGGCCCGTCCGCGCAAAATCCTAGGAACGACCTACAGTCCCGGCACGACGGTCGGCCAGCTCGGTTAGGAAGGCCGCCACCGCGTCGATATCCGCCATCCGTAGCTGGGCGGCCGTGTCCCCCTCGCCGACCTTCACGCCCACGTCCGTGGCCGGGTCGAGGGCGCGGAAACCGGTCTCGTCCGTGACGTCGTCACCCAGAAAGACCACGCCGGTAGCGCCCAGCTGGCGGCGGGTCTCAGCGATCCAGGAGCCCTTCGTGGCGGTGGAGGCGGAAAACTCGACCACGTTCTTACCCTCGGTCACGTGCAGTCCCGGCGCCTCCAGCCGCAGGGCGGCCCCCAGGGCGCGCGCTGCCGCGTCCGGGTCGCGCTGGGAGAGCTCGAGGGCGTGGAAGACGCGGTGGACGGGCTTGTATTCGATATAGGTGCCCGGGTACTGGGCCGACAGCGCCTCCAGCCGCTCGTCGATGACCGCGATTTTGGCAGCCGCGTCCGCAAGGGCCGGGTTGTCCATCCCCTCGGTCTCCGCGCCGTGGGAACCGCCCAGTAGCACGGGGGCTTGCAAGGGGAAGACCTGCTTGAGCCCGGCCAGATGGCGGCCGGACAGCGCCGCCACGGTGGTGCGCGGCAGCCGGGCCAGCCGCTCCAAGGCGGCCAGCGAATCCGGGTGGGGTGTGACTGCGTAGATATCGGCGGCAAAACCGGTCAGGGTGCCGTCGAAGTCGCTGACTACCAGCAGCTGATCGGTGGTGGCGAGGCGGTAGAGGGCAAAGGCATAATCCATGCCCTCCAATCTACCGCGCGGCTCGCCGGCTAGAGCGAGACGAATTCCACCGCCGGGCTGTCGACCTTGCCGTCGCGCAGGGTGAGCACCAGCTGGTTGTTCGGGTTGATGGAGATGTCGAACTCGCGGTCCGTGGCAATGAGCCGGGACAGGCTGTTGTGCGCCCAGGCGGCCTCGCCCGTGCAGTCCTCGCTGCGCTCGTCGTAGCTGACCTCGTCGAAGCGCAGGTAATCAGCGTCGCGCACGTTGGCGGCGTCCTCTCCCTCGACGTAGGAGACCTTGGCCACAAACCGGGCGCAGCCGGTGGTGCCCACCGCCGTGGACTCGCCGAAGCTGATGGACGGCACGTTGGTCACCGCCTCGGAGATGGTCGACAGGGCCTCTGGATCCGTGTAGATGCCGGTGACCTGCCAGTCCTTGCCGACTATGCGCTCGTCGCCGGGGGCGGTCGGCGCCGGCGGCTCGGAGTCCCCGCAGCCGGCCAGCACCAGCGCGGCGGCGGCCAGGCAGGTCCCGGCCTGGGTCATAGGCTTCATTCGGACTTGGCCTCCCCGAGGGCCTGCAGGAAAGCCTGCGCCCACACTTGGACGTCGTGGTCGCGTACCTGGGCGTGCAGGGCTTTCATGTTGGCCTCCATGGTCTCTGGGTTCTCGCGCAGCCCGACCACCGCCTGGCGGAGGGCGGACTTGACCGATTCGATATCAAACGGGTTGCACAGGTGGGCCTGCTCCAGCTCGTCGGCCGCGCCGGCGAACTCGGACAGCACCAGGGCACCGGAGCCGTCTCCGTGGCAGGCGACGTATTCCTTGGCCACCAGGTTCATGCCGTCCTTAAACGGCGTGACCAGCATGACATCGGCCAGGCGGTAGTACTGCCGCAGCACCGGCTTCGGCACCGAACGGTGGCTGTAATGGACCACCGGCTTGCCGATGCCCCCGAAGCGCCCGTTGATGCGCCCGACGGCTTCCTCCACCGCGGAACGGGTCTGCTGGTAATGCTCGATGCGCTCGCGCGAAGGCGTGGCGATTTGCACCAGGACGACCTTCTCCGGGTCCAGCGCGCCGGTTTCCAGTAGCTCCTCGAAGGCGCTCAGGCGCTGGAGGATGCCCTTGGTGTAGTCCAGGCGGTCCACGCCCAGGATGACGGTTTCCGGGTTGCCCAACTCCGCGCGCAGGCGCTCGACCTCGGTGGCGTCCGCCTCGGTCGCCGGCGGGAAGTCCCCCATGTCGATGGAGATGGGGAAGGCCCCGACCCGGGTGAACCGGCCGTCGGGTGCTTCGACCTGCGCGCTGGCGCGCCGGGTGGCCACCTTTCCGCTCACGCTCAGGCCCTGGGACTGGGCCAGGCCCAGGAAGTTGTGCACGTCGGCCTCCAGGTGGAAACCCACGACGTCGGCGCCGAGTAGCCCCCGGATGAGCTCCTCGCGCCAGGGCAGCTGGCGGAAGAGATCCGCGGGCGGGAAGGGGATGTGCAAAAAGAAGCCGATGGTCAGATCCGGGCGCAGCTGCTCCAGGATGCCGGGTAGCAGCTGCAGCTGGTAGTCCTGCACCCACACGGTCGCGCCCTCGGCGGCGACGCTGGCCACCTCGTTAGCGAAACGCAGGTTGACGTCGCGGTAGGTGGCCCACCACTCGCGGTGGTAGGCGGGGGTCACGATGAGATCGTGGTAGAGCGGCCACAGGGTCGCGTTGGAAAAGCCCTCGTAGAACTCCTCGTAGTCCCGCTGGGACAGCCGCACCGGGTGCAGGTGGATGCCGTCGTCTGTGGTGAACGGTTCTGGCGCGGCGTCGGCCACGCCGGGCCAACCCACCCAGCAGCCTTCCTGCTCCCGCAGGACCGGGGACAGCGCAGCGACTAAGCCACCCGGGGAGGCCTTCCACTCCTGGGAGCCGTCCGGGTGGCTGACAAGGTCAACCGGCAAACGGTTGGCCACGACCACGAACTTGTTGGTACCGGCCATGGCGGGTCCTTAAGACTTCTTCGTCGACTTCTTGGTGGACTTCTTGGAAGCCTTCTTGGTGGATTTCTTGGTCGACTTCTTGGTCGATTTCTTGCTGGCCTTCTTGGTGGACTTCTTGGAAGCCTTCTTGGTCGACTTCTTCCCGGCCTTCTTCGTAGACTTCTTGGTCGACTTCTTCGGCTCGGGCTCGCCGTATTCGGCCAGCACCTTCTTGTGAACCAGGCCGTCCGGTTCGACCCCCAGCATGGACATCAGGGTCACGCCGTCCAGGAAATCCTCGGCATAGGTGGCGACCACGCGGCGGGCGGCTGCGGCGGTCTCTTCCTCCACGGCGTTCATCTGCTCAACGTTGGGCTGGGTGTCAGTGACCTTGGGTGGCACGTATTCCTCCTACGGTGCGACGGCGCTAAATAAGCTAGTAGCTTCAGACCGTATATTGTACGCTACCGGCCTGGCTCAGCGCTGGTCGGGATCCGCGTGGGCGGCGTAGAACTCCTCGGTGCCCGGCGTGGTGTAGATGGTTTCCTCGCGCAGCGGCTGCGGCTGGGCCGGCCACTCCGTGCGCTGCGGCCAGTGATCATCGAGCTCTCCGGCATCCACCTGGGCCCGCCACTGCTGGGTGGCGGTCTCGTCCTGGCGCTGGCGCGCCTGCTGTGCGGCCGTCGGCGGCTTCGGGCCGTGCACCGGTGGGGGAACCGGGCGCTCCTGGCGGGGCGCGAACGGCGACAGCGGCACGCGCGGGATGCGCGGGCGGCTGTTGGCCAGGCGCGTGGCCTGGTGGAAGGAGTACCGGCCCAGGCGCTTGAAGGCGGAGTAGGGGCGAAAGTACTTCGGGCGACGCAGGCGCCGCGCACCACGCTCGCCGAAGACCACACCGGCGGCCAACGCGCCGGCAATAGCCAGGGCGGTAACCAGGTTGGTCATGCCGGTGATCATCTGCTCGTTCAGCGCGGCGTACATGCCGCGGTAGAGCGTCAGGCCGGGCAGCATGGGCGTGTAGCCGCAGATCATGGTCACCAGCGGCGGGATCAGGAAGCGGCGGGCCATTAGGCCGCCGGCCAGGCCCACGGCCACGGCGGAGATGCCACTGGCAATGACCGTGGAGACCCCGAAGGGGATGATGACGAAGTAGTAGAAGAACATGCCGGCCGCGGCGGTCAACCCGGAGATGATGGTCTCCGACCAGGAGGCGTAGCACGCCCACGCAAACCCGGCCGAGCCCACGCCGCCGCACAGGATGAGCAGCGGGATCTCGTGATAGACCGGCGGAGCGATGGTCGCCAGCGGCGGCAGGGGAAACCCGATATAGTCCACGAACTGGATGCCCACGCCGACGCCGGCGATGATGGCGCCGGTAGACAGCAAGGCCTCAAAGAAGCGCGCGGAGGACGTCACCGGGGCCTTGGTGATGCCGTCGACAAGGCACTGCACCAGCGTAAGGCCGGCCACCAAGACGACGATTCCCATACCGATGACCTGGCTGGGTGAGAAGATCAGGCCAATACTCGACGCCACGCGGTAGAAGAACGCCGCGGGCACGACGGCGATGAACCCGCCGACCATGTTTTGGTAGAAGGGCGGTAATCGGAACCTACCCAGCCACGCGTTGACGGACATGATGAGCAGGGCCACGAAGAAGGAGACGACGCCGACGAAGATGTCGCCGCCCAGCATGACGGAGAACGTCCCGCCCATCACGCCCCAGCCCAGCAGGGAGGAACGCACGCTGCGCGGCGGCTTCATGGCCTCGATGTCGTCGAGCATCTTCTCCGCCATCGCCGGCGGGGTGGCGCCCGAGTGGATGGATCGGATGAGCCGGTCCACCGCCGCCAGCCGGGAGAAGTTCACGTCCAGCCCGCTGGCGACCCGGAAGACGGTCACCGGCCGGCGGTCGGAGCCGGTGCCGATATTGGTGTGGATGGTAATCGTGTTGAGCACGATCCCCACGTGGCAGTAGTGCAGGCCGTAGGAGGCCGCCGCCAGGTAGACCTGCGCGCGGGTGTCGGAGTTCGACGTGCCCGAGCAGATTAGCAGATCGCCAATTCGGGCGGCGATCTCCATGACGCCGGTGACCTGGGCCGGGTCGGTCAGATCAATGGGCGCGAGCGGGGAGGGCGGCGGCGCGGCCTTCGCCGCATCGATAGTGGCGATACTGCTGCTGTTGCCCGGAAAAATGCCGCGCAACTTGGAAAAAACTGACACGCGCTATCCTTTAGCGAGCTGGAGTGAAAACGGGTGAATTAAGGAATCTACCCGGAAGCCTAGTGTCTTAAAAGTGCTCACGCATAACCCGCCCTCACCCGCGCCTTTTAGGTACCCGTTCAGCCCCATCGCCGCCACTCTTTTCGTCCCCGGAAAGCCCGTAAGGTAGCATTTACACGTCGTCACGGAGTGCAACCCACCCGTGCCGAAGGCTGGAGTGGCGCAATTGGTAGCGCAACGCACTTGTAATGCGTAGGTTGCGAGTTCAAGTCTCGTCTCCAGCTCCAGAACGCCATCTCAAAGACGTTTTCCGGAAGCAGAGGCTTGATACTGATCGCCCAAGTGTCCAGAAAATGTCCAAAAATTGGCCGCGACTGCCGGACTTAGTTTTCCTCTGGCAGCTGGTTAAGCATGAACTCGATGAGCTTGGCGCGGTTGTCGGCGCTGAGCTTGGTCTCGGTGATGTGGTCGTGGATCCAGAGGCCCTCGCCCATGATGAGGGCGATGAGTTCAGTCAGGTCGGCATCGTTAGCGATTGCGGCGGCTGGGTCGGGGCCCCAGCGCAAGCTGACGGATTCCCAGGGGGCGGAGTACTCCGGATCGGTTTGGGCGTGGATATTCATCAACAGCTCGGCGAGGGGATCGTTTTTCGCCAGGGAGCTTAGCAGGGCGCGCAGGCGCTGGGTTGGGGTGAGATCGTCGGCCTTGCGCCCGCCGGCGTAGTCCTCCAGCTCGGATTCCCAGCGCGCGGCGCCATAGGTGTGGATGTCGCGCAGTAGGGCGTGCCGGGAGGGGAAGTGGTAGATGAGCCCGGACTTGGACAGCCCAGTGCTCTCCGCCAAGCGGTCGTAGGTCACGGCGTGGATGCCGTCCTCGCCGATGATCTCAATGGCGCTGGCCAGGATTTGATCCTTCTTGCTAGTGCGAGCCAATGTAATCACCGGACTTGGGGTTGTGGCGGAAGCAGTAGGCGGTGAAGGCGGCGAAGCCCACGGTGACTGCGGCCAGGTTGCAAAGCGTGTCCATGTATCCGTCATTGTAGGCCACGGCGGCTGCCGCGTGGGTGGAGTCGTGGTAGAGGGCCTCCATACCGAGGGCAGCGATGTTTTCGGGCAGGCCCTGGGCCATAAACAGCGGGACCAGGGAACCGGTGATTGCGATGGAGAGCAAGGCGCCGAACTCGTAGGAGACTTCCTCCACACTGGCGGCCATACCGGAGCGGTGCGGCGGGGCAGCGCCGATGATGGCGGTCGAGGCCACGGTCATGGCCAGGCCCGCGCCCATGCCGGCGAAGACCATGGCGACGACGAAGAGCCAGAGGACGTCGTGGCGGCCGGCCCAAAAGGCGGTCCCGACCCCGGCGGCCATAAGGACGAAGCCGCCGGAGATAAGTGGCAGGAAGCCCACGCGGTGCAAAGTAGCCCCGCCCAGCGTCGAGGTCGGCACGGCGGCAATGGCCATCGCGGAGACGACCAGGCCTGCCTGTAGCGGGCTGAAGCCATCGACCAGCTGGAGCTTCTGCGTGGTGGTCATCTCTACGCCGGCCATGGCAAACATGGCCCCGCCGGCGGCTAGGACGCCGCCGGTAAAGACCGGCGAGCGGAAGACGTCGAAGGTCAGCAGCGGCTCGGTCAGCTGGCGCTGGCGGCGGGCGAAAAAGAATCCGCCGATGGCGCAGACGATGAGCGTGCCGGCTACCATGCCCCAGTTCGGTTCGGTGCTGGCCGCGGACTTGATGGCAATGACCAGGCTGGACAGGGTGACCAGGGCCAGCAGCGAAGAGATGAGGTCCCAGTGCTTGTCCGGGGTGGCGATATTCGGCGGCGCCAGCAGGCGGGTGGCCACCAGTGCGATTAGCACGATGGGAACGTTGATGAGGAAGACCGAGCCCCACCAGAAGTGCTCGAGCAGGAGCCCGCCCACGGTCGGGCCGGCGGCGGCGCCGACGGCGGCGACGGAGGCCCAGATGCCGATGGCGGTGTTGCGCTCCACCTCGTCGGGGAAGGTCAAGCGGATAAGCGCCAGGGTGGCCGGCATCATGATGGCGGCGCCGAGACCTAGGACCGCGCGGGCGGCAACCAGCGCCCACGCCGACGGGGCGAAGGCGGCTGCCAGGGAGGCGGCGCCGAAGACCCACAGACCGTACACGAACATGCGGCGGTGGCCGATCTTGTCGCCCAGCGTTCCGGTGCCCAACAGCAGGCCGGCGAGCACCAGCGCGTAGGCGTTGATGATCCACAGCTGCTGGGTGGAGTCGGTGTGGAGCTGCTCGTTGAGCGCGGGCAGTGCGGTGTAGAGAATCGAGTTGTCGAGTCCCACCATCAAAAGGCCGGAGGAGATAACGGCGAAGAAGGACCAGCGGGCGCCCTTGGACATGGTCTCCGCGGGGCGCAGAGTCGTCGTTTGCATGCCGATAACTATAACGACCGTTCGGTACTGTTTTCAACCTGGAGGGTGGGGAGTGGCGGAAATCATAGAGGCGCGCCGCCTGTGAGAAGGCAAGCCTTATAACCCCTGAACATAGATATTTGGCCAGTTTGAGAGCACAATGGCGAAGGAGATTAATTAATAGCCAAAGGAGTTGAATCATGGCTCGTTCATACGCTGAACAGTTGGTAGCGACGCTAGAAAAGCAGGGCATCCGCCGTATCTACGGTCTGGTAGGCGACTCGCTGAACCCGATCGTCGACGCCGTGCGCCAGTCGGACATCGAGTGGGTACACGTCCGTAACGAGGAAGCCGCAGCGTTCGCCGCTGAGGCCGACTCCCTGACCACCGGCGAGCTGGCCGTGTGCGCGGCCTCCTGCGGCCCCGGCAATACCCACCTCATCCAGGGCCTGTACGACGCCAACCGCAACGGCGCCAAGGTGCTGGCGCTTGCCAGCCACATCCCGTCCCGCCAGATCGGCTCCACCTTCTTCCAGGAGACCCACCCCGAGGCCATCTTCCAGGAGTGCTCCGGCTACTGCGAGATGGTTAACTCCGCCGAGCAGGGCGCGGTGGTCCTCCACCACGCCATCCAGTCCACCATGGCCGGCAACGGCGTGTCCGTCCTGGTTATCCCGGGCGACGTCACCACCCAGGAGGCCGACGACGACACCTTCACCGACTCGGTGATTTCCACCGGCCGTCCGGTCGTCTACCCGGATCCGCGCGAGGCCGCCGCCCTGGCCCAGGCCATTAACGAGGCCAAGAGCGTGGCTCTGTTCGTGGGCGCCGGCGTCAAGGACGCCCGCAAGGAGGTCCTCGAGCTGGCCCAGAAGGTCAAAGCCCCGATCGGCCACGCCCTGGGCGGCAAGATGTACATCCAGTACGACAACCCCTTCGACGTCGGCATGAACGGCCTGCTGGGCTACGGCGCCGCGCACGACGCCACCAACGACGCCGACCTGCTCATCTTGCTGGGCACGGACTTCCCGTACAACGACTTCCTGCCCAAGCACAATGTGGCCCAGGTCGACATCAACGGCGCCCATATCGGCCGTCGCACTAAGATCTCCTACCCGGTGGTCGGTGACGTCGCCGCCACGCTGGCCAACATCCTGCCGAGCGTCGAGGAAAAGACCGACCGCTCCTTCCTGGACAAGATGCTCAAGGAGCACTACCGCAAGCTCAACCACGTGGTGGAGGCCTACACCAAGGACGTGGACAAGCAGACCCCGCTGCACCCGGAGTACCTGGCGGACATCATCGACGACGAGGCCGACGACGACGCCATCTTCACCGTGGACACCGGCATGTGCAACGTCTGGGGTGCGCGCTACATCACCGCCAACGGCAAGCGCCAACAGATCGGCTCCTTCCGTCACGGCACCATGGCTAACGCCCTGCCGCAGGCCATCGGAGCCCAGGTTGCCAACCCGGACAAGCAGGTCGTCACCTTCTCCGGCGACGGCGGCCTGTCCATGCTGATGGGCGAGCTGCTGACCGTGAAGCTGCACAACCTGCCGGTCAAGATGTTCGTGTTCAACAACTCCTCGCTGGGTATGGTCAAGCTGGAGATGCTGGTCCAGGGCCTGCCGGAGTTCCAGACCGACCACGCGCCGGTCAACTACGCCAAGATCGCGGAAGCCGCCGGCATCAAGTGCATCCGCATCGAGGACCCGAAGAAGGCCCGCAAGCAGATCAAGGAAGCCATGGCCTTCGACGGCCCGGTCCTGATCGATATGATCACGGACCCGAACGCGCTGTCCTTGCCGCCGACGCTGACGTTCGAGCAGCTGCTGGGCTTCTCCAAGGCTGCCACCCGCACCGTCTTTGGCGGCGGCGTGGGCAAGATGCTGGGCATGGCTAAGTCCAACTTGCGCAACATCCCGGCCTCTGTGGTCTAGGGCTTTCGAGGTCTAGTACCACGCGTTTTCGGTGAAAACTGCGGGCCCAGCACGGCTGGGCCCGCTTTTTCTAATTCACAGGGTTCTTGCAGTAACCGGTCAGTACCTTTGATAATTGAAGTGGAAGACTGCTGTGTGGTAGCTGAGAGAACCAGATTCTCTCCTAGCAGCCCCGTACCGGGCGCGGACTTAGTCTCGAGTAGGTCCGCGGTACCGGCGGGCTGAAAGGTCCCAATAGTAGAAAGCGATGGTCACAACAATGGACGACAAGAGCACCGAAAACGTTAAAATCCTCGTCGTAGACGACGAGCCCAATATTGTCGAGCTGCTGACCGTGTCCCTGAAATTCCAGGGTTTCGACGTGCGCACGGCCAGTTCCGGCACCGAGGCGCTGCGGATTGCCCGCGAGATTAACCCGGACGCCTACATCCTGGACGTCATGATGCCGGGCATGGACGGCTTCGAGCTTCTGGGCAAGCTGCGCTCCGAGGGCCTCGATGGCCCAGCGCTCTACCTGACCGCCAAGGATAGCGTCGAGCAGCGTATTCACGGCCTGACCATTGGCGCGGACGACTACGTGACCAAGCCCTTTAGCCTGGAAGAGGTCATCACCCGCCTGCGCGTCATCCTGCGCCGCGGGGCCAGTGTGGAGGACGAGTCGAACAACGCGACCATGTCCTACGCCGACCTGACTCTCAACGACGATACCCATGAGGTCACCAAGGCGGGCAAGATCATCGATCTTTCGCCCACCGAGTTCAACCTCCTGCGCTACCTCATGCAGAACAAGGAGGTCGTCCTGTCCAAGACCAAGATCCTGGACAACGTCTGGCACTACGACTTCGGCGGCGACGGCAACGTGGTCGAGTCCTATATCTCCTACCTGCGCCGCAAGATTGATACCGGCGACACCCCGCTCATCCACACCGTCCGCGGCGTGGGCTACGTGCTGCGCACCCCGCGCAGCTAAAACCCGTTCCTGACCTTCAAGAGAGATTGCCCCGTCCCCCAGCATGACCGATACCGAAACTAGCGCCCGCCAGGCCGCAGCACCTATCTCCGCGTGGGGCAAGGTGAAGCGGGTGTTCAAGGGCCGCTTCAAGACCACCGCCCTGCCCCTGCGCACCTGGCTGGTGGTCCTGCTGGTCGTGGTCTCCGGCCTGGGCCTGGTCGGCAGCTCCGTGGCCGTCTCCTCTATCATGCGGGACGTGTTGTACAACCGCGTGGATGAGGACATCGCCTCCGCGGCCAAGGGCTGGGCGCAAAGCCCCGAGTTGTTCAACCTGGGCGACCGCTCGCAGCGCCCGCCGACGGATTTCTGCGTCATCAAGATTTACCCCAACGGCTCCATCGAATACTTCAACGTCTTCGATTCCATGCCGCGGGTCGACGGCCTCTACATCGGCGGCTCTCCGGAGACGGTGGAGTCCACGACCGACTCCGCGGTCAACGAGGTCAAGTGGCGCGCGCAGGCCTTCGAGACCGACGGGGTGGTCACGGTCGTGGCCAAGTCCCTGGGTAGCGAGGCCAGCATTCTGCAGGGCCTGGCGGTGGTCCAGGTGTTGATCCTGTCCCTGGTCATCGCCCTCATCGCGCTGGCCGGGTATTGGTCCATCCGGTCGGCGCTGCGCCCGCTGCGGGTGGTGGAAAAGACCGCCTCGGAAATCGCCGCCGGGGATCTGAACAAGCGCGTGCCCGAGTGGCCGCTGCACACCGAGGTCGGCCAGCTGGCGGGCGCGCTCAACGTCATGCTGGGGCACCTGCAGCGTTCCGTGGAGGAGGCCCAGATGAAGGAGGGTCAGATGCGCCGGTTTGTTGGCGACGCCTCCCACGAGTTACGTACCCCGCTGACCAGCCTGCGCGGCTACACGGAGCTCTACCGCTCCGGGGCTACCCAGGACGTGGACCTGGTCCTATCCAAGATCGACTCCGAGTCGACCCGCATGTCGCTGCTGGTCGAGGACCTGCTCTCGCTCACCCGCGCCGAGGGCAACCGGCTGGACAAGAAGCCGGTGGACATGCTGGAGCTGGCCTTATCGGTCGGCTCCTCGGCCCGGGCAGCCTTCCCAGGCCGGGACATCCAGGTGGTCAACAAGTCGAATTCCGTGCCCGTGGTCGACGGCGACCCGGACCGCCTGCACCAGGTGTTGCTCAACCTGATTTCCAACGGCATCCGCCACGGCGGCGATGACGCGACGGTGACGCTGCAGCTGCGCCGGGACGCGACCGACGTGCTGTTCGATGTTATCGACGACGGCAAGGGCATGGACAAAGAAGTAGCCGCCCATATCTTCGAGCGCTTCTACCGTGAAGATAGTTCGCGCACGCGTGACACGGGCGGCTCGGGCTTGGGGCTGGCCATCGTTAAGTCCCTGGTGGAACAACACGGCGGCAGCATCACGGTGGATTCGACCCCAGGGGAGGGATCGGTGTTTACCGTGCGCCTGCCGGCCTGTGCGGAGGCCGACGACCCAGCGGCTTTGGCGGATTAGGCCGGGCGGCCCTCCGAGTCGGTGCCCAAGTGCTGCCGGATGCGGGCTGCGGCCTCGTCCATGGCGGCCGGGTCGGTGTCCTCGGCGGCGTAAGTCTTGGAGAAATCGTATTCCGACATCTTCTCGGTGGGGAAGAGGTGGATGTGGGTGTGGGGGACGTCGAAGCCGGCGATGATGTAGCCGGCGCGCGGGGTGCCGAAAGCGTTCTTGATGGCCTGGCCGATGCGCAGGGCGACCTGGTTCAGGTGGCCCCAGGTCTCCGGATCGAGGTCAGTCCACTTGTCGACCTCTTGCACCGGCACGACCAGGGTGTGCCCGTAGCGCAGCGGCTCGATGGACAAAAACGCCACGCACTGCTCGTCCCGGTAGACAAAGCGGCCGGGGAGTTCTCCGTTGATAATCTTGGTAAATACAGAAGCCATGGCCCCAGGCTACCGGCAAGTTAAGATAGACGGCATGCGTATTCTCGTGATTGGCTCGGGCGGCCGCGAACATGCCCTCTTGAAAGGACTAGCTGCTGATCCGGCGACCACTGAATTGCACGTGGCGCCGGGCAGCCCGTGCATGGACCGGATCGCCACCGTGCACGCGGACTATACCCGGGTAGACGACCCGGCCCAGATGACGGGCCTGGCCCAGGACATTGCTGCGGACCTGGTGGTCATCGGTCCGGAGGTTCCGCTGGTGGCCGGCGTTGCCGATGCCCTGCGGGACGCCAGCATCGCGGTCTTCGGTCCCAACCAGGAGGCCGCCCAGATCGAGGGATCGAAGGCGTTTGCCAAGGACGTGATGGACGCGGCCGGCGTGCGCACCGCGCACGCGGAGACCATCGGCCCAGACGCCGCGGAGGACGAGATTTCCCGGTTCCTCGACGAATTCGGCCCAGTCTACGTGGTCAAGGACGACGGCCTGGCCGGCGGTAAGGGCGTGGTGGTCACCGAGGACCGCGAGCAGGCCGAGGAGCACATCAAGGCAGTGCACAACGGAGGCAACTCCGTGCTCATCGAGTCCTTCCTGTCCGGCCCGGAGGTCTCCCTGTTCTGCCTGGTCGACGGCGAAACCGTCGTGCCGCTGCTGCCTGCCCAGGACCACAAGCGCGCCTACGACAACGACGAAGGCCCCAACACCGGCGGCATGGGCGCCTACACACCGCTGCCGTGGCTGCCACAGGACGGCGTCAACACCATCGTCGACGAGGTCTGCGCGCCCGTCGCCCGCGAGCTGGTCGCCCGCGGCACCCCCTATTCGGGTCTTCTCTACGCCGGCTTGGCGTGGGGTCCGGAGGGCCCGGCGGTTATCGAGTTCAACTGCCGCTTCGGCGATCCGGAGACCCAGGCCGTGCTCAGCCTGCTGACCTCCCCGCTGGCGGAGGCTCTCAACGCGGTGGCCACCGGCAAGCTGGCGGAGCTCAGCCCGCTGGAGTGGGAGCCCGCCTTCGCCGTGACCGTGGTGCTGGCCGCCGAGGGCTACCCGGCCTCCCCGCGCAAGGGTGACGAAATTACCGGCGACGCCCTGGAGGATCCGGAGCGCATCCTGCACGCGGGCACCACCGTGGCCGAAGGCAAGGTGGTATCCAACGGCGGGCGCGTGCTCAACGCCCTGGGCAAGGGCTCGACCCTCGCCGCTGCCCGCGAAGCCGCCTACGCGGTGCTCGAAGGCATCACTATGGACGGCGGCTTCTACCGCCGCGACATCGCGCTGGCCGCCCAAGAAGGGCGCATCGAGGTGCCTGGACAGGACCGCTAGCAGGCGCGGGCGCCCGGCTGTTCGGGTAACAGAGTTAGAAGCTCCAGTCTGCGTCGTTGGTGGCCTCGGCGCGCCCGATGACGTAGGAGGAGCCCGATCCGGAAAAGAAGTCGTGGTTCTCGTCCGCGCTGGGGGCCAGCGCGGTCAGTACCGCCGAGTCCACGGCCGTGGACGAATAGTCAAAGCGCGCCGGGTATCCCAGGTTCATGAGTGCCTTATTGGCGTTGTAGCGCACGAACGTGGCCACGCCGTCCATTAGCCCAAGGGGCTCGTAGAGCTCTGCCGAATACTGCAGCTCGAGTTCGTAGAGCTTGTCGAGCAGGTCGTGCACGAAGTCGTCGAGCTCCGCGGCGCGGTGCGGGGCCTTTTCTAGTCCCCGCTGGAACTTGTAGCCGGAGTAGTAGCCGTGCACCGCTTTGTCCCGCAAGATGAGGCGGATGAGATCCGCGGTATTGGTCAAGGTGCCGCGCGCGGCGAAGTGGAGCGGGAGGTAGAACCCCGCGTAGAGCAGCAGCGATGAAAGCAAGGTGGCCGCGGCCTTGCGCTTTAGCTTGTCCGCGCCGAAGTAGTGGCGGGCCACCATTTTCACGCGCCGCTGGAGCAGGTCGTTGTCCACCGCCCACTGGTAGGCGGCGTCGATTTCCTCCGTGGTGGTCAGGGTTGAAAAGATCGAAGAATAGCTGCGCGCGTGCACGGATTGCATGAAAGCGATGTTGGTGTAGACCGCCTCCTCGTGCTCGGTTTGGGCGTCGGGGATCTGGGAGACCTCGCCCACCGTGGCTTGGAGCGTGTCCAGCAGGGTCAGCCCGGTGAAAACGCGGATGGTCTGGGTACGTTCCGTAGTCGTCAGCCCGTGCCAGTCGTTCAAGTCATTGGACAGCGGGACCTTCTCGGGCAGCCAGAAATTGGAAGTCAGCCGATTCCAGACCTCTAGGTCCTTCGGATCCTGGGTGCGGTTCCAGTTGATGGGCCGCACGCGGGCTCCCGGTGTCCGCTTGAGCTCGGGCGGGGTGACGGACTGCGAGATAATGGACAATTCTTGTACTCCTTTTGGGGCTTGGTGGGGTGGGGTGGGTAAAAGCGTTGCGTATTGCCGCGGCTTAGTGGGCCCAGAAATAGGCCAGTCCCGCGTTGACGCGTTCGACGTCGAAGGGGGTGCCGAGAAGCTCGAAGTGATACAGCTCCGGGACCCCGGTCTTGTCAGCAATCAGTTTTCCGGCGACGCAGAAATCCTCACCGAAATTGGTGTTTCCGCTCGTGATGACGCCGCGCAAGAGGGCGCGGTTGGCGGGCACGTTGAGGAACGCGCGCACCTGGCGCGGGATCGCTTGCGCGCGGTTGCCGCCGCCGTAGGTGGGCACGACCAAGACGAAAGGCCGAGTGGCCAGCAGCATGGGCTCGCGTTTAGGGCGCAGGGGGATGCGCGCGGCGGGCCGGTTGAGCTGGGCTACGAAACGGTGGGTGTTCTCGGAGGCGGAGGAAAAATAGATCAAATCGGTCGCGCACGTCCGGAACGAATCGACAGAATACGGCATGGGGCAAATCTAAACTACGGTATGCCGTAGTTTCAAGTTTGTTAGAGTGTCCCCATGGACATCGAGCTCAATGACCTGCCGGTTAGCACGCAGAATTACCTCAAGGCCGCGTGGCTGCTGAAGGAATGGTCTACCGAACCGGTCTCCAAGACCGCGCTGGCCGCCCGCGTGGGGGTCACGTTGTCCTCGGCGTCCGACGCCGTTCGTAAGCTCACGCAGCAAGGGCTCTTCACCGACACTCGGTACGGGGCGTTTGACCTGACGGAGGAAGGCAGCGCGCTCGCGGTCCAAATGGTCCGGCGCCACCGCCTGCTGGAGACTTACCTGCAGGAAAAGCTGGGATACACGTGGGACGAGGTCCATGCGGAGGCCGAGGTCCTCGAGCACGCGGTATCCGATCTCCTGGTAGCGCGCATCGACGACGCGCTCGGCCGCCCCACCCGTGACCCGCACGGGGACCCGATTCCCACCGCTGATGGCGTGGTGGACCAGCCGAGTGCAGTGCAACTTAGCCAGCTGCCAGTGGGGGCCGCGGCCCGCGTGGAGCGCATCTCCGACGCGGATGACGAATTGTTGCGCTTCCTGGCCGCCCACGGCGTGCGCGCCGGGGTGGAGGTGCGCACCCAGGCGGGGGCGGCGTACACGGAGACGGTCGAGGTGGTGACGCAGGAAGGATCCGTGCACTTGGGGCCCGCGGCCGCCGACGCCATCTGGGTTGCCCCCGCGTCTTAGTCACGTGGAATAATGAGGGCTTGTGGCTGAAAAGAAGAAGATTAACAACGTCCTGTCCTCCCGCTACGCTTCGGCGGAGCTGACCGAAATCTGGAGCCCCGAGCACAAGATCGTGCTCGAGCGGCAGCTGTGGATCGCGGTCATGCGTGCCCAGAAAGACCTGGGGGTGGATATCCCCGAGGAGGCGATCAACGCCTACGAGGCGGCGGTCGAAGACGTCGACTTGGACTCCATCGCCCAGCGCGAGCGGGTTACCCGCCACGACGTGAAGGCGCGGATCGAGGAATTCAACGCGCTGGCCGGCTACGAGCACATCCACAAGGGGATGACCAGCCGCGACCTGACCGAAAACGTCGAACAACTGCAGATCTACCGCTCCCTGCAGATCATCCGGGACAAGGCCATCGCCGTGGTGGCCCGCATGGGTGAGCACGCCGACAAGTACCAGCACCTGGTCATGGCGGGCCGCTCCCACAACGTCGCCGCCCAGGCCACCACCCTGGGCAAGCGCTTCGCCTCCGCCGCCGATGAGATGCTGCTGGCCATCGAACGCGTCGAGGCACTGCTCGGGCGCTACCCGCTGCGCGGCATCAAGGGTCCGATGGGCACGGCCCAGGACATGCTGGATCTCATGGGCGGGTCCCACGACAAGCTGGCCTCCCTGGAGACCTCCGTGGCGGACTACCTCGGCTTTAGCCGGATCTTCGACTCCGTCGGGCAGGTCTATCCGCGCTCGTTGGACTTCGATGCCGTCTCCGCCCTCGTCGAGCTGGGCGCGGCGCCGTCTTCGCTGGCCACCACCATCCGGCTGATGGCCGGCAATGAGACCGTCACCGAGGGCTTCAAGGAAGGCCAGGTCGGTTCCTCTGCCATGCCGCACAAGATGAACGCCCGCTCCTGCGAGCGCGTCTGCGGCTTCCAGGTCATCCTGCGCGGCTACCTCACCATGGTCGGCGATCTGGCCG
This sequence comes from Corynebacterium sp. 1103A, assembly GCF_055700955.1. Classification (NCBI taxonomy): domain Bacteria; kingdom Bacillati; phylum Actinomycetota; class Actinomycetes; order Mycobacteriales; family Corynebacteriaceae; genus Corynebacterium; species Corynebacterium sp. 1103A. The sequence goes on from NZ_JASTTF010000010.1 coordinate 56,751, forward strand.
GGCAGCAGTGGAACGAGGGTGACGTCTTCTGCTCCGTCATCCGCCGCGTCGCGCTGCCGGACGCCTTCTTCGCCCTCGACGGACAGTTTGAGACCTTCCTGACCGTGCTGGAGGAGTTCGGCGCTTTCCCGGCCATGATCGACCGCGAACTCGAGCGCTACCTGCCGTTCTTGGCCACCACCCGCATCCTCATGGCGGCCGTGCGCGCCGGGGTCGGCCGCGAGACCGCCCACGAGGTCATCAAGGAAAACGCCGTCGCCGTGGCGCTGAACATGCGCGAAAACGGCGCGGACCAAGACCTGGTGGAGCGCCTAGCCGCCGACGAGCGCCTCCCCCTTGACAGGGCTGCCCTGGATGAGGCCCTCGCCGACAAGCACGCCTTCATCGGCGCTGCGGAAGCGCAGGTAGGCCAGGTTCTGTCCCGGATTGCCGAAAAGGCGGACCAGCACCCCCAGGCCGCCCAGTACCGCCCGGGCGAGATTATTTAGCCCACCGGCGCGCTAAGATGTGGGGCATGCGACCACGTCTTAGCGATTATCAGCACCTCGTATCCGGCAAAGTCCGCGACATCTACGCCATCGATGAGCACACGCTGCTCATGGTGGCCAGCGACCGGATTTCCGCCTTCGACTTCGCCCTGGAGCCCGCCATCCCGGACAAGGGGCGGGTGCTGACTGCGACCTCGCAGTTCTTCTTCGACGCCATCAATTTCCCCAACCATCTGGCCGGCCCGGTCGACGACGAGCGGATCCCGGAAGAAGTCCTGGGCCGGGCATTCGTGGTCAAGAAACTGCAGATGCTGCCCTTCGAGTGCGTGGCCCGCGGTTACCTGACCGGCTCCGGCCTGAAGGAATACCAGGCCAACGGCACGGTCTGCGGCATCGAGCTGCCCTCCGGCCTGGTGGAGGCCTCCCGCCTGCCGGAGCCCATCTTCACCCCGGCTACTAAGGCGGAGCAGGGCGAGCACGACGAGAATGTCACCTACGAGCGCGTCGTGAAAGACCTCGGCGCCGACCGCGCCGCCCAGCTGTGCAACGCTACGCTGACCATCTACGCCCAGGCCGCCCAGATCGCCGAAGAACGCGGCATCATCCTAGCCGACACCAAGTTCGAGTTCGGCCTGGACAGCGACGGCACCCTCGTCTTGGCCGACGAGGTGCTGACCCCGGACTCCTCCCGCTACTGGCCGGCCGACTCCTACGTCGAGGGCGAGGTCCAGCCCAGCTTCGACAAGCAGTACGTCCGCAACTGGCTGACCTCGCCGGAATCCGGCTGGGACAAAGCCTCCGAGACCACCCCGCCGGCCCTGCCGGACGAGATCGTATCCGCCACCCGCCTGCGCTACATCGAGGCCTACGAGCGCCTATCCGGCAAGCAGTTCATCGAGTGGGTGGGGTAGTTCATCTTTGGAAGCAGCTCAGAATGCTCCACGATCGCTTTTGTTCCGTCGCGGTTCTCTATCGCTCGTGGAAGCTCTGTAACGTCAGTCGGCTATGAACCTCGAGTCTTGACGGAGACTTATTGCTTTGATAGATATATTGATTAAAGGTGAGAACTACTTTTGTGATTGGAGAAGGTTTTGCTAAAGAAAACGAGTGGAACACTAGCCATTGTAGGTGTTTTAGTTTCACAACTAGGTTTCGGTGTGGTCTCTGCTAGTGCTGAGGGCGGACAGGAACATGAAGTGTTGGAAGCTGAGGCCCCTGCACCGGAATTGACTTCGGATGTGCCGCAGGAAAGGATGAATGGGAACATTCAAACCCGTTCGGCGGAAGGGTTGACTTGGGCTCCCGGAGGTGTTGCAGCTTCGAACCGAATTTTTGTGAAGGGTGGTGGCGTTCATGTAGAGAAAGCCAGCGTTTCTTATATCCCTGGGACGGAAATCGCTTCAGGCAATGCATGCGTTGACGGCTTCGAGATCGTTTACCGAGAGAATGGGCGCTCTGGGTCGGATTCGTTTGGGCCAAAATGTAGCCCCGCCCGAGTTTCGCACACTTTTGAAATTCACCGGAATATGGATCCAGGTAGCAAATTCTGCGGACGGGTCAAAACTAGTGACGGTCCAGGCAACTGGGCATGTGTGACTATCAAAGCATAAAAAGAAAGGTTCACTGTGGAAATAATTGTTCTTATCCTTTCCGTAGTGGGCGGGCTAGCAGTCCCCATTATTTTGGTGCTCGGTTTTCTTTACTTAGGCAGGATCCTTAAAGACAACCAGCGCAATTCCGGGCGGGAGTGACCCGCCGGCTGGGCGGCGCGTTGACGTAGGATGGGGGCCTATGACTGATGAATCCATGCATGCTCCGGTAGCCCCCGTTCGTCCGATTTCGCGCCAATTCCACGGCCGCACTTTCGTTGATGATTACGAGTGGCTGCGGGATAAGAAATCGCAGGACACGCTGGACTACCTCAACGCGGAAAACGACTACACCAAGGCGCAGACCGCGCACCTGGAGGCGCTGACCGAGAATATCTACCAGGAGATTAAGTCGCGCATCAAGGAAACGGACATGTCCGTTCCGGTGCGCCAGGGCGACTACTGGTACTACGGCCGCTCCCAGGAGGGCAAGAGCTACGGCCTGTCCTGCCGCCTGCCGGTCGAGGAGGGCGCGGACCCGTGGTTCCCGCCCGTCATCCCGGAGGAGGGCCGCCCGGCGGGCGAAGAGGTACTGCTCGACCTGAACGAGCTGGCCGAAGGCAACGAGTTCTTCTCCCTCGGGGCCTCGTCCATCACGACCTCGGGGCGCTACCTGGCCTATTCCGTCGACGTCAGCGGTGACGAGCGCTTCGAGCTGCGCATCAAGGACCTGGCTACGGGCGAGTTGCTCGACGATCACCTGACGGGCTTGTTCTACGGCGCGACCTGGGTCGGCGAGGACTACATCTTTTACCAGACTGTCGACGAGGCCTGGCGTGCCGACAGCGTGTGGCGCCACAAGGTAGGCACGCCGCAGGAAGACGACGTGCGCATCTTCTACGAGGAAGACGCCCACTTCAGCGTAGGGGTGGGCGGAACCCGCAGCGACAAGTACCTGTTCTTGGTCACCAGCTCGAAGATCACCTCGGAATTCTGGGTGCTGGAGCAGGATCAGCCGGAAGGCGAATTCCAGCTGCTCTGGGAGCGCGAATCCGGGGTCGAATACGAGGTGGACCACGCCGTGATCGACGGCGAGGATCGCTGGTTCGTCACCCACAACGCCGCCGGCGCCAACTTCGAGGTCACCGTCTGCCCGGCGCTGACGAAGGACACCGGCCTGCCCGCCCTGCGCGATACCCAGGTGCTGGTCCCGCACCGCGAGGACGTGCGCATCGAGGGCGTGGACACCTACCAGCACCAGCTGGTGCTGGTCTACCGCAGCGGCGGCATCGGGCGCATCGCCATCATGCCGCTAGCCGAGGGCGAGGGGCTCGGCGAGTTCACCCAGGTCGACTTCGACGAGGAGATCTACACCGCCGGCACCACCGGCAACCCGGAGTGGGACACCCCGGTCATCCGCATGGTCTACGGCTCGTTCACGCAGCCTGCCCAGGTCCTGCAGTACGACGTCGCCACCGGCGAGCGCACCCTGCTGAAGCAGCAGGAGGTCCAGGGTGGCTACGAGCCCAGTGATTACACCGCCTACCGCTTGTGGGCCACCGCGCAGGACGGCACGGAGATCCCCGTCTCCGTGCTGCACCGCGCGGACCTGGACACCTCCGCGCCGCAGCCGATGCTGCTCTACGGCTACGGTTCCTACGAGACAAGCGTCGACCCCGGGTTCTCCGTCACCCGCCTGTCGCTGCTGGACCGCGGCATGATCTTCGCCGTCGCCCACGTCCGCGGCGGCGGGGAGATGGGCCGCGGCTGGTACGACCACGGCAAGCTCATGGAGAAGAAGAACACCTTCACCGACTTCATCGACGTGGCCGACGATCTCATCGCCCGCGGCCTGACCAGCCCGGACCGGCTGGCGGCGGAAGGTGGCTCCGCGGGCGGCATGCTGATGGGGGCGGTGGCGAATATGGCCCCGGACCGTTTCACCGCCATCCAGGCCGCCGTGCCTTTTGTTGACCCGCTGACCTCCATGCTCATGCCGGAACTCCCGCTCACGGTGGTGGAGTGGGACGAGTGGGGCGACCCGTACCACGACCCGGCCTTCTACGACTACATGGCCAGCTACGCCCCGTACGAGAACGTCACGGCGCAGGATTACCCGAACATCCTGGCCACGACCTCGCTGAATGACACCCGCGTGCTCTACGTGGAGCCCGCCAAGTGGATCGCCAAGCTGCGCACCGTTGCCAGCGGCGGCCAGTTCCTGCTGAAGACGGAGATGGTCGCCGGCCACGGCGGCGTGTCCGGCCGCTACGACAAGTGGCGCCAGAACGCCTTCGAATACGCCTGGATCATCAACCAGGCCACGGGGTGTACCGAGTAGCGTTCTCGACGCGCGGAACTTAGAAGGCTGTGCGATAATACTTCTTATGCATGGCCACCTCCTGGTTTCGATTTCCAGTATTTTCGACGACACCCGGAAACAGGCCTCGAATCTCCTCCGCATCCTGGATGCCGAGGGGATTCCTGTGTCTCTTCTGATTGCCCCGCATATCGACGGCAATTGGCATCTGGCTAAGGACTCCAAGACGAAGGGCTGGGTCAAAGAGCAAGCAGACGCCGGCCGGGTACTGATTCTCAACGGCTTCGACCAGGCCGTCCAGGGCCGCCGCGCGGAATTCGCCAACCTCGATGAGCACGAGGCAAAGCTGCGGCTGGCCGGTGCGACCCGGCAGATGGGCAAGATCGGTTTCACCCCCACCATCTTCGCCCCGCCGCGCTGGCGCATGTCGGAGGGAACCCTCAAGGTGCTGCCGGCTTTCGGCTTCGACGTGGCCGTGTCCACCCGCGGCATCCACGAGCTGGAATCCGGCAAGTTCTACCAGTCGCGCAACCTCTCCTACGGCGAGGGCTTCGGCGCGGCCAAGTGGTGGCGCCGCAACATCATCCGCGCGGCGGAACGCTCCGCCCAGCGCGGCAACACCGTCCGCCTGTCCGTGTCCGGCCGTAACCTCGAGGACCGCAAGGTGGTCAAGGACTTCGTCAAGGCCGTGCACAAGGCCGCAGCGGCCGGCGCGCAGCCGGCCGACTACAGCATCTTCCTACCGAACTAGGGCAGCAGGCGCTCGATGGCGCGGCGGACATCCGCCGGCACCATCGGCAGCACGCCGCGCAGGCCACCCGCCAGGGCGGTACCGATGCCCAGGACCGCGGCCAGGCCAGCAATCACTGCCACGACAGCGCCGCCCACCGAGGAACCACTCGAGCCGGCATCCCCCGAACCCGCCGGCTTGCCTTGGTCGTCATCCTCGTGGTTGTCGTCCCCGTCGTTGCCGTCATCGCCGGCACCGTTGCCCCCGCCGAGGGAGAAGCCGACCTTGACCGGGTCGTGGTCGGAAGAGCGGAACGGGGAGTCGTCGTAGAAGTCGACCGCGTTGTAGTTGCGGCGTGAGTACTCGAAGGCGACGGGCTCGTCCGCGTTGATGTTCCAGACCTGCGCGTCGGTGACGTTCTCGCTGGCCACCTCGTTGGCCAGGACGTGGTCCAGGGAGCCGAGCAGGCCGCTGAACTGGTAGGAGGCGTCGGCATCGAAGGTCTCCGCCGGCACGGTGTAGCCGTGGTTGCGGAAGATATCCAGGGCCTCCTCGCGGGTGTAGGTGTTCAGGTCCCCCATGACGAAGGTGGCCTTGTCCTGCCAGTCCGGCTGCTTAGCCAGGTGGTCCAGGACCGCCTGGGCCTGCGCGTTGCGCACGTTAGGGTTGTTGCCCTGGCCGTCGCCGCGGTCCGCGTCATCCTTGACTACGGAACCCTTGGACTTGAAATGGTTGGCTACAGCCACGAAGGTCTCGGCGTCCTCGCCGGCACCAGCCGGGGCGAACTCCTGGGCCAGCGGCTCACGCGCGGTACCGGTGAAGCGGGCGTCGCTGAAGATGCGGGACTCGCCCACCGGGCGCACGCGGTCCGGGTCGTAGATGAACGCGGTGCGGATGACGTCGACGTCCTCCGGCACGCCCTCCGACGGGGAGGCGACGGCCTTCCAGTTTCCGCCCGCGGCGTTGAGCTCCTCGACGAGGTGGTTTAGTGCCTCGTCGCGGCGGGAGAGGTCCCCGGTCACGCCGAAGGTGTCCTCGATTTCGGACAGCGCGATGACGTCGGCGTCCAGGCCGTTGATGGCCGCAACGATCTTGGCCTGCTGGTCTTCGAAGGCGCTCTGGGTGTAGGCGCCGCGGGTGGTGCCGCGGTTGACGGTGACCGGGTTGCCGTCCTTGTCGTCGTAGGAGCTGCCGCCGAACTCCTCGCCAAGCGAGGTGAAGTAGTTCAGGACGTTGAAGGCGCCGATGGTGTAGTCGCCTTCGACGTCGAGGGCGCTGCGCTCCGCGGCGCGGGAGTCCTCCCAGCTAATCGGCAGATCCGCGCCGGCGGTCTCCCCGGTGACCGGGGTGGTGGGCTGGAAGCGCCACTGCTCGTGGGAGTAGTGCACGACGACCGGCTGCTGGAACTCCACCTGGTCGGTGGTGCGCAGGCTCTTGATGGTCTGGCCGCCGTCCTGGGAGATATACGGCAGCGGGGTTTCCTTATCGGTCTTCAGGTAGTCGCGGGTCCGGCCGTCGTCCAGGGTGACCAGGCGCTCGGCATTATCCTTTTCCAGCTGCTTGAGCGGGGAGTTCGGATCCGTCGAGGGAGCATGGACATCGGAGGGCTGGCGCAGGGGCTCGTGGCCCGCGGCCAGGCCGACCTCGCCGTAGGTGTTGAGCGCGTAGTTGTTGGTCACGGTGTGGGTACCGGGCAGCACCAGCATGGACTCGTAGGCCTCCCGGGTCTCGTCACCGGCGGGCAGTTCCTCGATGTCGATGGGCTCGACCTTCTCCAGCGGCTCCTCCAGTTCGGTGAAGTTGCGCGCCGAAACCTGGGTGTTGCCGTAGTACTCGGAGACCTCGCCGGTAACCCGCACGGACTGGCCGATTTCCGGGTAAGCGCCGTCATTGCCGGCGTAGACGAACAGGCCGTGGCTGGCCTCGCCGACCGCGGACTCGCCGCCGGCCTGGATGGTGTAGCCGTTCAGGCCGCCTTCTTCCCACACGGCGGTGACGACGCCCTCGGTGGTCACGGTCTGGTCGACCAGCGGGGAGGCCGAGCCCGTGCCCTGGATATCGGCGATGGCCACGACCTCGCCCTCGGCGGGAGGATACTGCGGCTCCGGATCGGTGCCCGGTTCCGGGGCCACGCCTCCGCCGGTGCCCGCCGGGCTGGGGGCGCCGGCGGAGAAGTCGGCGGAATTGTCATCGGTGTCGGTGCCGTGCTCGTCGCGCTGGACCGAGGTCTGGTTGTTCGGCGCCTGGGCCGGCGAACCCTCGGACAGGCTGGCCTCGCCGAAGCCGACCAAGTCGATAGCTACGCCCGCGCCGTCGCTGAGCTGGACCGAGCCCTTGGTGGCGGACATGGCCAGGCTGCCGGTGGCGTCGGCAGCCGGCAAAGCGGCGCTGCCGCCGTTACCCTGGGCCTGCTGGATGAGGTAGTGGGCCCCGGCCGGGATCGTCCCGCTCAGCTGGGTGGTGCCGCCGGAACCGCCCTTGGCGGAGAAGTACTCGACGTTCCACCCGTCCAGGCTGATGTCGCTATCCGTCGGGTTGTAGAGCTCGATGAAGTCGTGGGTGTACTCGGCGCCGGAGTTGCCACCGCCGCCGTAGACCTCGGAGATAACCACGTTGTCTCCGGCCGGGGCGGCCGAGGCTGCGGGAACGGCGATCCCGGCGGTGACGGTAGAGGTTACGGCCGCGAGCACGAGCGCGCCGCGGCGGCGGGCCACCCGCCGCGAGGACTGGGGAGAAGACATAGGGAACGAACCACCTTTGTTGGGGGAAAGACAGACAATTTCATGCGTTCCGAGCGCACTACCCTCAGTTGTAGAACACGCAGCGGACACTAGCGGGAGTAAGCGCTGCCGCGTGTTCGAAGCCCGCAGGGGGTTTGCCTAGGTGTGGCCTAGATTTTGGTTTCCGTCTTTGCTGGGTATACCCGGTGTTTACTTTCCGGCCCCGATTGGGGGAGCGGGCAGTGGTGTGGGGGTGACCGCTGGGATGGGTAGGTTTTGCGGCCCTAGGCAGGCTAAACTAGTGCGCGCAGACCTAGCCGTGAGCACAGTAAGGAAATTTAATGGCTCGTGTAGTTGTCAATGTCATGCCGAAGGCCGAGATTCTGGATCCGCAGGGGCAAGCTGTTGTCCGCGCGCTGGGTCGAATCGGGGTTGAAGGGGTCAGCGATGTCCGCCAGGGCAAGCGCTTCGAGCTGGAGGTCGCGGACTCCGTGACGGCCGAGGAGCTGGAGAAGGTCGCGGCCACCCTGCTGGCCAACACCGTCATCGAGGACTACGAGGTCACCGGGCTGGAGGTCAAGTAGTGTCCGCCAAGATCGGAGTAATTACCTTCCCTGGCACGCTCGACGACGTTGACGCGGCTCGCGCCGCGCGCCGGGCCGGCGCCGAGGTGGAAAACCTCTGGCACGCTGATGCCGACCTGCGCGGCGTGGACGCGGTCGTGGTCCCCGGTGGCTTTTCCTACGGCGACTACCTGCGCTCCGGGGCGATTTCTGCCCTCGCGCCCGTTATGCGCTCGGTCATCGACGCCGCCCACAAGGGAATGCCGGTGCTGGGCATTTGCAACGGCTTCCAGATCCTGACCGAAGCCGGCCTGCTGCCCGGGGCACTGACCCGCAACCAGGGGTTGCACTTCCACTGCACCGACACCTACCTGGAGGTCGCGAACGCGCAGACCGCCTGGACCAGCGAGTTTGAGGCAGGCCAGCGGATCCTCATCCCGGCCAAGCACGGCGAGGGCCGTTTCCAGGCCGCCGCGGAGACCGTCGAGGAGCTGGAGAAGGAAGGCCGCGTGGTCTTCCGCTACACGGACAACTACAACGGGTCCGTCAACGCGATCGCCGGTATTACCAACGAGACCGGCCGGGTCGTGGGGCTGATGCCGCACCCCGAGCACGCCATCGATCCGCTTACCGGGCCGTCCACCGACGGCCTGGGTCTTTTTGTATCCGCTATCAAAGCCGTGACGGCCGCAGTTTAGGAGGCGCACATGACCGTACACAATGACACCGTCTCCCAGGCCCAGCAGGACCCGGACCTGGAACAGCCCTTCCGCGAGCTGGGGCTCAAGGACGACGAATACCAGCGCATCAAGGACATCCTGGGGCGTAGGCCGACCGATGCCGAGCTGACCATGTACTCCGTGATGTGGTCGGAGCACTGCTCGTATAAGTCCTCGAAGACGCACCTGCGCTACTTTGGCCAGACCATGACCGAAGAGATGGGGGAGAAGATCCTCGCCGGTATCGGTGAGAACGCCGGCGTGGTCGACATCGGGGACGGCAACGCGGTGACCTTCCGCGTGGAGTCCCACAACCACCCGTCGTACGTCGAGCCCTACCAGGGCGCGGCCACCGGCGTGGGCGGGATCGTCCGCGACATCATGGCCATGGGCGCGCGCCCCATCGCGGTGATGGACCAGCTGCGCTTCGGCCCGGCCGATGCCGCGGATACCAAGCGCGTCCTGCCGGGCGTCGTCGAAGGCATCGGCGGCTACGGCAACTGCCTGGGTCTTCCCAATATTGGGGGCGAGACCGTCTTTGATGAGTCCTACGCTGGCAACCCGCTGGTCAACGCCCTGTGCGTGGGCACGCTGAAGGTCGAGGACCTGAAGCTGGCCTTCGCCTCCGGCACCGGCAACAAGGTCATGCTGTTCGGCTCCCGCACGGGCCTGGACGGCATCGGCGGCGTGTCCGTGCTGGCGTCGGACACCTTCGAGGACGGCGCGGAGCGCAAGCTGCCGGCCGTCCAGGTGGGCGACCCCTTCGCGGAAAAGGTCCTCATCGAGTGCTGCCTGGACCTCTACCACGCCGGCGTCGTAGTCGGCATCCAGGACCTGGGCGGCGCCGGCCTGGCCTGTGCCACCAGTGAGCTGGCCGCCTCCGGCGACGGCGGCATGGAAATCAACCTGGACGAGGTCCCGCTGCGCGCCGAGCACATGACCGCCGCCGAAATCCTGGCTTCCGAGTCCCAGGAGCGCATGTGCGCGGTCGTGGCCCCGGAGAACGTGGAGCGCTTCCGCGAGATCTGCGCGCACTGGGACGTCACCTGCGCCGAGATTGGTGAGGTCACCACCGGTAAGCACCTAGTCATCCGCCACCAGGGCGAGGTCGTCGTGGACGCCCCGGCCGGCACCATCGCCGACGAGGCCCCGGTCTACGAGCGCCCCTACGCCCGCCCGGAGTGGCAGGATAAGCTGCAGGACTTCGGCGGCGTGGATCATGCCCCGCTGGGCGATGCCCTCCTTCAGCTGGTGGCCTCCCCGGCGCTGTGCTCCCGTGACTTCATCACCAACCAGTACGACCGCTACGTCCGCGGCAACACGGTGCAGTCGCACCACGCGGACGCCGGTGTGCTGCGCATCGACGAGGAGACCGGCCGCGGCGTCGCCGTCTCCGCGGACGCCTCGGGCCGCTACACCAAGCTGGACCCGAACATGGGCGCGCGCCTGGCCCTGGCCGAGGCCTACCGCAACGTCGCCGTGACCGGCGCCCGCCCGGTGGCCGTCACCAACTGCCTGAACTTCGGTTCCCCGGAAAACCCGGACGTGATGTGGCAGTTCCGCCAGGCCGTCCATGGCCTGGCCGACGGCGCGGTCGAACTGGGCATCCCAGTCTCCGGCGGCAACGTCTCCTTCTATAACCAGACCGGTGAGGAGCCCATCCTGCCGACCCCGGTCGTCGGCGTGCTGGGCGTTATCGACGACGTCGCCGACTCCATCGGCCACCACCTGGGCACCGCTGCGGACGAAGTCCTCATCCTCTTGGGCTCCACCCAGGACGAATTTGGCGGCTCCATCTGGCAGCAGGTCTCCGGCAAGGGCCTGTCCGGCCTGCCGCCGCAGGTGGACCTAGCCAACGAGGCCAAGCTGGCCGAGTTCTTCCACGGCAACTCCGACCTCACCGCGGCCCACGACGTCTCCGAAGGCGGCCTGGCCGTCACCGCGTTCGAGATGGCCAAGCGCAACCGCGTCGGAGTTGAGCTCGATCTGGCCGCCGTGCACGACGACGAGTTCGTCGCCGCGTTTTCCGAGTCTGCCTCCCGCGCCCTGGTGGCCACGACTAAGGACAAGGCGGACGCGGTTCTCCAGCGCGCCCAGGAGCTGGGCATCCCGGCCGCTCAGGTTGGCAAGACCACCGCGGTGGACAGCCTCATCCTGGGCCAGACCGCCGTCCCGCTGACCCAGCTGGTCGACGCCTGGTCCGCCACCCTGCCCGACCTCTTCGGCCACGCCGTGGGGGCGAACTCCGTGGTGGAATAGGGGAGATAGAAAATGCCTCGCACCGTGGTACGCGGTGTGAGGCATTTTTCGTGGGCCATTCGACCTTATGCGGGGTGTAGAAAGGGCGCTTAAGACGCTTTAGCGTTGCGTGGCTAACCCCGCCTGTAGCGGCCGGTTTAGCCGCCGATGGTCGGCTGGATGGTTTGTGCCCAGCTGACCTTGAGTTGGTGGGAGAACAGCGGGAAGGAGTGGGAGCCGGTGTTGGTGTAGTAACGGTTGACGTCGACGCCGGCCGCGCGGGCGGTGCGGGTGTAGATGTTGGTGCACTCGTTGGCAACCTTCTCGGTTGCGGACGGGCCCAGGTGTTGGGCGGGGCCGTAGTTGCCGTCGATGGGGCCGGGGGTGCCGGAGGCGGAAGCAACGAAGACCTTGACGTCGCGCAGTCGGTGCGGCTGGGCGTTGGGATCGTGGTCGGCCCAGGCCGGGGAGCCGGGCAGGCCCCAGGCGTTGACGGAAGAGCCGCCGCCGGCGGCCATCATGATGCTGGAGACCGGCCATCCCAGGGCACCGGAGCGGACCGGGCAACCGGAGTAGGAGGCGGCGGCGCGGAAGCGCTGCGGGGCGTGGCCGGCGATGTCGAGGGCGGCGGCGCCGGTGGAGGACAGGCCCGCGATAGCGTCGCGGCCGTTGCCGTGAAATTCGGCGTCGATGAGCGGCGGGAGTTCGTGGGTCATGTAGGTGTTCCACTTGTTAACGCCCAGGATCGGATCCGAGGTATTCCAGTCGGTGTAGAGGGAATAAGCGCCGCCGATGGGCATGACAACGTTGACGTTCTTGCCGGCGAACCACGGGCCGACGTCGGTGTGGCTCATCCAGTTCATGCCCTGCTCGCCGCCCTGGATGCCGGGCAGCAGGTAGAAGGATCCGCGCGGCTGATCGCCGCCGGGTAGCAGCACGTTATTGGTGATAACGGCGCGGTTGGCCGGGGACCAGACGTCCACCTTCCAGAAGTTGCCGTTGACGTGTCGCTTGTTCACGATCATCGGCTGGTTGCCCAACCAGGGCTGCTTGCTCTGGTTGCCGGGTAGCTGGAGGGAGCCGTCGATGAGGCTCGATTGGGCCTGAGCGGACGGGGCGGCAGGGCTGGCGAGGCCGAACCCGAGGGCGGCGACCGCGGCGAAGGCGGCGGCTAGTACGCGGGGGCGGTGAAGAGAGACAGATTTAAACACCGTTCGACTATAACGCATATAGCAACGAGTTCGAAGGATTTTCACAGCCGTGGGTTACGCAACCGTAGGTTATACTACGGCTAGAAGCAGCGGTTACTCCGCTAGTGGAGACCTGCGAGGAGGAACAATGGCGCCGGTACAGGACGGCATAGTCGAACGGACTAGGCTAGTGGTCGACCGCGGCCCGCGCCCGCTTACCCGCGGGTGGGGACACGTCTTCGCCATGCTGGCCGCCCTCGTCGCCGCCACCGTGCTCATTACCTACTCCTGGATGACGCTGAGCTGGGCACCGGCCCTGGGCGTGACGGTCTACGGGGTATGCCTGGTCGGGCTATTCGCGGTTTCCGCGACCTACCACCGCTGGCCCTGGGGTAGCTTCCGGGCCGTGCAGTGGTGGCGGCGGGCGGATCACGCGACCATTGCCGTGTTCATCGCGGCGACGTATACGCCGCTATCACTTATCGCCTTCGACGGTGCGACCGCGTGGATCCTGCTCGGAGTGGCCTGGGGTGGCGCGCTGGCCGGCGTGATACTCAACCTGGTCTGGATCGAGCACCCGCGCTGGCTATCCGTGGCCGTGTACTTGGTGCTCGGGTGGCTGATAGTCCCCATCATCCCGACCCTGTGGCGGCAGGAAGGCCCTGCGGTGGTCTGGCTGCTCTTTGCCGGCGGCCTGGTTTATTCCTTAGGCGCGGTGGTCTACGGGCTCAAGTGGCCGGGGCGCAACGCGCGCATCTACGGCTACCACGAACATTTCCACTCCGCGACAATCGCGGCCGCCGCGGTCCACCTGGTCGCCGTGTGGATGGTGGTCGTCGGTGCCGGCTAAGAGCCCGGACAGGGCGCTAGTAAAAGTAGTGAAGACAGGGCCACCGGGGGCCGAAGAACCGTCAGGGGACGGAAAATTCGGACGATTTACTGGCCGGGCCTAGGGCATGAGAGAAGGTGAACCGCATGAAAGCAAAGGAAAAGGCAACCGTCGTAATCCGGGTAGCGGTCGTGGCCGTGGTGGGGCCGGCGTAATTTACTTTCTGGCGCGGGACTGGATGCTGCGCCGGCCGGCAGGCGCCGACTAGCGCGTTGCCGTTTTGGGCGCTGATTGCAGGGTCGGGCTTAGTCGATGTGCTGGTTGTTGGGCGCGACGATGAGGGGCTTGGGAGAGTACTTACCGCGTAGCTCCCGCAGGATGTTGGCGTGCTCGGCCAGGCGCTTGTCCTCGTCGGTGACCGGGGTGAACTGGCGCGCGGCCTGCGGCTGGAAGTCGCGGTCGATGGCCATGTAGGCCACGGTGGCGTGGATGGCGGTCTCCAGGTTGTTGCGGCCGCCGCGCGGGTTGCCGGCGCGCACGTGGATGGACATCTGCATCGAACGGTTGTCGGTGCGCATCATGCGGGCGTCGACCTCGATGAGGTCGCCGATGGCAATCGGGCGGTAGAAGCGGATGCCGCCGGCGTAGACGGCCACGGTGTGCTCACCGGACCATTCCATGGTGCAGGCGGTGCCGGCCTCGTCGATCCACTCCATGGCGGTGCCGCCGTGGACCTTGCCGCCCCAGTTGACGTCCGTCGGCTTGGCCAGAAAGCGGTTGATGAGCCGCGGGGCGTCGGACGGGCCTTCGTAGGTCTGCTGTTCCATCTCCTCTTCGATGGCCTTGCGCAGCTCAATACGAGACTGGGCGGCCTCGGCGACGCGGCGCTGCTCGTCGTTTTCCGGGGTGAACGTGGGCACCGGGGTCGACTTGTTGGTTTCGGCGTCCTTGGCCACGAAGATGACCAGGCAGTCGCAGGCGCGGGTGAAGATGCCGTCGCGCGGGTCCGCGGAGAGTACCTCGTTGACGATGTGCATGGACGACCGGCCGGTCATCGCAATGCGGGAGCGGACCTCCACGATGTGGCCCGAGGGGATGGGGCGGGTGAAGTGAATGTGGCCTACGTAAGCGGTCACGCAGTACTGGCCGGACCACTGGACCGCGCACGCGTAGGCGGCCTTGTCGATCCATTCCAGAACGCGGCCGCCGCTGATGCCCTGGGCGCCAGCCATGCGGACATCAGTGGGCGAAGCCATGAAACGAAGGGTGATTTGCGGGGACTTAAGAGCATCCTGCGTCTGCGGAGTAGTTGTCATAATATATAAAGCTACCAGGGCGGGAGGAAGGATTAGGGCACGTGGCGTCGCGGACTGCCGCACGGTTGCGCGCAGGCAGCGCCGGGGTGGCGGGGACTAGACTGGGCGGCATGGCAAAGAAGGCAGATCCCGCTGCGGCGCGCGCGGCCGTCGTGGCTTTGGCAGAGTGGATTCAGCAAGAAAGTCCGGACGCCGCGGAGCGGCCGAGCCGGGCCACGCTGGCGCAGGCGGTACGCAATACAGCCCGGTTGGTGGAGCAGGACGCGCCGGGGCACTCGGTGGAGCTGCGGGTACCCCCGTTCGTGGCCGTCCAGTGTATTGAGGGGCCGCGCCACACCCGCGGCACCCCACCCAATGTCGTGGAGACGAATCCGCACACGTGGCTGCGTTTGGTCACCGGGCATACCAGCTGGCAAACCGCCGTCGACGCAGGACAGGTTGATGCTTCCGGCTCCCGCGCCGCGGAGATCGCGGAGTGGCTGCCCATCATCCCGCTGGGCCGCTGAGCCGCGCAAGCGGGCACGAGGGCGGCCGGGTATTAGTGCCGGACTGGCTAAACGACTAAGATAACCGGCGTGGAAGCCGTCAACTCACTTCAGACAACTGGCCTCACTAATCTCGACGATCACGGCGAGACCTCTCCGCGGGAAGAATGCGGCGTTTTCGGCGTCTGGGCCCCGGGAGAAGAGGTTTCCAAGCTTACCTATTTCGGGCTTTTCGCCCTCCAGCACCGCGGTCAGGAGGCCGCCGGCATGGCGGTCGGGGATGATGACCGCCTGGTGGTTTTCAAAGACATGGGGCTGGTAGCCAATATCTTCGACGAGTCCATCCTGAGCTCCCTGCAGGGCAACGTGGCCGTCGGACACACCCGCTATTCCACCGCCGGTGGCAAGGAATGGTCCAACGTGCAGCCGATGTTCGGCGCGTCCTCCAACGGGGTGGACATCGCGCTCGGCCACAACGGAAACCTGGTCAACTACCTGGACCTGCGCCAAGAGGCCATGGACCGCGGGCTGATTAAGCCGCACGAGGAGTCGGTCTCCGACTCGATGTGCCTGTCTATATTGCTGGGCGACGGCGTCAATGAGGAAACCTCCGTCTTTGAATCCGCCCGCCAGCTGCTGCCCCGCGTTCAGGGCGCTTTCTGCCTGACCTTCACCGACGGCCACACCCTGTACGCTGCCCGCGACGGGCACGGCGTGCGCCCGCTGGCGCTGGGCCGCCTGCCGCAGGGCTTCGTGATCGCCTCCGAGACCTGCGCGCTCGACATCGTGGGCGCGCAGTTCATCCGGGAAATCGAACCGGGCGAGCTCGTCGCCATCGACGAGACCGGGATCCGTTCCGAGAAATTCCTCGACCCCACCCGCCACGGCTGCGTCTTCGAATACGTCTACCTGGCCCGCCCCGATACCCAGATCTCCGGGCGCTCGGTCAACGAGACCCGCGTGGACATCGGCCGCCGCCTGGCCCGCCAGTTCCCGGCCGAAGACGCCGACCTGGTCATCCCGGTGCCGGAGTCAGGCAACCCGGCCGCGGTCGGCTACGCCCGCGAATCCGGCATCACCTTCGCCCACGGCCTGGTGAAAAACGCCTACGTGGGCCGCACCTTCATCCAGCCCACGCAGACCCTGCGCCAGCTGGGCATCCGGCTCAAGCTCAACCCGCTCAAGGAGGTCATCGCCGGCAAGAAGCTCGTGGTGGTGGATGACTCCATCGTCCGCGGCAACACCCAGCGCGCCCTCATTCGCATGCTGCGGGAGGCAGGTGCGGCCGAGGTCCACGTGCGGATCGCCTCCCCGCCGGTGAAGTGGCCATGCTTCTACGGCATCGATTTTGCCTCCCCGGGCGAACTCATCGCCAACGTCGCGTCGAGCGATGACCCGGAGGTCATCTGCCAGACCATCTGCGAGGCCATCGGCGCCGACAGCCTGGGCTTTGTCAGCGTGGATGAGATGATCGCGGCGACCGAGCAACCACGCAGCCAGCTGTGCGCCGCCTGCTTCGACGGCCACTACCCGCTGGGCCTGCCGGCCGGTAACCCCAACGCGGAGGCCGTACGTACGCTAATGAGCCAGAACTCTTAAAAAGACCCCAAGGAATGAAACTTTCGCTATGACCGATACGACTGACAACACTTACGCCGCCGCCGGCGTGGACATCGCCGCCGGCGATCGCGCTGTTGAGCTGTTCGCCCCGCACGCCAAGCGCGCTACCCGCCCGGAGGTCATGGGCGGCCTGGGCGGGTTCGCGGGCCTGTTCAAGCTCGGCGACTACAAGGAGCCCATCCTGGCGGCGGGCTCGGACGGCGTGGGCACGAAGCTGGCCGTGGCCCAGGCGATGGACAAGCACGACACCATCGGCATTGACCTGGTGGCCATGTGCGTCGATGACCTGGTGGTCTGCGGCGCCGAGCCGCTGTTTTTGCAGGACTACATCGCCGTCGGCAAGGTCGTTCCGGAAAAGGTTGCGGAGATCGTGGCCGGCATCGCCGAGGGGTGCGTGCAGGCGGGTGCCGCGCTGCTGGGCGGCGAGACCGCCGAGCACCCCGGCGTGATGGAGGTCGATGATTACGACGTCTCCGCCACCGCCGTGGGCGTGGTCGAGGCTGATAGCGTGCTGGGCCCGGACAAGGTCCGCGACGGCGACGTGCTCATCGCCATGGGCTCGTCCGGCCTGCACTCCAACGGCTACTCCCTGGCCCGCCACGTCCTGCTCGAGCAGGCCGGACTGCCGCTGGACGGTTACATGGACGAGCTCGGCCGGACCCTGGGTGAGGAGATGCTCATCCCGACCCGCATCTACGCCCAGGACTGCCTTGCGCTGGCCGCGGAGTGCCACGTGGCAACGTTCTGCCACGTCACCGGCGGCGGCCTGGCCGGCAACCTGGAGCGCGTCATACCGGAGGGGCTGACCGCGCACGTGGCCCGCTCCACCTGGACCCCGGGGCAGATCTTCCGCACCATCTCCTCGGTGGGCAAGGTCGAGCTGTCCGAGATGGAAAAGACCTTCAACATGGGTGTTGGCATGGTGGCGGTGGTCTCCGCCGAGGACCGCGACCGCGCGCTGGCCATGCTCACCGCCCGCCACCTGGACGCCTGGGAGCTGGGCGAGGTGCGCAAGTCCGCCGAGGGCGCGCCCCGCGTCGTGGTGAGCGGCAACCACCCGAACTTCTAGTAGCCCTTAGATACACCAACGCCGCCGGTGACCAAGTTCTAGTTGCCGGCGGCGTAGTGGCGTTTTTAGGGGTTAACCTTTGTCTTCGTCGTCCCAGTCGTCGATGTAGTCGGCGTATGGGTCTTCGTAGCGGTCGTCTTCTTCATCCTCTCGGCCCCATCCATCGCCCGGCTTCTTGGAGGCTAGCTCGCGCTGGAGCGAATCCAAGTCCATCTCCGGAGAATTGTACTTCAACTGGCGTGCAACTTTGGTCTGCTTTGCCTTCGCGCGTCCGCGTCCCATGTGCATGACCCCCTTGAGGTGTGTAGGGCACGATCCAGGGTTTCGGATGGCCCCATCGGCTTGTCATTTGAGTATCTTCCTGTAAGACACAATAGCCTGTACGTCAAAAAAATTCCGCACGACCCCCTAAGGCAGGGCAAATGGCCTAGTGAGAGACTTAAAGGGTTTTCTCACTAGGCCCGTAAACGGGTGGCTCTACTTGCCCCGCAGTTTGTTGATGGCCGCGCGCCCGGCCTTCGGCCCCTCGGAGGTGGGAATGGAATCCGGATCCAGATTGGCGGCCGCCTGGCCGATGGTCAGCTGCCCGGAATCCAGGGCGGAGCGCTTGACCAACCCCAAGGCGATGGGGCCGAAGTCGCAGTCGTCGACGAGAGAGCCCATCCGCCCGACGCGGCGACCGGAGAAGGTGATGTCGGCTCCCGGTTCGGGCAGCTGCGGGGCCGAGCCGTCCAAGTGCAGCAGTACCAGCAGGCGGGGTGAGCGGCCGAGGTTTTCCACGCGCGCCACGGTCTCCTGCCCGCGGTAGCAGCCCTTGTTCAGGTGCACGGCGCCGGCGTGCTTACCGCGGCCGATCCACTGCGGGACCTCGTGGGGGATGGACTTGTTGTCCAAGTCTGCGGCCAGCTCCGGTTCGCGGGCGCGGATGCGCTCGGCCGTATACGCCATGAGCCCGGCCAGGGTCAGCCCGGCCGCTTCCAGCTCCGCGACGGCGTTTGCCAGTTCAGCGCGGGGCACTACGATGTCGCGGCGGCGGATCCCCGGCCAGTCGACGTCCCGGCTAAAGACGGTGGAGGAGGGGGTGGAGACTTCGCCGTCGCCCAGGACCGTCAGCAGCGCGTAGTCGGGTTCCGTGACTTCTACCTGCGACCAAAAGACCATTTTGCTCAAGAAATCCCGTAGGCTGTCTGCTTGGCCCGCGGGTAGGTCAAGGAAAAAGCCCTCGGCCGTGCGGGTGGTGTCTGCTTGGTGCAGGATGTGGCCCTGGATGTCTAGATCGAGGGCCGTGGCACTATAGCCCACCGGGACATCGTCCAGCTTCTGCGACAGAAGGTTGTTAAGGAATTCCGCGGAGTCCGGTCCGCTGACTTGCAAGAAACGGCGGTGGCTGCGGTCTACGACGACGGGGCCGGACTGGGCGGCGCGCTGTTCGCCCAAGGGGTTTCCGTAATGCCACGCGACCCCGACGGCATCAAGCGTTGTTTCTGACTGGAATTCGGCAGCGCCGAGGCGCTGAAGAAGAACAGAAGAATAACTCACACTTGCCATCGTAACGCGCCATTCGCCTGCTTGGCTAGGTCCAACGGGGCATAATTATGGGCATGCTACAACCTGCGCCCGTAATCTACGTGGTCGAGCCCTTCGGGGGTTCGATCCGCCGCCACAACCCCACGCTGCCCCTGGTCTTTTGGGACGACGCGGCCGTCACCCGGGGTGACGGGGTCTTTGAGTCCCTGCTCATTAGGGGCGGGGAGGCCAAGAACGTCGAGCGGCACGCGCAGCGCTTTGCCCGCTCCGCCCACGCTCTCGGGCTGCCGGAACCGTGCCTGGACAAGTGGCTGGAGGCCACCGCGCTGGCCGCGAGCGAATTCGACGCGGAGGAGGCCAAGTGCACCTGGACCTATTCGCGGGGGCGGGCCTCGACCGGGGTACCCACGGCGTGGGTGGCGGTCCAGCCCATCGGCGCGGACGTGTTGACCCAGCGGGCGAAGGGGGTGCGTGTGTGGGCCACCCCGCGGCGCTGGCAGGCCGATGACAAGGTGCTGGCCAAGACCCTGAACTACGCCGCGACGCTGGCTACGCTGCGGCAGGCCCGCCACGACGGCTACGACGACGTCATCTATACCCACCCGGACAGCGGGCTGGTGCTGGAGGGGGCGACCTCGACGGTCGTGGCGGTGCGCGGGAAGAAGCTGCGCACACCCAAGGCCCCGGGGATTCTGCCGGGCACCACGCAGGCGGCGCTGTTCGCGCTGGCCGAGGAGCGCGGTTATAACTGCAAGGCCAAGGAGATGGACCTAGGCTACCTGCAGCGCTCGGACTCGGTTTGGCTGGTCTCCTCGGTGCGCACCGGGGTGCGCGTCCGCTCGCTGAACGGGACCAAGCTGGCGGCCCTGGACAACGAGAAGGAGATCCGCGCGCTTATCGACGCCGCGGTGGCGGCGTAGCGCGAGAAGCTAGCCGGCGACGCGGGAAAGCTCGGCGGACATGTACGGGCGCATCTCGCCGTCGACGAGGCGCTCGTCGACCCAGCCCAGGTTGTTGTTGGGCATGAGCCCGTACATGCGCTTGCCCGGGCCCAGGTTCTTCGGGCCGGTCTCGGTGACCATGGTCGAGGCGGACTCGAGCTGCCAGGCGCGCTCGTTGAAGGGCTCGCCATAGAAGATCTCGACGATTCCGGTCGAGGACGTGTAGGTCATCTCGATCTCGTCCTTCGGAGAGATCCGCCAGTAGCCGGACTCACGCACGTCGGCCTCGCCCGGGTTGCCCTCGGAGTCGATCTTCCAGGTCCGGGAGCTAAAGGACAGGTAGTTCTCGCCGTCGTGGGCGATAATCAGGCGCTGGCCGAAGGTGTACTCGTTGCCGTCAGTGCCGTGTGCCTGGCCCTCGCCCTGCCACACGCCCACCAGTGGCAGGAGGGCCAGCAGGCCGTCGTGCAGGGACGGGCCCTGGCGCAGGTTGGCGGTGTCCTCCGAGACGGGGATCTCGGCGAAGTCCGGGGCCGGGATGTTGCGGGCCGAGGCGTCCTTCCAAGCCTCGGCGGCGTGGTTCACGGCGGCGTTGCCGTTGAGCTTGCCATTGGAGCCGGTGTTCGCCGCGGCGGCATCGGCAGCCGTATCCGGGGCCGGCTCGCCCGCCGGGGTAGTGTTCTCGGGGTTTTCGGAGTGTTCGTTTCGCTCAGTCATGCCCTCGATCCTAGCTAACTGCGCGTCGGCACTGCGTGGTTGGGCGGGGGAAGGGCCAGCGAAACCCGGCCCGGGTCTATAGAGTGTGGTATGTGCGTGTCCTATTAATTTTGAACCCGAATTCCACGAGCCAGAACGCCGGCCTGCTGCGGCAGGTCGTGCCGGCGCTGCGGGCGGTGCCCGGGCTGTCCATGGAGGCCCGGATGACCCAGTACCCGGGGCATGCGGAGCAGATGGTGGCCGGCATGCGCCGCTCAGACTTCGACGCGGTCATCGCCATGGGCGGCGACGGCACCGTCAACGAGATCGTCAACGGCCTGCTCGGGCAGGTGCACGATTCCGGGCAGCGGCCCCGCCCGGAGGAGCTGCCCATGCTGGCTATCATCCCGACCGGCTCGGCGAACGTCTTCGTGCGCGCGCTGGGCTTTCCCGCCGGAGCCGTGGACGCGACCCACGTGCTGGCCCGGCTGCTTGACCGCCACAGCACCCGCACCATCTGCCTGGGCACCTGGGACGAGCGCTGGTTCGCGGTGAACGCGGGCTTCGGTCTGGACGCCGACGTCTTGGCGCGCGTGGACCGCGCCCGCGAGCGCGGCTTTGCGGCCACCCCGCTGCGCTACCTGGCCATCGGGGTGCGCGCCTATACCCGCGCGCTGCGCCGGCCGCCGCGCATCAGCGTGGTCGCGGAAGGCCGCGACGGGCAGCGCTGGGAGCACGAGAACGTGCCCCTGATGCTGGCCTCGAATACCAACCCGTGGACTTTTCTGGGCCCGCTGCCCATGGTGACCAACCCGCGCAACTCCTTCGACGAGGGGCTGGGCCTGTTCGGCCTGAGCAGCCTACAGGGCGTGTCCGGCCTGGTCGGCATGCTGCACCTCATTGGCGTGGATCACCGCCGCTGGCTCAACAAGGTCACCAACGCGCGCACCCTGCAATTCGACGACGCCGCCGCGGTGACGCTGAGCTGCCCGACCCCGCACCGCTTCCAGGCGGACGGGGAATCCGAGGGCACGCACACCCGGGTACAGCTCAAGTCGGTGCCGGACGCCCTCGAGGTATTCGCCCCGCAGGAGGCCGGCGAGCCACACAAGCGCAGCCTCAAGGAGATCCTGCGGGATCTGATCCGGATTAAGTAGGCGCGGCTAGGCGCCGGAATTCTCGTCGTTGACCTCGCGCCCGTCGGAGTCGTAGTCTCCGGCGATCTCGATGGGGGCGAGCTGCCCGGGCTGCAGGTGGGTGTTGCGGCGCTGGGTCTCGAAAGTGATGCCGCCACCCTGCAGGCGCACGGCGGTGGCCTGGGCGGGCAGGGGCAGCTGCCGGGTATCCAGCTCCAACTCGAAGGCCTTCGTGGCCTCTTCCTCGCTCGTGCCCTCGGCCAGCTCCAAGATCTCCACAGGGCGCATGTAGAAGCGTTCGCCGACTAGCCGCAGCGTCACGCGCACCCGGGTGGGCTCTTTCGCGCCGGCGACGGTGCCGCTGAGCTCGGCCTCGGAGGCCATGCCGCCCGTAGGTGAGATGTTGTCCGGGTTGGCAATCGACAAGTCAGTGATACTCAGCAGGCGCCCGAGCGCGACCCCGTCCAAGGTGATGGCGCGCGAGAAGGTGGACACCGACGCGCCGGCGAAGTTGCCGCTGGTCAGCTGGTCGGCGGCGACGGTGATATCGCGCAGGGTGGTCTGCGCGTTGATCATCCCTAGGTGGGGGACCTCCACGTCGAGGGACTTGACCTCGATCAGCGGGATCTCGTTGGTTACCGCCGCCCCCAGGTAGGGCATGCCCCCGACGAAGACCTCGGGGGAGTTTTCCAGCTTGGATTCTTCCTTGACCCGCTGGGAAATGGAGTGCTCCGCATGCATGGCGAAGCCGGAGTCCATCACGAATAGGCTTCCGCCCACCGCGGCGATGCCCAGCAACCAGGCGAGGGGCTTGCGGGCGCGGGCGGGCACAACAACGTCAGTCACATGCTCCATTGTTGCAAACTATCCTGGAAACCATGACAGTGACTAACACTAAGACCACGCACCTGCCCGACGATGCCGCCACGGCCCGCGCCGTCGCCGCCCTGGCGCGCGACGCCGCCCAGGCCGACGGGGTAGCGCCTCTGTCCGAGCAGTTCCTGGCGGGGCTGGAGGACGCCCGCCTGGGCCATACCCACACCCTGCTCTGGGTGGGCGAGGACCTAGCCGGGGCGGCGGCTGACGACGGCGACAGCGCCGAGCTCTTCGTCGCCCCCGACTACCGCGGCCACGGCGGGGGCAAGGCCCTGCTGGCCGAGCTTGGTGACCGCCCGGTCTGGGCGCACGGCAACCTGCCGGCGGCCCAGCGCCTGGCCGCCGCGGGCCGGGAGGTAGAGCGCGAGCTTTTGGTCATGGCCGTCCAAGGGGAACCGTTGTCCAGCGCCGCGGCCTTTTCTGCCGACGACGCGCCGGGCCTTCAGGCCCTGGATTACCCGGCGGCCGCCGAACGCTTCGGGGCCGCTGCCGTGGACCGTGCCTGGCTGGCGGTCAACAACGAGGCGTTTAGCTGGCACCCGGAGCAGGGCGGCTGGGACGCCGAGCGCTTGGAACGCGGCAAGGACAACTCCTGGTTCGATCCTGCGGACGTGCTCTTCCTGTGGGATACCCGCGGTGCGGAAACGACGTTGGCCGGCTTCCACTGGACCAAATGGCATTCCCCGGCAACCACCGAGGAGGACGAGTCCTTCGGTGAGGTCTACGTCATCGGGCTAGCCAGCTCCTACCGGGGCAAGGGGCTATCCCGGCCGCTGCTAGCGATGGGCCTGCAGCGCATGCGGGACAAGGGCGCTGACAAGGTGATTTTGTACGTGGAGGCGGACAACGCCCCGGCCGTGCGCTCCTACGACAAAGCGGGCTTTGAGGTGGCCGAGCGTCACTGCGTCTACGGTGTGAAGAAGCGCTAGGGCCAGTCCAAAAACGGACCAAATCCAAACATAAGCCAGGTGAAGAACACAGTGAAACGTGGAAGGTGAGTAGAATCACTCGCCGGGAGACGATTGTTAACTCAGTGTTAACCGAAACGCACCTTTCGGGTTAACCAAGGCTGGATAGCTTTAAGTGTTGTGAGTATCCAGGCCTTTGCGGCTCGGAGGTACTGTGCTGCGGACTAGTTCACCGCTTAAAGGCCAGTTCCACCGCGCTGGGGGTCAGCCCGGCTCCACCGTCCCATGGGGTGAGAGCACGCGGGTAAAGGTGCTCGGACAATCAAGTTGAATCTGATCTCCACAGGAAAGGTTTCCCGTGATTCGCAATTTCAAGCGCACCGCTGCAATCTTCGGCATCATCGCGGCGTCTTCTACCGCGCTGGTCGCCTGCAACGACTCTGATTCCTCCGCCGAGGGTGAGACCGAGGTCTCCGGCGAGCTGACTGGTGAAGGCGCATCCTCCCAGCAGAACGCTATGGACTACTTCGCTTCCAAGTTCCAGGAAGCTACTGGCGGCGACGCTAGCCTTGCGTACAACGCCACCGGCTCCGGCTCCGGCCGTACCCAGTTCGTCGACGGCCAGGTCACCTTCGCCGGCTCCGACTCCCCGCTGGAGGAGGAGCAGGTCGACGCTGCTAAGGATCGTTGCAACGGCAACGACGCTTGGCACCTGCCGTTCGTCATCGGCCCGGTTGCTATCGCCTACAACCTGGAGGGCGTTGACGAGCTGAACCTTTCCACCGAGAACGTTGCCAAGATCTTCAAGGGCGACATCACCGAATGGAACGACGAGGCCATCCAGGCTGACAACGAGGGCGTTGACCTGCCGGACACCCGCATCTCCGTGGTCTACCGCTCCGACGAGTCCGGTACCTCCGACAACTTCCAGAAGTTCCTGCACGACGCCACCGAAGAGTGGGACAATGAGGGCGGCAAGAACTTCCCGACCGAGGTCGGCGAGGGCGCCAACGGCTCTTCCGGTGTTGCTACCCAGGTCTCCAGCATTGACGGCGGCATCACCTACGTCGAGCACTCGCACGCTGAGCAGGCTGGTCTGGGTGTTGCCAAGATTGACTTTGGTGCCGGCCCGACCGAGCTGTCCGAGGAGACCGTCGGTACTGCTCTGGAGAACCTGGAGTTCGAGACCGAGGGTAACGACATGGTTGTTAACTCCGAGGCCCTGTTCTCTTCCTCTGAGGAGGGTTCCTACCCGCTCATTCTGACCACCTACGAGATTGTCTGCTCCGCTGGTTACGACGAGTCCGAGGCAGCCCTGTTGAAGGAGTTCCTGAAGACCGCTCTGGATCGCCAGGATGAGGGCCTGACCGAGGCCGGTCACATTCCGGTCTCCGGTGCTCACCTGGACCGCCTGAAGACGGCTGTGGACGAGATTCAAGCGTCCTAAAATATCCTCATACTGACTGGTGCATCGCCCCGCCCGCAGCGCGCGGTGATGTTCCGGATGGTTGAATTCCCCCGCCGGCCGCTCTCTACGCCGTCGGGGGTTCTTCCCGTTAAACGGGAAGATGTGACACACGTAAAAACCCTACAAGTTGAAGGATCCCCGCCACATGGCTGAGTACAACTCGACAACGGGTGAGCACAAGAAGCTCGACGACGACCGCAACGTGGAAGGCCACTCCGTGGCCACGACCACCGCCGCGGGCCAACCCGACAACGAACCCCAGGGCGCTTCCGAGGGGGTGAAGACCGGCGGCGTTAAGCGCCCCGGTGATCGCGTCTTTGAGATTTTATCCACGGCATCCGCCACCCTTATCACCGTTTTCATTGCGGCTATCGGCATCTTCCTGATTATTCGTGCCGTCCCCGCGCTGAACCGCAACGCCGAAGGCTACCTCGGCTTCTTCACCTACACGGGTCCGTGGGACACGTCCAGCGTGGACGAAATGTACTTCGGTATCCCGAACCTGTTCGCCGCCACGGTCACCATGTCGGTGCTGGCTCTCATCATCGCCATGCCGGTGGCACTGGGCGTGGCCATCTTCCTGTCCAATTACGCGCCGGCGCGCCTGGTCAAGCCGATGGGCTTCTTGGTCGACATGCTGGCCGCCGTCCCGTCCATTGTTTATGGCCTGTGGGGCTGGCTGGTCCTGGGCCCGGTGCTCTCGGGATTCTACGAGTGGATTCACAGCTGGGCCGGTGGGTTCTTTCTCTTCACCGTCTACGAGAACTCGCCGTCGTTCGCAACCGCCCGCAACATGTTCACCGGTGGCATTGTCCTGGCCGTGATGATTCTGCCGATTATCGCTGCAACCGCACGCGAGGTCTTCGTCCAGACCCCGAAGGGGCAGGTCGAGTCCGCCCTCGCCCTGGGTGCTACGCGCTGGGAAGTCGTCCGCATGACCGTCCTGCCGTTCGGCCTGTCGGGCTACATCTCCGGCGCCATGCTGGGCCTGGGCCGCGCGCTCGGTGAGACGATGGCCCTGTACATGGTCGTCGGCCCGTCGTCCGAGTTCCGCTTCTCCCTGTTCGATGGCGGTACCACCTTCGCGACCGCGATTGCGAACGCGGCACCGGAGTTTAACAACCCGATTAAGGCGGGCGCCTACATCGCCGCCGGTCTGGTGCTGTTCTTGCTGACGTTCATCGTCAACGCCATTGCCCGCGCGATCGTCTCCAAGAAGTAGAAGAGTGAGGATAAAAACAATGTCTAATGCTGTAGCTGCTTCTGACGTTTCGACCACGCACAACGCCTTTACCGACATTTCGGGCAAGCGCAAGTTCGCCAACAGCGCGGCGACCGTCCTAATCTACCTGTGCATGATTGTCGCTCTCATCCCGCTGGTGTGGGTGCTCTGGGAGCTCATCGCCAAGGGCCTGCCCGTCACTCTGAACCTGGAGTGGTGGACCGAGGACATGCTGGGCGTCATGTACCACCAGCCCGGCGGCGGTGCGTTGCACGCCATCGTCGGTACCATCATCCAGGCCGGCCTGGCGACCATCATCGCCGTCCCGATCGGCGTGTTTACCGCCATCTACCTGGTCGAGTACTCCCGCGGTGGCTGGCTCGGCCGCGTCACCACCTTCATGGTGGACATCCTGTCTGGTGTCCCGTCCATCGTTGCCGCCCTGTTCGTCTACGCCGCCTGGATCGGCGTCATGGGCTTCGACCGCTCCGGTCTGGCCCTGGCGTGGTCCCTGTTGCTGTTGATGATTCCGATCGTCGTCCGTAACACCGAGGAGATGCTGCGCGTGGTCCCGATGGACCTGCGCGAGGCCTCCTACGCCCTGGGCGTGCCGAAGTGGAAGACCATCGCCAAGATCGTTCTTCCGACCGCACTGTCCGGTATCGCCACCGGTGTCATGCTGGCAATCGCCCGCATCATGGGTGAGTCCGCTCCGGTTCTCATCCTGGTCGGTTCCACCAGCGCCCTGAAGTGGGACCCGACCGGTGGCACCATGTCCTCGCTGCCGCTGATGATGTTGGACATGTACAAGGCCGGCGTTACCGAGGCCGTCCTCGACAAGCTGTGGGGCGCCGCCTTCACCCTGGTCCTTCTCATTGCGCTGCTCAACGTTGCCGCCCGTATCATCTCCGCGAAGTTCTCGGTCAAGCAGTAACTCGCACTGCCTTCACGGCCCGAACTTTCACCGACAACTCTCATACTCAGGAGCACAAGATGTCCAAACTCGAACTCAACGACGTCAATATCTACTACGGCGACTTCCACGCTGTGCAGAACGTCAACATGCACATCCCGGCCCAGGCGGTAACTGCGTTCATCGGCCCGTCCGGCTGTGGTAAGTCCACCGTGCTGCGTACCCTCAACCGCATGCACGAGGTCATCCCGGGCGCCTACGTCAAGGGCGAGATCCTGCTGGACGGCCAGAATATCTACGACTCCAAGGTCGACCCGGTCTCGGTGCGCAACACCATCGGCATGGTATTCCAGAAGGCCAACCCGTTCCCGACCATGTCCATCGAGGACAATGTCGTCGCCGGCCTGAAGCTGTCCGGCGAGAAGAACAAAAAGAAGCTCAAGGAGGTCGCGGAGAAATCCCTGCGCGGCGCCAACCTGTGGGACGAGGTTAAGGACCGCCTAGACAAGCCGGGCGGCGGCCTCTCCGGCGGTCAGCAGCAGCGTCTGTGCATCGCCCGCGCCATCGCGGTCGAGCCGGAGGTGCTGCTCATGGACGAGCCGTGCTCGGCCCTGGATCCGATTTCCACCCTGGCGGTCGAGGACCTGATTCACGAGCTGAAGCAGGAATTCACCATCGTCATCGTGACCCACAACATGCAGCAGGCTTCCCGCGTGTCCGATAAGACCGGCTTCTTCTCCCTGGAGGCCACCGGCAAGCCGGGCCACCTGGTGGAGTTCAACGACACCACCAAGATCTTCGAGAACCCGGAAAAGAAGGAAACCGAAGACTACATCTCCGGCCGCTTCGGCTAAGGAGTCCCCTCGCGCACGGCTCAACCGTGCGCTGCGCTAAAACTTGATTGTCTGAGTTAAAGACTTAATCCCCCCGGTGCCAGGTTGAGCCTTGGCGCCGGGGGATTAGTAGTTTAAATGCCCGCCGCGCAGGGCGCGCGGCGGGCAATGGGGGAGGAAAGGGGGGTGTTCCTATATAGGTTGTCAACTCCGCGGGTGGGCTTGTTGGGGGTGTGAAGGGTTTCTGCTTCACGTTGTGGATGTTGTTTTCGGGCATCTTGAGGAGCCGATTGGGCTTGCTGCTCAATCGGCTTGAGGTGCGGTTCTGTTGGTTCTAGGCTGCTGCGGCCTCCCGGGCTGTAGAGATGTCTCGGTAGTGCTCGCCGTTGCGCATCATGGCGAAGAGAACGTTTAGGCGTCGGCGTGCGAGTGCGACGACTGCGGCGTTGTGTCTTTTGCCTTCTTTGCGTTTTCGTTCATAAAATTGCCGGGAGCGCTCGTGGAATCTGATCGATGCAAAAGAAGATTGCCATAGGGCGTTCTTTAATTTTTTGTTGCCAGCCCGGTTGGGCGAATTCGACATAATGGACGTTCCCGACTGATTCGTCCGCGGTGATAGGCCTGCGTAGGACGCTAGGTGCGCTGCATCGGGGAAGTCGGACATATCGCCAGCAGTCATGAGGATCTGCGCCGCACTACGCGGGCCGATGCCGGGCATGGATAAAAGAATCTTGGTTTGAGGAATATCCTGAATGAGCTTAAGTACCTGCGCTTCGATTTCCTTGCGATGCTCTAATTTGGCCAATGCATCTTTGGCGGACATTGCTACGCCTAGTTCGGCGTATTCTGCGCCAGCAATGGATACGGTCTGTGCGTGGATGGCAGAGGACCTGACCCCTTGGTGGTGGACACGCTGAAACCAGCATCTAGCTGGGGAAGTGAGGTATCTTTCCACCATGCCAGAGAGTGTCCGATTGTTTGTGTGCGGGGGCTTGGTTTACAAGTAGTCCGCGAATCGGTTGGGGTAAGCCACGGCTAGTTGGGGTTGCGTCCCTTAGTGTGGTGTAACGCGAGAGTGTCTGATGGTTTGTGTGTGGGTTCCCAACCTGCATGAGGAGATGGACCAGAATGACAACTGTGGCACGAC